>JAFSKJ010000013.1 GCA_017449025.1 Prevotella sp. | reverse complement strand
CCACGACAGCATCATCGTTCAGATACCGCGCCTTCACGGCAAGGTTAACAACCGTTTGGATAAGGTTCTGAGCATCTTCGACCAGACTCGCGTGAGCCACGACAGCCAGCACTATCTTACGCTTGACGAAAAGACGTTCGACAGTGCCGATAGCGACATGCAGCCCATCTTCCACCGCCTTATGATGGCTGCAGCAAACATTGAGATGCGTCAGGACATGAATGTGGAGGACGAGTATTACTCCATCATCAAGGAGCAGGAGGGCAAGGTGTATGGTTTAGAAAGAGACCTTGCCGAGAAAATAGGCCAGCTTGCGGAGAAGGACGGTCAGCTTGCGGAGAAGGACGGCCAGCTAGCTGAGAAGGACGGTCAGCTTGCGGAGAAGGACGGTCAGCTTGCGGAGAAGGACGGCCAGCTTGCTGAGAAGGACGGCCAGCTTGCGGAGAAAGACGGCCAGCTTGCGGAGAAGGACGGTCAGCTTGCGGAGAAGGACGGTCAGCTTGCGGAGAAGGACGGCCAGCTTGCGGAGAAGGACGGCCAGCTACAAACATTGGTAAAAATGCTTATGCAGGCAGGGCAGACTATAGAAACCATTGCCGAGAACCTGAATCTTGACAAGGAGGCTGTCAATGCTCTTCTACAGTAAGACTGGGTCGATTGTATTGTTATTACTTTCTGTAGTATTGTTGCTGAGTACCATTGGTGAAGCGCAGCACAAGGGTGTCGCGACGCAATTGCACGAATTCGGCAGTGTCGCTGACGGTTGGTATATTGCGGCGGAGGGTGTCCGTGTTAGCGTTGCTGAGCACCAGACGTCCGTTGAAGATGTGCCACTCCCTGTAGCGCTTAACCTTCGGGTACACCACAGGACTGTTGTCTCTTGACTGTTGCGGAATCATGCCTATAGAGCGCACTATGTGGTTGCCTTCGAGAGTGAAGCCGAACTCTACTGGCTTCAACAGGCGGCGGCGCACGGAGTCGGGCATGTTAAGAAGCATCTGCTGGTGCAGAGAGTCGCTAATAGAGGCGCGCCTGCGCAGCTGTGGCGTTACCATGTAGCACCACGAGTCTTTCATCTGTTGCAAGTCGATGACCATGTCGGCCGTTGTGCCATCTTCCCTGTTGGGTACAATGGCAATTTCGTCGCCGGTCTTGACACGTCCGAAAACCCTGTGCAGCATTGATGCCTGCAGCACGTTGAACGTGTCCGGTTGAAGGTCAATGTTTGTGAGCATAACGATAATCGTGTCGTTGCATCCCTCACATGCCAATCCGTAAATGGTGGAATCGCCTTCGGCTTTCTGCATGTGTGACGTATGGGATGCCTGCTGGCGCATGCTTTCGCTGTCTGCGCATGAGGCCATGAGCATGGCTGTAAGAGCTGTCGCTATCAGGTTTTTTGTAGAAGATAATCTCATTTTTTCATTAGCTGTCAAAGAGTTGTCAAAAGGTTGTTTTGGGTGGGGTGGTGTCCTCCCACCACATTCTTTGTGCGTGCAAAGGTATGCAAATTTCCCGTAACTGCCAAGAGCTGTGGCCTTAAAGAGTTAATTTTTCTTCAAAAAGAGGTTAAATATGCTAATGTATGGAAGAATTTCATTATCTTTGCAACTCCGAAACACCATATTCAAAAACAAATAACCATCAACGACTATGAAGCAATTCAATGACAAGAACTTCGTGCTGGAGACCGAGGTGGCCCAGGACTTGTATCACAACCATGCGGCAAAGATGCCCATCATCGACTATCACTGCCATCTTATTCCCGAGATGGTGGCCAACGACCATCGCTTCAAGAGCATCACCGAGCTGTGGTTAGGCGGCGACCACTACAAGTGGCGTGCCATGAGAACCAATGGCGTTGACGAGCGCTACTGCACAGGCAAGGACACTACCGACTGGGAGAAGTTCGAGAAGTGGGCCGAGACGGTGCCTTACACGCTGCGCAACCCCCTCTACCACTGGACTCACCTTGAGCTGAAGACCGCCTTTGGCATTGAGAAGCTGCTCTCTCCCAAGACTGCCCGCGAGATTTTCGACGAGTGCAACGAGAAGCTGAAGCAGCCTGAGTTCTCTGCCCGAGGCCTGATGAAGCACTATCGTGTGGAGTGCGTATGCACCACCGACGACCCCGTCGACGACCTGCACAACCATATAGAGTATGCCCGCAACAAGGCTCAAGACGACCCCATGATGATTCCCGCATGGCGTCCCGATAAGGCAATGAACATTGAGAAGCCTGAGTTCGCCGCTTACGTTGAGCAGCTCTCCAATGTTAGCGGAGTGAGCATCACTAAGTTTGCCGACATGATCGACGCCCTCCAGAAGCGCCACGACTTCTTCGCCGAGCAAGGGTCTAAGCTTTCCGACCACGGCATCGAGGAGTTCTACGACGAGGAGTACACCGACTCGCAGATTGAGACCATCTTCGAAAAGGCCATGCGCGGACAGCAGCTGTCGAAGTTCGAGGTGCGCCAGTTCAAGAACTGCTTCCTCACCGTGATGGCCGAGATGGATGCCGACGCCGGATGGACACAGCAGTTCCACTATGGTGCCATACGTGACAACAATACAGCCATGTACAACCAGTTAGGACCGGACACCGGCTTCGACTCTATCGGCGAGTTCAATACAGCCCGAGCCATGTCAACCTTCCTCAACAAGCTGAACATGAAGGGCAAGCTCACACGTACCATATTATATACGCTCAACCCTTGCGCTAATGAGGTGATAGCCACCATGCTGGGCAACTTCCAGGGTGGTGAGCCTGGAAAGATACAGTTTGGTAGCGGGTGGTGGTTCAACGACCAGATGGACGGCATGATACGCCAGATGAACGCCCTGTCAGTGCTTGGCCTGTTGAGCCGCTTTGTGGGCATGCTCACCGACAGCCGCTCGTTCCTCTCTTATCCCCGTCACGAGTACTTCCGCCGCATTCTCTGCAACCTGCTCGGCAACGACGTGGAGAAGGGCTTGCTGCCCGACGACCGCGAACTGTTAGGCAAGATGGTGGAGGACATCTCGTACAACAATGCCCGTCGCTACTTCAAGTTCTATTAAAGCAGGCGACAGACAAATAGCCGATACTCATTTATTTTACAATACAACTTATTATGAACGACAACAAAACAATGATTAAAGCAGCCGACAACATCCGTATTTTGGCTGCCGCAATGGTAGAAAAAGCTAAGAGTGGACACCCCGGCGGAGCCATGGGTGGCGCCGATTTCATCAACACCCTCTACAGCGAGTTCCTCGTCTACGATCCTGAGAATCCGGAATGGGAGGGACGCGACCGCTTCTTCCTCGACCCAGGCCACATGGCTCCAATGCTCTACAGCCAGCTCTGCCTAATAGGCAAGTACGACTTGGAAGACTTGAAGAATCTGCGTCAGTGGGGCAGCGTAACCCCCGGGCATCCCGAACGGGAGCTGGCTCGTGGCATTGAGAATACCTCAGGCCCCCTCGGCCAGGGTCACACCTTTGCCGTTGGTGCTGCCATAGCTGCCAAGTTCCTGAAGGCAAGGCTCGGCGACGTGATGAACCAGACCATCTACGCCTACATCTCAGATGGTGGCGTGCAGGAGGAGATTTCGCAGGGTTCAGGACGTATTGCCGGAAACCTGGGTCTCGACAACCTCATCATGTTCTACGATGCCAACGACATACAGCTCTCCACGCGCACCGAAGTAGTGACCTGCGAGGACACCGCCAAGAAGTATGAGGCATGGGGATGGTATGTGCAGAAGATTGACGGTAACGACGTAGACCAGATACGCGAGGCCATCAAGAAGGCACAGGCCGAGAAGGAGCGTCCTTCACTCATCATCGGTCACTGCGTCATGGGTAAGGGTGCCCGCAAGGCCGACGGCTCATCATACGAGTCGAACTGCGCCACACATGGCGCTCCGCTCGGCGGCGACAACTTTGTACAGACAATGAAGAACTTAGGTGCCGACCCCGAGAATCCGTTCCAGATATTCCCCGAGGTGAAGGAGCTATATGCGAAGCGTGCCGAGGAGCTGAAGAAAATCTGTGCCGAGCGCTATGCCGCCAAGGCAGAGTGGGCAAAGGCAAATCCAGAGAAGGCTGCCATGCTTGAAGAGTGGTTCAGCGGCAAAGCCCCGAAGATTGACTGGACAAAGGTTGAGCAGAAGGCCGGCAGCGCTACCCGCAGCGCATCGGCTGCCGTTCTCGGCCAGTTGGCCGAGCAGGTGCCCAACATGATCTGCGCCAGTGCCGACCTGTCTAATTCAGACAATACCAATGGCTTCCTCAAGAAGACCCATGACCTGGTAAAGGGCGACTTCAGCGGTGCTTTCTTCCAGGCTGGTGTGGCAGAACTCACTATGGCATGCTGCTGCATAGGCATGGCTTTGCACGGTGGTGTCATCCCCGCCTGCGGTACTTTCTTCGTATTCTCCGACTACATGAAACCTGCTGTCCGCATGGCTGCGCTGATGGAGCTGCCAGTGAAGTTCATCTGGACCCACGACGCATTCCGTGTTGGTGAGGACGGACCCACCCATGAGCCCGTGGAGCAGGAGGCACAGATCCGACTGATGGAGAAGCTGAAGAACCACCACGGCAAGAACTCGGTGCTCGTAGTACGTCCTGCCGATGCCGAGGAGACCACCGTCTGCTGGCGCATGGCCATGGAGAATGTCGACACCCCGACCGCTCTTATCTTCTCGCGTCAGAACATCGAGATGCTGCCCGAGGGCAACGACTACTCACAGGCCACCAAGGGTGCATATGTGGTTGCCGGCTCCGATGCCGATTACGATGTTATCCTGCTCGCTTCCGGTTCAGAGGTGTCTACGCTTGAGGCTGGCGCCAAGCTGCTCGCTGCTGACGGCATCAAGACCCGTGTGGTCAGCGTTCCGTCAGAGGGCCTGTTCCGCAGCCAGCCCAAGGAGTACCAGCAGAGTGTTCTGCCTTGCGGAAAGAAGAAGTTCGGACTTACCGCCGGTCTGCCTGTGAACCTCGAAGGTCTGGTGGGTGCCGACGGCTGCGTCTGGGGTCTCGAGAGCTTCGGCTTCTCTGCTCCCTACAAGGTGCTTGACGAGAAGCTCGGATTCACCGGTCAGAACGTCTACGACCAAGTGAAGAAGCTGTTAGCATAGTCCCAAGGCAAGCAAAAGGACACTATAAAAAGGAGCACCCGCACAGGTGCTCCTTTTTTTGAGTAGCGTCTGGTTATCCTAAACCGTCGCGATAGAAGTCAAGGGCGGCCTCTATTTCCTCGCGTGAAGCAGTCTGGTTTATGCGTATGTCGCCGACGTTGCCTAATAGAGTGAAGTTAATCTCGCCGGCGGTGTTCTTCTTGTCATGGGTCATCAGCTCAAGCAGGATGGGGTAGTCGTCGCAGCTTATGGGAAGATGGCCGTAGTTGTCGTTGATGAAGCGGACTGTCTGACGCATAGTCTCTGTAGGGAAGCTGCACTTTACGCAGCTGAGGTATAGCTCGCAAATCAGGCCGTATGCCACGGCATAGCCGTGAAGTATGGGAGAGACTGACCTGGTGGAGCTTCCGTAATTCATGGCGAAGGACTCGAAGGCGTGTCCTATGGTGTGGCCAAGGTTAAGAGCTTTCCTTATGCCGTGTTCGTTGGGGTCTTCGGTCACTATTTGCTGCTTGACGGCAACGCTCTCTGCCAGCATGCGGCGGAAGTCGGTGCTCTCTAAGCTTCCCTCGTCGGTGACGGGGAAGGAGAGCAACTCACTGAGCATGCCTTCCCCTGGTGTCTTGCCTTCAGGTGTAGGGCTGATAAGCCCGTGCTTAAGCATCTCGGCATAGCCAGAGAGAATGTTCTCTTTGTCCATTGTCCTAAGGAACACTGTGTCGAGAATCACGGAGTTGGCGTTGCTGAACACGCCTATTTCGTTTTTCAGCCCTCCGAAGTTGATGCCCGTCTTTCCTCCCACCGATGCGTCGACCATGGCGAGCAGCGTTGTGGGAATGTTTATGTAGTTCATGCCCCTCTTGAAGGTCGAAGCGGCAAATCCTCCAAGGTCGGTCACCATGCCGCCTCCTAAGTTTATCATGAGCGAGTGGCGTGTGGCGCCTCCTTTCTGCAACTTGGTCCACACATGGCTAATTGATTCAAGAGTCTTGTTGGTGTCAGTAGCACCTATTTCTATAATGTTTGCTCCCCTGAGGCAACGGTAGTCCTCCACCACTGGCAGGCATAGGCGGTGGGTGTTCTCGTCGGTGAGTATGAAGAGGCGGTCGCGCTCGCAGTCGCCCATGGCGTCCTCAAGTGTTGCCTCTAACTGCTGTGAGATTATTACTTTTTGTGCTTCCATGGCGGCAAAGGTACTCATTTTCCCTGATTTTGCCAAGTTTTCCTTCATTGTTTTTTGTTTTTTCAGTGCCGACAGGTAAAAAATGCTTAAGTATGATTAAACTTTCCCCACATATCTGCGTCATATTGTCAAAAATCGACCAAAGATTCATTATGAAACGAACTCTCCTTATGCTGGTCGTCACGTTGATGACCATCACATCTGCGCTCGCACAGCGCACCATTAGTGGAAAAGTAATGGAAAAAGACTCTCAAGAGGCTGTTATCCAGGCCACGGTGGCCCTGCTCAAGTCAGACTCTACAATAGTAACCAATGCCATCACCAACATGAACGGACAGTTCACTATGACGGCTCCGAAAGACGGCAGCTATATTGTCCGCATCACATACGTGGGTTTCAAGCCCTTTTCCAAACGCATCAGTGTTGCCGGCGGCAAGGCTGTGAACTTAGGCACAATATCATTGGCTCCCGACGCCATCATGCTGAAAGGTACTACCGTGACGGCTCACCTGGCAAAGGTGCAGTCGAAGGGCGACACCTTAATATATAATGCCGACGCCTACCGCACTCCTGAAGGTTCCGTGGTGGAGGAGCTGGTGAAACGCATGCCGGGGGCAGAGGTCGATGACGAGGGCAATATCAAAATCAACGGCAAGTCGGTTACAAAGGTGCGCGTTGATGGCAAGGAGTTCGGCGACACCAAGACCGCCCTTAAGAACCTGCCTACGAGCATAGTGGAGCGCATAAAGTCGTATGAGGAGAAAAGCGACCTGGCCCGCATTACAGGCATTGACGACGGCAACGAGCAGACAGTGCTCGACTTCGGCCTGCGCGCTGGCATGAACCGTGGCACCATGGCCAATGCCGACATTGCCGCAGGCACCAAGGACCGCTATTCCGCACGCCTTTTCGGCATGTACATGAGGGGCGACTCCCGTCTGATGGCCATGCTCAATGCCAACAACACCAACGATATGGGCTTTGGCGGCGGTGGCGGCAGGCGCTTCGGTGGCGGCGGTGGCAATTCTGGATTGAACGCCATGAAGTCGTCGATGATAAACTACAACTACGAGAAGAAAAACAAACTCATAGCCCAGGCCAGCGTGATGTGGAACCACCGCGACGGCGACACTTGGTCGCGCCGTGCCAGCGAGAACTTCCTCAGCACCGCTACCGGCTCGTTTTCAAACTCGCTGAACCAGAGCTATTCTCGTTCCAACAACTGGAACATCAACGGACGCATGGAGTGGACGCCCGACACACTGTGGAACATCAGCTTCAGACCCAACCTTGTCTTTACGAGCAACGACGGCACTGGATGGAACAGCTCGGCAACTTTCAGCCAGGACCCATATTCCAGCACTGGATACAGCGATGCTTTGCTCGACGGTAGCAGGATGGCACTGCTCATGGCCTTGGGTGCCGACTCTGCCATCATTGTCAACCGAAACAAGAGCAACTCGCTGAGCTATGGCTCCAACAAGAACATGAGCGGCACCTTACAGATCAACAGGAGACTGAGCAACACGGGGCGGAACGTTACACTTCAGTTGACCGGCGAATACAGCGACACAGAAAACAAGTCGATGTCGAGCAACCTCGTCAACCTCTTCCAGACTACCATGCCTTTTGAGAACCTCAGCGGCGACACAATCTACGTGTCGGACTATCAGACAAACCGATACAACGTTACTCCGACCACGACATGGGGATACAGCGCCCGCGCCACATACAGCGAGCCGATAGCCCGGGCCACCTTCCTGCAGTTCAGCTACACCTTCCAGTACCGATACAACGAGAGCGACCGTTCAACCTACGACTTCTCGAACCCGCCTTACAGCTATGACTTCAACAGCATCAGGCCTTCCTTCAGACAGTGGGACGACTATCTCGGAAGACTCTCGGGAACATACACCGACTACTTGGACATAGACCAGAGCCGCTACTCGTCGTACAAGAACTTCATACACACCGGCGAGGTGATGCTCCGGTTCATACGAAGCACCTACGACTTCAACATTGGTGTGCAGGTAGTACCGCAGAACTCAGAGTACACCCAGCGTTATCTTGGCGTTGACACCGTGGTCAACCGCTCAGTCATCAATTGGAGCCCTACGGCCAACTTCCGCTGGCGTTTTTCAGACCGCGGCGAGATGCGCTTCCAGTATCGCGGCAACACCAGTCAGCCGTCGATGAGCCAGCTGCTGGAGATCAGGGATAATACCGATCCGCTGAACATCAACACAGGTAACGCCTCGCTGAAGCCGTCGTTCACGCAGAGCTTCAACCTGCGCTATAACAACTATTTCCAGAGCCACCAGCGTTTCATCTTCGCCAACGCAGGTTTCTCCATGACCAACAATAGCATTGTGAACAAGGTGACCTACGACCAGAACACAGGTGGACGCAAGTCGCAGCCCGTGAACATCAACGGAAACTGGAACGCCAACGGACGCTTTACCTTTAACACAGCCATCGACACCCTGGGATACTTCAGCATCAACTCCGAGACAAGCCTGCGCTACAGCCATCAGGTGGGATACTTGGACCAGAATTTCACTCCGACCAGAAACTACACCAACACCACTAACGTTGGCGAGCGATTAGGCATAAGCTTCCGCAACGACTGGTTAGAGGTGGAACCCAACGGCTCGGTCAACTACACCTACTCTCGCAACCACCTTCAGCCGAAGTCGAACCTCGACACGTGGACATTCTCCTATGGCATGAATGCCACACTGACATTCCCGTGGGGAACACAGCTGTCGACAGACATTGGCATGAACAGCCGCCGCGGATTCAGCGATGCGTCGATGAACACCAACGAGCTGATATGGAATGCACAGCTGGCACAGGGCTTCCTCAAAGGCAAGCCGCTCACGGTGACGCTGCAGTTCTACGACCTGCTGCACCAGCAGTCGAACTTCTCACGCCAGATATCTGCCATGTCGCGTACCGACATAGAGTATAATGCCATCACCAGCTATGCCATGCTCCACCTTATCTACCGTGTCAACCTCTTCGGCACTCGTGAGGCACGTCGCGGCATGGGTATGGGAATGGGCGGCTTCGGTGGCGGCGGCCCCCGTAATGGCAGAGGTGGCTTCGGTGGCGGCGGACGCCGTAATGGCGGCTTCGGTGGTGGCGGTTTCGGCGGTCGCTTCTAATATGCACGCCTAAATACAAAGCTCGGAAGCTTGGCCACTATACATTGGGTTTGCCATTGTCTTGCGGACAGTGGCAAACTCTTTCTTCTTCATAAAAAACCTTGCTATAATTTGGTGGTTTCCCTATTTTGCAGTATCTTTGCACCGCTTTATGTATTGTGCTATACAAGCAAGAACGCAACTATCAGGAATATGAAACGACTAACTATACTATTGACGGCCCTTTTGCTGCTGGTTATCGATGTGAAGGCAGTGATGAAGGAGGCAGGATTAGACCAGACATTATCAATACTGCGCAGCGAGCTTGCGAAGAGCTACCGTGACATGAGCGAGCGTCAGGCCGTGAGCCGTGAGCACACCCAGCAGAACTTCGCCGAGCTGCAGAAGATATACCGCAACAGCCAGCAGAATGCGCTGATGCTCTACTCTCAGAAGCTCGACTACGTTTTCGACCTTACCTATGCCTGCCATGAGGCTACCACACAATATAATGAATTCCTGCGCAAGCAGCTCCCCTTCCAGCTTCTTCTTAATAGCAGCAAGTCTGAGATGGCTCGCTACGACAGCCTTATCACCAGTTTGCATGCCATGCCAGCCATGATGCTTGCCGACTCATCGCGCGTAAACCGCAGCGTATGCTTAGCGTTGGCTGTGGGCATCAGGAATCTCTTGGAGGAACAGTCGGAGCAGATGGAGGGCTTCATAACCATCTACGACAATACGGAGCAGCGCCTGCAACGGCTCAACGACTATGCCAACAAGCGCTATCAGGACATACAGACAAGCATCTTCCGCAACGGCGGCAGTAACTATTTCAGGATTTTGTCGCAGTTGGACATGCGATGGCGCGAGATGCTTGCTGTGGTGAAGAAGAAGTACTCTTTAGAGAGCAACGTCGGCTCCGAATGGAACTCACAGTGGATAGTGGGTCTGTTCGTCTCGATCGTTTTCTTCTTCATCATCGCCACCTTGCTCAACCAGATAGCCTTCCGTCTGCTCATGCCCAAGCGGCTACAGACGGAGAGGTTCATGAAAAAACGGCGCTACGTAATCCTCGTTACCACTATCATCACCTTTGCAGTGCTGATGGGAGTGTTGCAGGGGGCCGACCAGAACTTTCTGAGCATGGCGGGCAACCTGTTGGTGGAGTTCGCTTGGCTCATGGGGGTGATTCTCGTATCGTTGCTGCTTAGGGTTGAAGGCAGGCAGATGGGCAGTGCCCTGCGCATATACATGCCGCTGTTGGTGGTGGGGCTGTTAGTGATAGTCTTTCGCATAATCCTCATTCCAAGTGAGTTGGTGAACATGATCTTCCCCGTGATACTTCTGTTGAGTACACTTTGGCAGTGGATGGTGGTGCGCCACCACCATCAGCGCATTCCGCGCTCTGACATGTTCAACGGCTACATATCGCTGATTGTGTTCTTTGTGTCGCTTGCTTGCTCGTGGAGCGGATACACGCTGCTGTCCGTCCAGTTGCTCATCTGGTGGGTGATACAGCTCACGTGCGTACTCACCATCACCTGCGTAAGCCAGTACTTGAAGATTTATGGCGAGAAACACCAGATGGACGGCAAGCCTATCACGCAGACGTGGTTCTATGGCCTGTTGTCGAAGGTGTTGCTGCCGGTGGCAGGAATACTCTCGGTCATGTTGAGTTTCTATTGGGCAGCCGATGTGTTCAACCTCAGCGACCTGTGCTGGAAGCTCTTCAAGTATGAGTTTGTCAATATAGAGAACCTGAAGCTGAGCGTAGTGCGCTTGAGCACGGTGGCATGCCTGTGGTTTCTGTTCTCCTATGTCAACAGCAGCACACTTTCGCTGTTGCGGATGCACTATATGGATAAAGACCCCACGACGGCCGACAGCCGGACAATGATGGGAAAGAACGTTATCCAGATAATAATCTGGGGAGCTTGGCTGCTACTGTCGCTTTCTATACTCGATATCAGCCTGGCCTGGCTGTTGGCTATCAGCGGCGGACTCTCTACGGGCATCGGCTTTGCCTCGAAAGACATAATCGAGAATATCTACTATGGCGCGTCGCTGATGACCGGACGTGTGAAGGTAGGCGACTGGATTGACGTTGACGGCACTATGGGACGTGTAACATCAATCAACTATACGTCTACGGTCGTTGAGTCGCTCTTCGGTGAGGTGATAACCTTCACCAACAGCCAGCTCTTTGCCAAGAACTACAAGAATCTTACGCGCAACCACGGCTATGTGCTGGCCGTGGTGCCCTTCGGCGTAGCCTACGGCTCCAATCTCCGTCAGGTGAGCCAGTTGGTAGAGGATGCCGTCAATGGTCTTCGCCACCAGTGGATAGACAAGAAGAAACAGGTTAAGAGCGTGGTCAGCGAGATGGGCGACTCAAGCGTCAACTTCAAGCTCTTCGTATGGGCCGACGCCGTGAAGAGGGCTTATGTGGTGAGCGATGTGCTTAAGTGCGTCTACGATACACTCGGTGCCAATGGCATCGAGATACCGTTCCCTCAGCGCGACATACACATTGTGAGTGAAGTGGCAGGTCAAAAAGAGTGAAAAATGCCGATGAATGGCAAAAAGATTGTACAAAAGCTTGTAGTTTCAAAAAATATCACTAACTTTGCACAAAGAACAGAAGACAAACATGAATAAGGTATTTATTGCCGGGCCGTGCGTGATAGAGTCAGCGGAGCTGCTTGACACCGTGGCCAGCAAACTGGTAGACATCAACCGCCAGTTAGGCATTGATATTATATTCAAGGCTTCGTTCGACAAGGCAAACCGTACAAGTATAAGCTCATTTCGAGGCCCGGGCATCGACCGCGGCCTCACGATGCTGGCCGACGTTAAGAGCCGCTACGGCCTGCGCCTGCTCACCGACATACACGAGGCCTGGCAGGCAGAGCCTGTGGGGCAGGTGTGCGATGTGGTGCAGATACCGGCTTTCCTCTGCCGCCAGACCGACCTGCTTGTGGCCGCGGCGCGCACAGGCCGCACGGTGAACATAAAGAAGGCGCAGTTCCTCAGCGGGAGCGATATGCGCTACCCCGTAGAGAAGGCACATGACGCAGGGGCTGCCGACGTGTGGCTCACAGAGCGCGGCAACATGATGGGATACAACAACCTGGTGGTTGACTTCAGGAATATACCTGACATGCTCGAAATAGTGCCCACGGTGGTCATGGACTGTACACACAGCGTACAGCGCCCGGGCGGCGACGGCGGAAAGACGGGTGGCGACCGCCGCTACGTGCCGCTGATGGCCAAGGCCGCCAAGGCCTTCGGGGCCACGGGATGGTTCTTTGAGGTACACCCAGACCCGGACAAGGGGCTCAGCGATGCTGCCAACATGTTGGAACTGAGCAAGCTGACGGCATTGATAAAAGAATTGCTGTAGTACAATGAACGTAAGGGAATATGGCATACAGTGTATCAGGGATGAGGCGCAAGCCTTGTTAGACATGATACCACAGATGGACGAGAACTTCGACCGGGCAGTGGAGACAATCTACCGCTGCCACGGCAAGGTGATAGTCACAGGCGTGGGAAAGAGCGGACATGTGGGGGCGAAAATAGCTGCCACGCTATCCTCGACGGGCACACCATCGTTCTTCATCAATCCCCTTGACGTCTTCCACGGCGACTTAGGGGTGATTACCCGCGACGATGTTGTCCTTGCAATATCCAATTCCGGGCAGACCGACGAGCTGCTGAGGTTTATTCCCATACTGCTACATCAGCATATTCCAATCATTGCCATGAGCGGCAACCCGTGCTCGCTGCTTGCCAAGTATTCGGAGTGCCACATAAACGTGGCCGTAAGCAAGGAAGCCTGCCCCCTGAACCTGGCACCGACAAGCTCAACAACAGCCGCACTGGCCATGGGCGACGCGCTGGCGGTGGCACTTATGGAAAAGCGCAACTTCCGTCCGCAGGACTTTGCCCAGTTCCACCCAGGCGGAGAGTTAGGCAAGCGACTGCTGACCACGGCGCAGGACGTGATGATCACCACCGACCTGCCAATTGTGCCGCCGGAGATGCACCTTGGCGAGGCCATCATTCTGGTGAGCAAGGGCAAGTTAGGCTTAGGGGTGGCCATCAGCGAAGGGGTCATAGTAGGACTGATTACCGACGGCGACATACGCCGCGCCATGGAGCGCTGGCAAGCCGAGTTCTTCGACCATACCGTAAGCGACATTATGACTCGCAAGCCCAAGACAGTGAGCTGCGACACCAAGATAACTGAGATACAGAAGATAATGAACAAGTACAAGGTGCACAGTGTGCTGGTGGTAAGCCCCGACGACAAGCTGCTCGGAGTGGTAGACCACTACTCGTGCATGATATAAAAGAAGTAAAAGGTTAGATAAGATGAGACATACAGAAAAACAAGGCTCAAGATTCTCGTTGAGGCAGGGATTGATAGCCCTGTTGCTGGTGGTTCCCGTAATGGCGGCTGCCGTTTACCTGTTTAAGACTATCGACGGCAAGGACGGACTGACAAGCAGCCAGATAAACTGTGTCATGAAAGACAAGTTCGGCTACATGTGGTTCGGCACACCTGCCGGACTATACCGCTACGACGGATATGTGTTCAAGTCGTTCCAGTGTAATTCCCAGGACGGCTCCTCTCTGCCCGACAGCTATATTAACTCCATACAGGAGGGCCTTGATGGCAACCTGTGGATAAACACCGCTGCAGGATACTGCATCTATAACCCGCAGTCGGAGAGTTTCGAGCGCGACATGAAGCATGTCTTCTCCCGTTTCGGCATACAGAGTGTGCCCAGTATTGTTTATATCGACCAGCACCACAACCTTTGGGGAGCAATTCCCAATCGTGGCGTGGTGTGCTACAACATGCAGCAGCAACAGCACTATGAATTCGGATATACAGGCGATGCTGTTGGCGTGAACGACGCCATAGGCGTGCCTCGAGGCAACGTATGCTCCATCAGCGAGTGCCGCGACGGTGCACTTATAGTCTACGATGACGGCCGAATAGTATGTCTTGACGTCATGCACCAGCAGCGGCGCGTATGGCAGACCAATGAGATTGCCGACCGCAAGCTGCGCAGGAGCCGCTCGCTGAAGGCCTTCGCCGACCAGATGGATAACATCTGGCTCTACGGTCAGGGCACGCTGTTCTTCTTCAACAAAAGTTCCAAGACGTGGAACACATCCTTTGGCGACCAGCTCGGACTGACAGGAGTGGGAGTAGACCATGCCGTCAACGGTATGGCCGGCGACAGAAACGGAAACGTATGGATAGGTACCGACCGTGCCGGTCTTCTGCGCATGAACGTCAACACCCACGAGATGGAAGAGGTGCAGCCGAGGAACATCAATACCCACCACTGGATTGCCGACGTGGTAAGGGTGCAGAGCCTTTACGTCGACAACACCGACTTGCTGTGGGTGGGCACTGAGAAATCAGGCGTGGCTTATAGCGGAAACAACATCTACCGCTTTGAATCGCAGCTCGTGGGCGACATCACAGCCATTGCTCAGGCCGACAGCGGAAG
Source organism: Prevotella sp. (assembly GCA_017449025.1). Lineage (GTDB taxonomy): Bacteria > Bacteroidota > Bacteroidia > Bacteroidales > Bacteroidaceae > Prevotella. Next base: position 54,725 of record JAFSKJ010000013.1, on the reverse strand, counting down.
GGTGTGGTATGGCACAGGCAACAATGGCATCGTTGGATATAACGGACCATTGGCAAGCCAGAAGGTGTCGGCAATGGTCACCACAAAGGACGGAAGCCTGTGGGTGGGCTCAAAGCAGAATGGCATGACGCGCATCAAGGACGGCAATGCCACTATTTACTCTGCTGCCAACGATGAGAAGCGCACCATCATCGACGACCATGTCAACGCCCTCTGCAGCGACCGTGCCGGCAACGTATGGATAGCCACCAACGGCGGACTGCAGGTGTACAACCCCAGAATGAACTCGTTCTCCAACTATACTCGCGAGAACGGCAAGCTGAAGTCGAACAACATAACATCGCTGTTCAACACCAAGGACAACCGCCTGCTCGTTGGCACTGGAGAGGGACTGAGCATAGTGTCTCTGTCGAACAACGAGATACTCCACCTAACGGGCAACCGTACCAACCTGCTGCCTTTCACCAACAACTACATCACCCAGGTCTATGAGGACTCCAGAGGATTGATATGGGTGGGTACCCGCGAAGGTGCCAACGTGCTTAACCTTGAGAACGACAGCCTGAACTACCTTACGGAGAAGCAGGGACTCTGCAACAACAACGTGTGCGGAATAACAGAGGACAAGAACCACAACATGTGGATAACCACCAGCAATGGCATCAGCCGCGTGGTGGTGCAGCGCAATGCCAACGACGGCTCCACAAGCTTCGGACTCTACAACTACTCCACTGCCGACGGACTGCAGAGCAATGAGTTCAACATAGGCTCCATCTTCACAAAGTCGGACGGTAATGTGCTCTTCGGCGGTCTTTACGGAGTGAACTGGACGAGCAAGCCCACGGGTGAAGGCAGCGATGCCCTGCCAACGGTGATACTCACCCAATTCATGCTTGGCGAAGAGGAGGTGAAGATAGGCCATGCCTACGATGGCCGTGTGATTCTCACACAGTCGCTCAACAGCACCACCAAGCTTGAGCTGAACCACGACCAGAACACCTTCACCATCAAATTCGCTGCTGGCAACTACAACCAGAGCGAGCGACTGCAGTTCATGTATGCCGTGGACGGAAAGGGCTTCAACAACACGTGGCGTGACGGTGATGCCTTGAAGCACGGTGTGACCTTCCGCAACCTCTCGAGCGGTACATATAAGTTGCAGGTGAAGGCCGTCAACGCCGCAGGTATCACCAGCAACAATGTGCGTACCATTGAAATTGAGATTGAGCGCCACTGGCTGCTGTCATGGTGGATGCTTTTGTCTTACTTGGTGGTGTTCATAATCATTGTTTACATCTGGCGCATAGGTTTCAAACAGGCCATGGAAGTGAAAGCCAGGAAGATTGCAGTAATCGACGAGCTGAAGCGGCAGCGCGAGGAAATCAAGTCTGCTGCTGATGACATAAACCAGCCAATGTCGCGCATGGCCACAATCATAAGCAATCTCTCAGAGAAAGACACCAGCTTTGAGGAACGGGAGCAGCTCAACGCCCTCCATGCCCAGATGCTGCAGGTGGTCACACGTGTGGCCGACATGCAGTTGTCGCTCGAGAATCCGGAGAATAGTGCCAAGCAGAGTGTGAAGAGCCACTACCAGCTCGACGCCAAGGGCGAGATGAACCTTCCCGACCTTACATCGGACGACACTGTCAACAGCCGTCCGCGACGCACCGACGCACCGACAAGCAATATTGTTGTGTTCTTCATCGACGACAACATAGAGTTCCTGAAGTTTGTGAAGTCCAGACTGCGCGACGTCTACGACTTCCACGTCTACAACGATATTTACAAGGCAGCACAGGACATTATTACCATCAAGGCAGACCTTGTGGTGTGTAAGCACAACATGAAGGGAATGACCGGCAGCGAGCTGTGCAACAGGATCAAGATGAACCCTGAAGTGGAAAAGGTGAAGTTCGTGCTTGTTACCGACAGTGTGCTCACACCGCAGGACATGAAGAGCATGAACATCTCGATGGCTGCCGACGATTATCTTGTCAAGCCCTTCAACCTGCAGGAAGCTGTCATGAAGTTCAATGCCGTGCTCGGCCTTGGACTTGTCAATATCAACAGCGACCTTATTGAAGGCGCAGAGACACGAATGCTCGAAGACCACAACTCCAGCATGACCACCTCGACAGAGACATTGAACATTGGTGAGTACAGCAGTACCGCTCTGGCTGAGGTTGGACACGACGACGAGATGAAGATGGTGGAAACCACCGTCAAGTCGAAGAGAAGGTTGGACAACCAGAAGCAGATGGCTGACGAGGCTAACGCAGGATTCCAGATTGAAGGTGAAACCGTCGACCTGATGAGTGAATACTCGATGGTGGAAAGCATGGACCGCCAGCTGCTGAAGAACATTGAGCAGTACGTGCTGCAGAACATGAGTCGCGGACAGATAAACCTCGAGGAAATGGCCAACGCCATGGGCATGGGGCGCGTGCCCTTCTTCCACCGTGTCCGCAGCATCACCGGCAAGACACCGACGGAACTGGTTCGTGACCTAAGGCTCAAGCACGCATGCATACTTCTTAAGCGCACAAACATCAACATGAGCGAGCTTGCCGCCAACGTAGGTTTCATGACGGGCGAGAACTTCATAAAAGTGTTTAAGGAGAAGTTCGGGCTATCACCTTTGGAGTATCGTCTGAAACACCGCAAATAGTTGTGAGCCATTGCCTATTTTTGACAAATGACAGACAGGAAGAGGGCTTGGCGCGTTATTAGTGGAAAGGCGACTGTGGTGGCAGCCTTGTCTGTTGCCATGGAGCTGCTTCCCTCAAGCCACTGCTTTGCGCAAGACGGCAGCGACGCCGTTCTGCGCAGCAGGCTGACAGACATGGGGGTGCAGTTTTCCGACGACAACAGCGTGGAACTGCTCATGAGCGGGAAGAAGAAGTTTGAGCGCATGTTCAGCGACATACGTGAAGCCCGCCAAAGCATACACCTTGAGTATTTCAATTTCCGCAACGACTCCATCGCCTCCCTGCTCTTCGACTTGCTTCGTGAGAAACGCCGTGAGGGGGTGGAGGTGCGTGCGCTCTTCGACGGCTTCGGCAACGACTCCAACAACCAGCCCCTGCTGAAACATCACCTCCGTTCCCTGCGGGCAGACAGCATCAACATCTACGAGTACGACCCTATACGCTTTCCGTGGGTTAACCATATCTGGCCCCGCGACCACCGTAAGATTGTGGTCATCGACGGGCGTATAGCCTATACTGGCGGAATGAATGTTGCCGACTATTACATCACAGGCACAGAGCAAGTGGGGGAGTGGCGCGACATGCATTGCCGCATAGAAGGCAGCGCAGTAAACCAGCTGCAGCATATATTCCTCAGGATGTGGAATAAAGTGACCGGCGAGGACATCATACAGCAGCCACGCTACTATCGCGGAGGCACTACTGGCTCAGGCCGCTCGGTCATTGGCATTGTCAACCGCGAGCCTGGTGCAGTTTATGACAGCAAAGGCCATCTGCTCGGCAGCTCCGATGCCATGCGCCGGTTCTATGTTGCTGCCATCGACGCCGCCCGCGACTCCCTGAAAATCGTAAATCCTTATTTCACGCTCACTTCGTCCATCAACCACGCCCTTGAGCGTGCCCTTGGCCGCGGCGTACAGGTCGACATTATGGTCTCGGCCAAGAGCGACGTTCCGCTGACGCCCGACTGCGTATACTATAATGCCCACCGGCTCATGAAGCGAGGGGCGCGCGTGTGGGTCTACGAGCCGGGCTTCCACCATTCTAAGATAATGATGGTTGACGGTAGCTATTGCACCGTGGGGAGTGCCAATCTCGACGCACGGGGCATGCGTTTCGACTATGAGGAGAATGCTGTAATCATTGACGCTGCCACCACAGCTACGCTCGACTCCATGTTCTACGCCGACATCCGTAAAAGTTTTCTTCTTACGCCCCAAACGTGGAACAAGATGCGTACTCCATGGCAGAAATCCCGAGGGTGGTTAGCTCATCTGCTGCGGCCTTTGCTTTAATTCAGAATTCCAGTGTGGCCTTGGCGTTAATCTGGCGGCCTGTAAGGTAGTTTGGCACAGCCCACTGGCGTGAAGTGACGTCGGTCACCCAGTAGTAAGAGTTAACGTTTGATATTCCGAATAGATTAAGGCAGTCCAGGCCTATCCACACATTGTGAAGTGCGAATGTCTTCTTGCTTCGCTCCGATTTGTATGCCAGCCAGCTCATGCCTATGTCGGCGCGCTTGTAGGCGGGAGCGCGGAAGTTCTGCTTCTCAAGCCCACGGTGCGGAGCACCGAAGGGCAGACCGTCGGCGTATGCCAGGCGCAGGGTCATCTTCCATCGCTTGGTTCCAGGGAAGTAGTCGGTGAAGTGGAAGTTAAGCGCATAGCGCTGGTCGGTGGGCATGGGCACCCACTGTCCGCCAAGCTTCATCTGTGTGCGCATGAGCGAGAAGGTGAGCCATGAGTCGGTGCCTGGCACAAACTCTCCGTAGAGCTTAAGGTCGAGTCCTGCGGCATAGCCCGATGCCATGTTCTCGCCATAGTAGGTCACCTTTACGTTCTGTACATTGTAAGGAATCAGATTGGATAAAGCCTTGAAGTAAGCCTCGGCAGTGAACCGGAAGGGCCTGTTCATCATGTTGAAACGGTAGTCGGCTGCAGCTATCACCTGCAGTGAGCGCGGGCTCTTGATGTGGCTGTTGAGGGTGGCCACGGTTATGGCAGCCTGCTTCACGGTGTCGCGCAGCTCCTTGTAGAATGGTGCCTGATAGTAGAGGCCGGTGGACAGGCGCATGGTCAGGTTGTGGTTGAACCTCGGAACCAACGCAAGTGACAGTCTGGGCGACACGGTGGTCTCTCCGCTCCACGACCAGTGGCTGAAGCGCAGTCCGTAGTTCAGCGTGTAGTAGTTCTCGTTGCGGTTGAAACGGTAGCTGTCCTGCAAGTAACCCTCAAGGCGCGTCGACGTCATCTTGTTGTTCGACGAGAGGGTGTAGATCAGGTCAAGGCGGTCGGCAGAGTGGGGAACGCTGTACCCTGACGAGTCGCGCATCTCGTATTCGCGTGCCTGTTCGGTCACTTTCTCCCACTTGTGGGTGATGCCTAATTCCACGTCATGGTTGCTGAAGCGCTTGCTAACAAGCAGCTTCAGGCTCTTCACGTCGGCCTTCAGGTAGTTGCGGGCGTGCTCCATATAGGTGCCCACGCCGAGGTTCTCCGACGACTCCGTGTCGTCAAGCCAGTACTGTCCCTGTATGTCGTATGTCTCCTGCTCCTTGGTGTGGAAGGCAGAGCCGAGCAGCTTCACCGTCAGTGAGTCGTTGAAGTTGCGGGCAATGCTGAAGGTGCCGAAGAAAGTGCGGAAGATGTCTTTCTCTTGGCCGTCGAAGTATACCTTGAACGATTTCACGTCTTCTATGGTGCCAAAGCTTGTCTCACGGTCCTTGGGACGGAAGTTGTAGTGGTTGTCTGATATGTTGCCGATGAAGTCCACCGTCCATCGCTTACTGGGCTTCCAGCTCATATAGGTCTGATAGTCAAGGAAGTTAGGCCGATACTCTCCAGTGGTTTCGAGCGAACCGAGCAAGTAGCGGGTGGTCTTGTAGCGCAGGCCGTGGCTCATGGAGAAATGCTTGCCGGATGTGCCGAAGTATGCGCTCCCGCCAAGCAGCGAGGCTGTCAGCGTTGCCTCGGTACGTTCAGGGCGGCGATAGGTGATGTCCAAGGCCGACGACATCTTGTCGCCATACTTGGCCTCGAAGCCACCGGTGGAAAAACCTATTTTCTCCACCATGTCTGCATTGATCACCGAAAGACCCTCTTGCTGGCCGCTGCGAACGAGCAACGGTCGGTAGACCTCCACATTATTTATATATACGGAGTTCTCGTCGAACGAGCCGCCCCTGACGTTGTACTGGCTTGACAGCTCGTTGTGGGTCGACACGCCGGCCTGCTGCTGTATAAGCTCCTCAACGGCATTACCCGTTACCGACGGCGACTGCTTTATCGCCTCTATGTCTATCTGCTCCATGGCGCTGGTCTGTCGGCGACGCTCGGTGATGGTCACTCCCTGCAGCGACTCCATAGGCCGCATAACTATCTGTAGTGTCAGCTGGCCATGGGGCTTGCGTAGCACACGGCTACGAGCCTGGTAGCCTACCATGGAAAACTTCACCACTACAGAGTCTGCCGAATGGAGCGTCAGATGGAATTCACCCTTCAGGTTGGTCATGGTCACCTTAGCCTGTTCTATGCACGACACTGTGGCCAACTCCAGTGCGTTTCCCTCTTCGTCGACAACGCGACCTTTCAGCGAGAAGTCCTCGGCCAATACAGACACGCTCCACATCGCAAATACAGCCGTGAGGAAGAACCTGTATAGTAAGTTGCATATTTTCATCTCAATAATAATAACGCAAGCCAATCGCCATTTATTGCATTGCATCAAACAACAATCGCAGAAATCCTAATGGGACCCATATCTTCGCGCGCGTACGAGATAACACTTTTTACTGACACCTCTGACACGTAAAAAGATTTTACATAATAAATGGCGCGTGGAACAAGCCAGAAGAGGAGTGGCACTTTACGACCGTAAAGTGGCACTTAATTTCAAAAAAGTGCCACTTTAGTGTCGTAAAGTGCCACTCTACGGATGAGGCCTCTATGTTCACGCCATTTTTTATGAAAAATTTTACGTGCTGTGCGGTTGAAAAACTCTATTGATATGTTCTGTAAATTAATATATTCCCTATACACATCTAAAAGAAGCCGCTATGGGGCATTAGGCTGTGCATGGTAATCATACTTGAGGTGCAAGGATAGGGTGCTGAGCAACCTCATAACCTTAAAAAATGTTTTTTACAGCGGTAATTGCAATCTTTTTAGTAATTTTGCAGCTTGAAATGTCGTTTGACCATCACATTGGGGTGGGCAGCGGACTGTAACAGTATAAAAAATAATAAGGTATAAGCAATAATTGATATGAACAGAGACACACTTACCGGCTTGGTACTCATGGTGATAGCGTTCCTTGTATTCAGTTGGTGGACACAGCCCTCGGCCGAGGACATTGAGAATCAGCGGAAGCAAGACAGCATAGCTGCCGTGGCGCGCGACGCAGCAGAAAAACAGCAACTCAAGCAGGCTGAAAAGGCTGCGGCAGAGGCCGAGGCAGCAGCCAAGGGCGACACTACCGCTCTTTTCCATGCAGCACTCAACGGCAAGGCTACTCCCGTGGTGCTTAAGAACGAAAAGGTGGAGCTGACATTATCCACAAAGGGAGGAACCATTGAGAAGGCCGTGGTAAAGGGCTTCCTGAACGCCGACAACTCACAGAACGACGTCACCCTCTTCGACGGTGAGACCCAGAACATGAACTTCATGCTCGCCGGCAAGCAGGACAACATCATTACCCGCGACCTATATTTCACTCCTACCGACGTCAGCGACTCTACTGTCACCATGACAGCACAGGCCGCCAACGGAGGCTGCATTGTCATGGCCTATCGTCTTGGCAAGGACTATATGCTGCACTTCTCGTTGCAGGCAAAGGGACTTGGCGGCATGTTCGCACCCAACTACAATGAGATGGACATTGAGTGGAGCGACATGGCGCGCCAGCAGGAGAAGGGCTTCACCTTCGAGAACCGCTATTCCACACTTACATATAAGGAGAAAAACGGCGGCACCGACTATCTGAGCGAGACCAGCGAGAAGATTGACGAGAAGATTGACGAGCAGCTCAACTGGGTGGCATTCAAGAACCAGTTCTTCTCAGCTGCACTCATTGCCAAAGACGACTTTGCCGCCAACTCGCTCATGACCAGCATTCCTCAGGAGAAGGGAACGGGATTCCTGAAGAAGTTCAATGCCAAGCTGAAGACCGCCTTCGACCCCACGGGAGCCAAGCCCTCGGAGTTCGAGATGTATCTGGGACCCAACGACTTCCGCCTGATAAAGGAAGTGGAGGAACAGAGCACCTTCGGCAAGGATCTCGACCTGGAGCAGCTCGTTTACCTTGGCTGGCCGCTCTTCCGCATCATCAACCGCTGGTTCACCATCTATGTCTTCGACTGGCTCACGTCGTGGGGATTCTCCATGGGCGTGGTGCTCATACTCATAACGCTGTTGCTCAAGGCCATCACCTTCCCTATGGTCAAGAAGAGCTATATGTCGTCGGCAAAGATGCGCGTGCTCAAGCCGAAACTCGACGAGGCCACCAAGCAGTTTGACAAGCCCGAAGACCAGATGCAGAAACAGCAGGCCATGATGCAGCTCTATTCCCAGTATGGCGTCAGCCCCCTTTCCGGCTGCCTGCCCATGCTCATACAGATGCCCATCTGGATTGCCATGTTCAACTTCGTGCCCAATGCCATACAGCTGCGCCGACAATCCTTCCTCTGGATCGACGACCTCTCAACCTACGACCCCATAGTGGAGTGGGGGACTAACATCTGGGGCATTGGCGACCACCTGTCGCTCACCTGCATTCTCTTCTGTGTGTCCAACATACTCTATTCCTATATGACCATGCGCCAGCAGAAAGACCAGATGGTGGGAGCACAGGCTGAGCAGATGAAGATGATGCAATGGATGATGTACCTCATGCCGCTCATGTTCTTCTTCATGTTCAACGACTATTCCAGCGGGCTTAACTTCTACTATTTCATATCACTGTTCTTCTCGGCTGCCATCATGTGGACGCTGCGCAAGACCACCAACGATGCCAAGCTGCTCGCCATACTTGAAGCCCGATACAAGGAGAACAAGGCCAACCCAAAGAAACAGAGCGGACTGGCAGCACGCCTACAGGCCATGCAGAAGCAGGCTGAGGAGCTGCAGCGCCAGCGCAACCAAGGAATGAAAAAATAAACAAGTCAGATTCCAAACAGTCGCTCGTCGTAGTCAGAGGCCTTGCCGTCCTCGCCGAACACCTTCTTAAGCAGTCGTGTGCGCGTGTTGGTAACGTATGCCGACGTCGTGCCGGTCAGCTTCTGTATCTCCGACGGCGAGAAGTGCACGCGCACCAGCAGCGAGATGTCGTACTCCGGCTGCCTCAGTGTGTGGCTTGGGGTGTTCAGCGTGGTGTAGAATTGTGGTATCTCCTCGTTTATCAGGTTCCTCAGCTCCTTCATCTCCGCGCTGCTCGCCACCACGTAAGGGCTTGTCTTGGTCTTCTCCCTCAGCCTTGTCACTATCCGCGAGTTGCATAGCCGCTCCTCAAGTGTGCCGCCGGTCTTCCTCACCGTAGCCTTGAACTCACTTATGCGTTGCAGCTGTTCGGTTATGTCCTTGCTCTTGCGTGCGAATATCTCCTCCGGTGTCATGCCCTTCTCCGAGCATATCTCCATCAGCTCGCTCTGCATCGTCTCTAAGTTCTCCAAGTGCTTCCTGTATTCTGCCACCTTCCGCTCCTTCCTTGCGCGGTAGCGGCTGAAGGCCAGCAGGGCGGCTAATGCGGCAATCACTGCTGTTGCCGCCACCGTCAGCAGCGCATACCATGTCTGCTCCGCCTCCCTCGCCTTCTGCTCTGCCAGCAGTTTGTTGTGGTTGTAGTTGTACGACGCCTTCAGCTTCTGTATATTCTCCATTTCCGACAGCAGGTATGCCGAGTCGTTCAGCTCATAGCTCATGTTGGCATACTTGGCTATGGAGTCTGGCTTCTTCAGCTTCTCATAAACCAATTGCAACCCCTTGCTTCCGCCTATCTGGTTGTTGATGTCCTTTCCTGTGCTCAGCTCCCGCCTGAACATATACTCTGCCGAGTCCACCTTGCCTACGGCCAAGTAGTAGTTGCCTTTCGCGTAGTAGTACACCTCGCGTCCCTTCTCAATGTTTCCCTCGTCGTCGAAGAATCCCGACTTTGTTTCGTATAGCTCACAGTATTCCTTAGCCTTTGCTGTCTCACCTTTATTAATTAAAGGGTTTATCATACTACCAATACTTTGAGCCGCCCGGTCTTCTCTTCTGAATTTCTTAAACATCCGCGCCGCTTCCTCCTTAATATAGATTACGGAGTCAGTCATCTTCAGGTAGCTGTATGCGTCGCCTTGTTGGGTGTGGCATTCTATGGCTTGCAGCGTATCCTTTGCCCTGCGGGCATAGTATTCTGCCCTCCGCAGCTCTTCCAACTGGCTCCGTGGCTGAACTTGCTCATAATAAACCATTGCCGCTTGCGCATGTATGCGGCTCAGCACGGCGAAATTGCAGTCTCGGTCGGTGGTGTCAGCGCATTCCGCCGCCTCGAAGTATGTCTCAAGGGCGCGTGGCAGCTCGCCAAGGTCTGCGTATGTCCGTCCGAGCATGTAGCGGGCGCGCATGCGCTCATTGCTGTTGCCGTGGCGGTCGAAGTGTTCCACCAGTTGCAAGGCAAGCGAGTCGTTCGTCATCGGCTCGTCGGCCCTGTTTGCCTGCTCCAGGGCTTCCAACTGCTCAAGCATGGGGCTGTGCTCCTCCTTGCATCCGATGCTGCCCCACAGCACAGCAGCGACAGTAAATATGGTAAATTGCTTTCTCATAACCTTCTATATAACTAACGGTTATTTCACCGCTTTGCATAAGGGAGCGCGGGCGACCCCGCCCGCATCTGTAGCGGGCGAGGACGCCCGCGTTCCCTGATTGGACGCTGCAAAGATACTAAACCCTCCCTTCTCAGCCAAATATCTTAGCTCTTTTTAATCATTTTCCTCACTTACAATAACTTTCAACTGCTTTTGTAAGTTTTTGTAAGCTGTTTCTTGCCAGTTTTCTTTGCCAATAACCGTTTTTTACTGCTAAATTTGCAGCCGACAATCGCGATGTAAAAAAATCTAAGTTGAACTTTTAAACTTTAAAAGAAGATGAAAAAGCTATTATTTGTATTAATGGTGTTGGTCGGTGGAATGTTTGGTAATGCCGTCTCTGCCCAGACGCCCAATGACATTACCCTTGAAATCGTAAAGGAGCTTCCTATTGTTGGTGGGAGTACCAAGTCTCCGACATTACCTTTGGTTATCACCCAGAACGGCCATGTCCTCACTCTTCCGGGATTCTCTGATGATGTTGTGTTGCAGCTTCTCGACGAGGATGGCGTTGTGGTCTACACCCTCTTCATCCCTGCTGGCACAACAATCATAGTGCTGCCCACAGCACTCATAGGCGACTTTGAAATCCGCTTCGTAGCCGACACCTATTATTATTATGGCTTCATAAGCCTGTAAAACAATTAACTAATCCACGGAGACCGGCGCGCTCCATGCGCCCTCTCTAAATAATAATCCATAAAAAATGAGATGATTATGAAAAAGCTTTTTTTTACCATGCTGTTAATGTTAACACCTGTTTTCCTGTTTGCCCAATTGACTGTTTTTACAAATAATTCAGGTAACGTCAGTATTAAAACTTCAGCGGAGAATCCATATGCTTATCTTATGGTAACTCCTTCAACCTATACGGACTACTATGGCTATAACATGGCTACACTTTCCAATTCTACTATAAATAGTGGTTTCAATGTTGGAGTTAGTGCGACTGCTATGTCAAGCTCTATTTTGAATTATGGTCGTACTTTCGGCCTTTATGGATTAGGAGGCAACTGTACTTCTGGTTACAACTATGGTGTTTATGGAATATTGTTCGGTAGTAATAATGGGAGTGCCATTGTTGGGTCGTTAAACACTCAGATGGGCATTTATATTCCTGGTCGTTACGCTGGCTATTTCGATGGTACGACAATGGTGGATGGAACTCTATATGCAACAAACGTTGTCAGCTCTTCAGATGACCGCCTGAAAGAAAATATAATCAACATGACAGACATCGAAGATGGTAGTACAACGTTGGAGAACATACAGAGGATGAATGTAATTGAGTATAACTTCAAAGAGATTAATTACATTCCTGATGCGGAAAAGGACACGATAAAGACAAAAGTGAAAAGGGAAGATGAAGAGCTTTACACAGACAGACACTACGGTTTGTCCGCTCAGGAATTACAGGCGATTTATCCCAATTTGGTAAAGGAGAGGCAGGACGGTTACCTTGGCGTAAACTATATTGAGTTGGTTCCCATTCTTATTCGTTCTATTCAGGAATTGAAACAGGAGTTGGATAAAATAAAAGGTTCTGATTATTCAAGATTATCTATCAGCAAATCTGATACTACCTCCAGTGATGCAATAGGCTCTAACAGTGGGGATGTCCAGCAGTCGTTCAACTTGCAGGGTATTCGTGTCAAAGGTGATAACCGCCAGCAGGTAAGTACTTGTGGCGATAGGAGATTGGTGTTGAAATAGTTGCGCATAAGGTTTGTTATCGTTATGCAATCACGTCATCATGACCGTTTCCTGTATTTCCGGGAGCAGTCAAACACTTCAAATGATTACTACATCAGTTATGTCCGCCCATTCGTCGCAATAGACTCACACACCACCGTGTTGGAGATTGGTTGCGGCGAGGGCGGCAACCTCCTGCCCTTTGCCTGTTTAGGTTGCAAGGTGACAGGCATAGATAAAGACCCCGAGCGAATCAGGCAAGCAATAATGTTCTTCCGTGAATCAGGAAAGGAAGGGCAGTTCATCCTCAGCGATTTCATGAGCTACCCCTGTCCCAAGATGGTTTCCGAACGTTTTGACGTGATACTGGTCCATGATGTAATAGAGCACATACAACCTTCGGAAAAGTACAGTTTCTTTATGCATATCCATGGTTTCCTCAAACGTGACGGTATCGTTTTCTTCGGTTTCCCCGCATGGCATAATCCGTTTGGCGGTCATCAGCAGATAAGTGTCGGCTTCGCCTCAAGGCTTCCATTTATCCACCTGCTTCCCAACTGCATTTACAAGGGCTTGCTCTATAGAAGCGGAGCAAGCCGTGAACAGATAGATGAATTGATGCTTATAAAACAGGCAAGGATGACAATCGAGCAGTTTGACAAACTGGCAATGTCGACTGGTTATAGAATCGCTGACCGCACATTGTGGCTTGTTAATCCTCACTACAAGCAGAAATTCAATTTGTCAGCCCGACGGCTATGGCCATTGTTGTCGAGTCTGCCATATATCCGCAATTACTTCACCACCTCTGCGTTCTATATCTTGTCTGACAAGCTGGATAGTGAAAAAATTAATTACTTATAAAGTTATTTTCGTGCTGTGCGGTTGAACTTCAGTATGACCGCAAAGCGGTCACCTCTCAATGTCGGGCGGTGCAAAGCACCCCCGGATGACGCTGAAAGCGTCAGCGCTCAATAACCGCGGTGTGCACAGCACCCCCAAGCCCTTCCGATGTGCTGGGGCACTCTTTCTTTAGTGCGTTCCGGCGGTCACTGTCTGCCCGCAGGTCCTTCGGATGCTGCGGTTACCGAGCGTAGACGCTTTCAGCGTTTTGGTGGTACGAAAGCGGATAATCATATAGTGTCATACATGAGGACACAGCCCGTCAGGCGTGGCCGATTGACTTTACGGAAACTGAGTGGCACTTAGAGCGTAAAGACCATTGTCATACCTGTCACCCTCCTGTCACCCTCTGTCACCCTCAGACAGGGTGCAAACGCTTTGTGGCAGGCTGTTCTGTCACCCTGACACCCTTTTTTTAAAAAAAATGTTATAGACGGGAGCGAAGCAAGGCTAACGCTACCTGTCAATACCATCCTTTCTTCACTCACGGGACGCACCATGCGCCGATGGTACTGCAATGCGGGAGAGTGGTATTTCCCTACAATACATCTCAGCAAATGGAAGCACAGCAGAAATCTGAAGATATGAACGAGTCGCCATATCCTCTGCTGGGGCACTCCTTTAGAGTGCTTTCAGCAGCCACCAGCTGTCCGTAGGTTTGGACACTGCGGCATACTGAGAGTAGACACTTTCAGCGTCTTTCAAACGCACTCAGCATGGAAATATTCAGTGTGTTTCATACAAAATGCGGTTGATTAACATTTTTTAGGGGGGGGTAACACGTCTTAACGTTTTATTTGCTACCTTTGCATTCAGGAATAATCAGAAACCATTAAAACAACAAATTTATGAAGAAGTATTTTACACTTTTGATTGTGCTCACAGCCATGGCTTTGTCTGCACAGGCTCAGGTAGCCATCAACGCCACAAACTTCCCCGACGAGAACTTCCGCAACTGGCTCTTAGATGCTGCGAACATCAACGGCTACGGTGCCGACGGCAAGCTGACGACTACGGAGATTGCGGACGTGAAGGAAATATATGTCGCTAATAAGGGCATCAAGGATCTGACGGGTATTGAACATTTCACGGCATTGGAGTCATTGAGGTGCGGCAATAACGATATCTCAACGCTCGACCTATCGAAAAACACGAAGCTGACATTTCTTTACATAACAACGTGTCCGTTGAAAACCATTGACATCAGCATGCTGACAGAACTTGAGCGCCTGCAGTGTGGAAACCAAGACCTATCTGTGATTGACTTTTCCAAAAACACGAAGCTGAAGGAATTGAGCATTTGGCGTGGCACGTTGACTTCAATTGACGTTTCAATGCTGCCAGAGCTTGAGATACTCTGGTGTTATGAGACGGAACAGTTGACATCGCTTGACTTGACTAAGAACCTGAAGTTGAAACAACTGATATGTCAAGGAAATCAGCTGACATCTCTTGATTTCTCAAACAATGCGGAACTCAAGTATGTTGAATGTTATGACAACAAGATTAACGGAGCAGGTATGGACATGTTGGTGAATAGTCTACCCACGATCGATGGTGAGATATGGATTTATCATGATAGTAACTCAGAGATAAAGGATGGCAACGAGATGACGAAGGAGCAGGTGGCCATCGCCAAGGCAAAGGGTTGGAAAGTCAAATACCTTGACTCAAATGACAAACTTCAAGACTACGAGGGCGTGGATCCTTCTGCAAGCATTGCCATTGACGCCACAAACTTCCCCGACGAGAACTTCCGCAACTGGCTCTTAGATGCTGCGAACATCAACGGCTATGGTGCCGATGGTGTGCTGACGGCAGCGGAGATTGGAGAAATTACTTCCTTGGATGTCTATTGGAAGAGTATTGTAGACTTGAAGGGTATAGAGTTTTTCACGGAGCTGACCACATTGTATTGTCGTAATCTCTCATTGAAGTCTTTAGATGTATCAAACCTCACGAAACTGAAGACTTTATTGTGCTATGGCAATCAGCTACAATCACTCAACGTGTCGGGCTGCACGGAACTGAGTGAGATTAATTGCTGCATTAATGGAATCAATGAAACAGAAATGGGGAAATTTGTAGAGAGTCTGCCAACGAGGACGAATGCCGGGCGCCTTGTCGCGGTAAGTCTGGACGACAGCACTGAGGGGAACGTCATCACGAAGGAGCAGGTTGCTGCTGCAACGGCAAAAGGATGGGCTGTATTGGCCATTCAGAATGACAAAAGTATTCGCTATGACGGCATAGACTCTGGTATTGAGAGCCTGATGTGCGATGATATGAGTGCAGGCCATTGGTACATGCTTGACGGTCAGCAGTTGCAAGGCACTCCAACCACAAAGGGTATATTTATTAATAATGGTAAGAAGGTTGTGATTAAATAAGCGACCATCTTCCTCTTATCTTGTATCTTGTCCTGGTGAGCGTTGCTCACCAGGACTTTGCTTCTGTAGGTGTGGTAGGTTTAGTAGGTTTAGTAGGTGTGGTAGGTTTAGTAGGTGTGGTAGGTTTAGTAGGTGTGGTAGGTTTAGTAGGTTTTTATTGATTTTTGCAAAAAGAAAGATAAAAATTTGGAGCTTTCGAGTAAATGTCGTATCTTTGCCCGTAAAATAGCCAACATGACAGACTTAAGCATTATCATTCCTGTCTACCAAGTAGAAAAATACATCCGTGCGTGCGTGCAGAGTGTCTTCAAGCAGGGACTGGATGATAATCGCTTTGAGTTGATTATTGTCAACGATGGCACTGTAGACCGTAGCATGGAGGTGATTGCCGACATAATAGAGCAACACAACAACGTGACTGTTATCAATCAAGAGAATCAAAGTCTGTCCGTAGCCCGCAACAACGGAATAGCCAAAGCAAAAGGAGAGTATATCCTTATGCCAGACTCCGATGACCTGCTGATAGAGAACAGCCTTAAGCCATTGTTGGAAAAAGCATTGGAGAGGAAGGCCGACCTTGTTGTTGCCGACTTCGTCGTGATTGAAAACAATGACATGCCTTCTTTCACAGGAGTGGTTCAACCGGAGTTTTCCATACAAGAGAAAACCGGCCAGCAATTCTTTTTAGAAGATTTGAATCCGCGCCAGTGCTATGTGTGGCGAACGCTTTACAGAAGGGAATTCCTTTTGGATAATCACATTAGTTTTATTCGGGGTATCAACTATCAGGATGTTCCATTTACACACAAATGCTATCTGAAAGCCCGGCGATGCATAAAAGCGTCAAGAGTGTTATATGTATACAGGTTGAATCGTCCAGGAGCAGCGACAACAAGGTTTACTGTTAACAAGTCGAGAAGTTATTCAGTCGCAATGGCCAGCACTTGGAATTTAAGACAGATAATGGGTCTTTCTCCTGATGTGTTATTTAAGTTGGAAGAAGACGTATATACGTCGTTTAAAGCTCTTGTTTATCACACAATATATAGTATAAATAAAAGAAAAGACAGGAAAATTGTAATTGATATTTTGAAATACGAAGCTCCCCAGCTTTATTTCACCCATGGTGTTAACCAGAAACTGACATCCTTCATGCTCAAGTATTTACCCTATCTCTATATTGAGCTTTATTATATATATAGTCTAATTGTTTTTAAGAAAGTTTGGAAAATATGGAAAAAATAGATTTTGTAGTAACTTGGCTTGATTCTTCCGATCCAGAATGGCAGAAGCAGTATGAACTGTACAAGAATGCCAAAGGAGACAAGGGGAAAGGGCGTTTTAGGGACATGAACATTTTCCAATATTGGTTTCGGGCTGTAGAAAAGTATGCTCCTTGGGTCAATAAAGTGTATCTGGTGACCAACGGCACATTTCCCAAATGGATAAACAGGGACAATCCTAAACTGGTTCTTGTCAAGCATGAAGACTATATGCCAAAAGAAATCTTGCCAACTTTTAATTCGTGTTCTATTGAGCTGCATTTTCACCGGATTAAAGGACTGTCGGAGCATTTTGTCTATTTCAACGATGACATATTTTTAAACAATCCAACTCTACCAGACTACTTTTTTAAGGATGGCCTTCCCTGCGACTTCAATAAAGAGACGTGCTTAAACGTGCCTATTTATACCCATACTGAGAGATTCAGTATATATATGTCAATGCTTGCAGACCTTGGTATTGTCAATGCTCATTTTAACAGATGGGAAACAGTATGCAAATCACCCAAACGATGGTTTGGCCTTCATTTAGGGCTAAAGGGGCTAATCATGTCCAGCATCTTAATAAAGCAAAGACTCTTTGTAGGTTTTTCAAACTTCCACACAGAACAGGCGTTTTTAAAATCCACATTCGACGAAGTATGGGAGAAGGAGCCGGATTTCCTGTATTCCAGCTGTACCCGTTTTAGGGAAGATGTCATTGCAAATCCATACTTGTTCCGCTATTGGCAATTTGCAAGCAATATGTTCTTCCCCAAGAAAAGAAAGTTTGCAACCGTTCACATAACAGGAAGACACAACATGTCTGACATAGAGAAATGTCTTAATAACACCGATATAGCATCGATTTGTTTGAATGACACATCACTATGCACTGAAGAAGATTTTATTTTCGTTGTCAATCAAATAAAGCAAATGCTTGAAAAAAAGCTTCCTGCCAAGAGTTCTTTTGAAATATAAGTGCCGTTAGTTCTGTTCAAACACAGCTTTCCAACGTTCAGCTATTTGTTCAATGCTGAAGCGTTGAACATTCTTCATTCCTGCTATTGCCATTGATTTAAGATGTGCATCATCGTTTATCAAACAAGCTATACTATTAGCCAATGCTTTTACATTCCCGTTCTCAACTAATATGCCATCAATGCCATCTGTTATTATGGAGCGAGGCCCCCATGGACAATCAAAAGAGACTACAGGCAATCCACATGCCATTGCCTCTGTTATTACCATACCAAATCCTTCAAAACGAGAGCTGAGCACAAATAGACTACTCGACAAATATTCTTGCTCAACATTATTTGTCCTGCCATGTAACTGGCATCGGCTCCTGTCTATCTCCAGTTCATCAATCATCTGTTCGTATGGCGTTCTGTCTCCATCACCAAAGACATCCAATCGCCACTCTCCGGTCTTTTTTTCTGCAATAGCCCATGCTTTTAACAACAAATCAATGCCTTTTTCATGAGAATACCGAGCTACAGCGATAACACGTTTTTGGGTTAACGGGCTGAATGATTTTGGGAAGAAAGACAGGGGATCAGGTATGGACACAACATTGTCAAGTTCTGTCCACGCTTCGCGATCTTTCTCTGTTAGCACAACCAGTCTGTCCAATCTCTTTAAATGCGACAGCAGACGGTCCGACCATAGCCTTGCAAACGACCTTTTCAACAGTCCAGCACCTTCAGCATCGAAATTGCGATAGTTAGCCCTGTTGATATGCAGCTCGCCTATCTTTCTGCTTCCATCTTTGATGTCATTAATAAAATTTATCTCACGGCGAAGCAGGCTGACAGTTATATCTGGACGCAGGCGCATTAACTCTTCAGTGAGCTGTTTCTTGAATCTCCGCTGCTTCTTCAAATAAACAAATATTTTCTTCAGGAACGAACATGTCCAAAGCTCTTCGAAGTTGATGTCTAAATTGATTATGTGAATCTTCTCAGAAAGGGGGTAGAACAGTGGCTTTCCCTTTCCCTCAGTCAAGATTATGGTAATATCGTAGCCGAAATGCTCTGCAAAATAGTTTGCCTTCAATGTCAATACGCGCTCCACTCCACCGGCCATATAGAGCGCTGGAGTGACATATACGAGTTTCAAAGAATTAGTATTATGTCCCATATTATTACATTGTTTGCATTGCATCTACGACTATCTGCATTTGTTTCTTCCACGTAAGATGCTCAACGGTCTTACGGATTTCTTCTGGTTTCATGGTGAAACTTTCAATGAAATCAATTATCCGCTGGATGTCAACAGGCGTCTCGTCGGCAGGAGCTTTCAGTACGTATGGCTCATGGTCGAAGTCGCTATCCTGTTCACTATATATAAAAGGTATGCCACGAGTGGCATATTCTCGGTTTTTCAAGGTTTTGATTACTGTGATTCCGCTGCGATGACGGCCTAAGGAGCCGATTGCAAATTGGCACTGGTTGAACACACGGGTCAGTTCGTCGCCAAACAACTGCCCATGAAAAAAGATTTGTTCTTGAACATGGTATTTCTCCAGAAGCGGCACAAATACGCTTCTCATGGTATTGGGGTGTACGCCTCCTACAATATGGAAAACCGCTTTCCTGTCACCTTTGTATTCTCCTATCCCGGCTACCACGCGGTCGAATCCGTGCCAGGCATGCACTTCTGCAACACCTATGAGGTGAAGAGCATCGTCAGCTGGCTGCAACTGGTGCAGGGGGATGCTATCCAAGTCCACTCCATTGCTGATGCGAATGGTTCGCTGTCCGAAGATTTCCTCAGCGTCGCTGAAAGTCACCATCGCATCCATATACTTGTAAAGTCGGTGGCGAAACAGCTGGTCTACCTTCAAGCCCATACGCATCTTCCATTCAAAGTTACGGAACTCATCGTCGTAGGGATATGTCGGGATTTCTGTCACAGCACGAATGCCAGCCTTTCTGAGTTTCTTGAAGAAACGTATCAGCCAGGGGTTGGCATTCTGGAAGCAGCGGGCATATACGAACTCAATTCCGTTATTCATGCAATAGTCGAACACTGAGTTGTACTCCACGCGCTGTTGCATTCCGGCCCATGCGCCTGTTCCGTAGTCCTTTATTACCTCTCCGTCGACATATCGGCAACGATGACCTTCGGGCGAGAAGTCGTAATAGCAGAGGTGAACCTCATGTCCGTTCTCATGCAACCCCTTTACCTGATAGCGTATCTTTTTCGAGATGCCGCTATGCTCAGAAAAACCGTGATATACCAAGAAAAGTATCTTCATAGCCTTTTCGTAACAATTTTCGGCAAAGATACGAATAAAATATTAAACTAAGAAATTTTAAGTCACATTTTCCATCTGTAACGAGAAAAAGTAAAAAAAAGACGTAATATTTGGCAGACTCAATAATTTTGTCTATTTTTGCAGAAAAATTGGAATTGCAGAAAAACGGAAGCGTCGCAATGGCATGCAATCTATCTATTATAACCATCAATTACAACGGCCTTGAAGATACCTGTGAGTTAATTGATTCCATCCCCTTCGATGATGAGTATTCATTGGAGGTGATAGTGGTTGACAATGCTTCAAGAAACGATGAAGCGGCAGTTGTTGCTCAGCGTTATCCCCAGGTTCGTGTCATCCGCAGTGAGAAAAACCTTGGGTTTGCTGGTGGAAACAATTTAGGTATCCGTGCCGCCCGTGGAAAGTATATCTTTCTTGTAAACAACGACACTGTTTTCCGGCAGTTCAATGTCAAACGCCTTATTGACCGTCTTGAGAGTTCCGACAGGATAGGCGTGGTGTGTCCAAAGATTCGCTTCTCTTGGGGAGACAATCCTATACAGTATACAGGCTATACTCCGCTGTCACGTATCACCCTGCGTAACCGCTCCATCGGCTTTGGCGAGGAAGACCGTGGCCAGTATGACACAGCTCATTCCACTCCTTATGCTCATGGAGCGGCTATGATGCTAAAAAGAGAGGTTATTGACAAGGCCGGGCTTATGCCAGAATGTTATTTCCTGTACTATGAGGAACTTGACTGGTCGCTGATGATTACGCGCGCGGGATATGAGATATGGTATGAGCCAGATTGCACAATCTATCACAAGGAGAGCCAGTCTACAGGCCAGAGCAGTCCGCTAAAAACCTATTATATTACGCGCAACAGGCTTTTGTTTGTCAGCAGGAATGTTAGCGGAGTCAACAAGTATTTGTCCTACTGTTTCCTTGTTGCTTTTTCTGCTTCCAAGGGAATTGTCGTTCAACTGTTGAAAGGCCGTTTCAAGCAAGCTGCAGCAATATGCAGAGGCGTACGTGATTTTCTTACCATTTCCAATCAAAAACTTTAGAAGCTTATGAATGTCACAATGCTTTTACATATACTAAACTATTTTTTGTTGGCGATAGCGTGCGTTACAACATTTTACATGCTTGTTTTCTCTATCGCCTCACTTTTCAATCGCCATACAACTATTCCGCATGCCAAGCGGCAGAACAGGTTTCTGGTGCTTATCCCTTCTTATAAGAAGGACAAGGTGATATTGAACACGGTAAGCGCCATTCTCGGACAGTCATATCCCCAGCGCCTGTTCGACGTTACAGTCATCTCAGACCACCAGAGCGAGATGACAAACATGCGCTTAGCCCAGTACACTGTGACGTTGCTTACTCCGAACTTTGAGAAAAGCTCAAAGCTCAAATCCCTGCAATATGCAATGCTGAAGCTTCTGGAATTCAAGCTGTATGATATAGTCTTGATTCTCGATGCCGACAACATTGTCGAACCTGAGTTCCTTGAGCGCATGAACGACGCTTTTGAGTATTCTGGCACAAAAGCCATACAGTCGCACCGCCTGGCCAGGAATCGCGACACTTCTTCGGCGCGTTTGGACTCTATCTTCGAGGAGATTAACAACTCCATATTCCGCCGTGGACATATAAACCTCGGCCTGTCTGCGGCTCTGCTCGGCTCAGGAGTTGCTTACGACTTCATGTGGTTTAAGAACCACATCATGAAGGTGCGTCCCAATGGTGAGGATAAGGAGCTTGAGGCAATGCTCATGCGTGAGCATATCTTTGTCGACTATTTTGATAACATATACATCTACGATGAGAAAAAGCGCGAGGCTTCCGACCTCAACAAGCAGCGTGGCCGGTGGATTACCACACAGATGCGCAGCTTGCTGAAGAACATCCGTTTCCTGCCTACAGCCTTGCTGACGCGTCATTACGATTGGGTGGACAAGATTGTCCAGTGGATGTTGTTGCCACGCACCATTGCCGTGATTCTCTTTGTGTTTATGAGCATAGTGGTGCCAATTGTGAACATACAGATGGGAATGCAATGGTGGATAATTGCATTTCTCTTTGGCCTTTCCCTTGCAATAGCCACGCCGAACGAAATGGTGGACAAGAACTGGGACAAGGACTTCCTTTCCCTGCCTATCAAGGCTGTGATGGTTGTCTTCAGAAAGCTTAGGAATATTATTAAGAAGAAATAGAGTAACGCTATGCTTTGGACTGTAATACATATCATCGACATCACGCTGTGGGTTGTTATTGCCGCGTCTGTTGTCTACGTAGTGTTTTTTGCCATCATCTCGCTCTTCTATGACAAGGAAGACCGTGTTGCCACCCATGCTTCAGCTCTTAGCAACAAGCAGAGCAAGTTCCTTGTGCTCTATCCTGCCTATAATGAGGATAGGGTCATCGTGAATGCTGTTGAGCATTTCCTTATGCAGGACTATCCGTCAGACTTATACACCGTGGCTGTCATCTCCGACCACATGAAGGAAGAGACCAACGCCAAGCTGGCCGCATATCCCATCACGTTGCTCCAGCCGCAGTTTGAGAAAAGCTCCAAGGCAAAGGCCATGCAGTATGCCATCAACAATGTTTCCGGCGATTTCGACCATGTGGTAGTTCTCGACGCCGACAATGTCGTTCGCCCGGAATTCCTTTCCCAGCTCAATGTGCTTTGCTCTATCTATGAGGCCATACAATGCCACCGTTGTGCCAAGAATGCCAACAACGATGTTGCTGTGCTCGATGGCGCAAGCGAGGAGATAAACAACACCATTTTCCGCAAGGCGCACAACCGTCTGGGGCTGTCTTCAGCACTGATAGGCTCAGGCATGTGCTTCAGCTATGACCTTTTCAGGAAAAACGTGTTCGCCCTTACCACAGCCGGCGAGGATCGTGAGATGGAGGCTCTCCTTCTCCGTCAGGAGGTGTTCATCAAGTATGCTCCCGACATCCATGTCTTCGACGAGAAGGTCAGCAACCAAGACAACTTCCAGCGCCAGCGCATGCGCTGGATGACAGCTCAGGTGCAGAGTCTGCTCAGCCTGCTGCCCCTGATGCCGGAGGCATTCTTGCACGGCAAGATAAACCTTATAGACAAGACCATCCAGCAGGCATTGATACCACGCTCCATTCTTATAGTATTGCTTGGACTCATGTCTGTTCTCATGACAATTGTTGTGCCGGAGTGGTGCCTGAAATGGTGGGTGCTGCTTGCGTTGCTTGGCCTGGCTCTGTTTATCGCCATACCCGCCCAGTTGCGCTTCCGCTCTTTTGCCAAGGTGCTCGCTATTCCCGGGCTTGTGCTGCGAATGTTGAAGAACCTTTTGCACATCGACCACAAAAACACAGACTTCATCCATACCACTCACGAGGCGTGACAGCCTGTGGCAGTGGCCGCCAATGCCATTTTCTTGCCTCTTTCCGCGAAAAAGTTGCAGAGATTGTTCGTATTCTGTTTTTTTATTTGTAACTTTGCCGCTGGAAAGCAGTGCCCTGGTCTGCCGCTGGTGGAAACACGAGAGGAAAGTCCGGGCAGCATAGGACACCCCACTTCCGAAAATAGAAGCTATTGGCAACAGTAGGTGTCGGTAGAAGAAAACAACCGCCACGATGACTCTTCTTTGTCAGAGTGGTAAGGGTGAGAAGGTGGTGTAAGAGACCACCAGGCGGCTGGCGACAGTCGTGCTGTACCATCTGGGGGCTGCAAGTTCATGTATACCATCGTCACAGGGCTGTCCGTCCGAGAGCCTTAGGGGCACACGATGGAGGGTAGAACGCTTAAGCCGTGAGGTGACTTGCGGATTAGATAAATGGCAGGCACTGGCCTACAGCCAGAACAGAACCCGGCTTACAGGGGCGCTGCTTTCCTCTTTTTTTCTTGTATTGGAGATGAAATAATAAACGCTCGATATGCTTACGTTCGATAAGAGAATACTTTCTAATTGGCATGTTCCTGATAGGGTGGGGCGCATATTCAAGCAGCTTGTCATAGCCATACGCTTCTTCACGGCTAAGCGTGTGCTTAGCCAGGCTTCAGCCCTCACTTATTCCACGCTCCTGGCCATTGTCCCTATCTTGGCTGTAGTCTTTGCCATCGGGCGTGGCTTTGGCTACAACAAGTATATTGAAGTGTGGTTTCGCGGAGCATTGTCGTCACAGCCTCAGGTAGCGGAGATTATCATCGGGTTTGTCAACAGCTATCTTGTCCACACCAAGAGTGGAATATTCCTCGGCGTAGGCCTGGCATTCATGCTCTATACGGTGCTGATGCTTGTAAGCAACATAGAGCAGGCGTTCAACCAGATATGGCAGGTGAAGAAGCAGCGGAGCATTTTCCGTACCGTGACAGACTATCTGGCCATGTTCTTCCTGTTTCCGATTATCATTGTCCTGACAACCGGTATATCCATCTTCGTTTCTACCATCACCTCGCAGATGTCTGCCAACTATATGCTTCTGGCGCCTGTTGTACGATTCCTTATCGACCTTGCACCCTTTGCACTTATGTCGGCGCTGTTCATTGCCATGTATGTTTTCATGCCTAACACCCATGTCAACCTGCGCAGTGCCATTGTGCCCGGCATTCTTGCAGGCATAGCCATGCAGTGGCTTCAGCTGTTCTATATCCACTCGCAGATGTGGGTTACAGGCTATAATGCCATCTATGGCTCATTTGCCGCACTGCCGTTGTTCATGCTGTGGCTTCAGATTTCGTGGACCATCTGCCTGTTTGGCGCTGAGTTGTCATACACAAACCAGAATCTGGACTACTTTGACTTCAGCGACCAGGCTTCCAACATCAGCCACCGCTACAAGCTCCTGCTCTGCGCAATGATCATGGGGCAGGTGTGCCGCCGTTTCTCCAATGGCGGCTCCCCCCTTACGGCACTTCAGATTCGCCAGGCCACAGACATTCCCCTTCGTGTGGTAAACGATTTGCTGTATATGCTTATCGATGCCCGACTCATTATCGAGATTACGAGCGATGAAAAAGGTGAGACTTCGCAGTTCGTGCCAGCAGAAAGCTTGAATAATCTCACCCTCGGAGTAATGATTGACAGGCTGGAGGCGCAGGGTAAGTGGCATATTAATATCGACGTGGGAAAATTGAAATCGGCAAAGTGGAGAGATGCTCTCACCCATCGTACCCAATATCTCGACGCACAGCGCGATATACTTCTACAAGATCTTTAATTAGTAAACCAACCCCAACACTATGAAGAATATCATTTTAGTCATTATAACAGCATTGGCACTTGCTGCTTGCAATGGTGGCCCAAACAGGGCAGACCTGCAGCGGAAAATCGACAGCGTACTCGCAGTTGAGAACATGGAGCACCTAAGATTGCAGGGAATAAACATTGAAGAGGGAAACCCATTGCAGGAGTTCTATGACAGCCTGAACATCCAGTCGCTGCCATTGCGCTCCTCGGAAGACTATGTCAGACTGCTTCCTAACTTCTCGCCAGTACCCATCGTCTTTTCACCGTTCTTCCAGCAGGACAATGCCACCGACCTCAGGGCGGTGGCACTACCCGAAATGCTGGGAATCAGGCTCATGCTGCTGGCCGTTGCCTCCGACAATGATTATTCCATCTGGCTCTACTCCTTAGACTCTGACTACATGGTTGTAGACAAGCTTATGCTATATGCCCCCGATCCCAATGAGTCAGACAACTTGATGCGACAGTTTGTCATCGACAACGACTACGTCATCACCCTGCAGTATTACGATTCCACCAACGGCACAGTAACCCAGCGGCGCTTCACTATAAGCGACAGCCGCAACATTGTCCATCAGCAGTAATTCAAGCTGCTCATGTTTTTCAGGTGACAGCAGTAGTGCTTAGCCGTTGTTCTGGCGCTTGGCTTCCTTTGCCTTGCGCTTAGCCTCTTTTTCCTTGCGCTTGGCTTCTTTCTGGGCCTCTTTCTCGCGCTGTTTCTGTTCCTTGGCTATCTGCTTATCGCGCTTTTTCTGTTCCTTGGCCTGCTGTTTCTCACGTTTCCGCTTTTCCCTTTCAGCTTTCTTCTGCGCACGTGCATTAGCCTTCTCCGCTTCCTTCAATGCGGCCTCCTCGTCCTTTGCCTTCGTAGCCTGTTCAAGCTTTTCGCGCAGCATGTCCTTGTCGAAGGTAAACACGTGTCCCAATATGCCGAGACTCAGGGTCTGGTCCTTGCCGTCTACGTGTACGCTGGTGGTGTTGAACAGATAGTAGTCGTTCATCTTCAGCTTCATGTTAAGTGCTGTTTTTACCACTCCCACTATGCTTGCCTTTCCTAAGCTTACCAGTATGTTCTTGCCTAAGCCGCGGTTTTCCGCTTCGTCGTCAATATACTCCTTCACGGCCTTCATCATGGCCTCTTTGTGTGCCTCTTCGTTGGGGCGAGTCATGATAAGCAGCACGGCTACCAGCAGCAATATGACTACAGTAAGAAGTTTCTTCATTTTTTTCCTTGTTGTTTATATTTCACTTTTGTTACCTTTCCTCACGTGCCTCGCGTCATTTTCTGAAAACATTCTCGCTGGCAACTTCTCTGACTGCCTCTCTGATGCCCTCCATCATGAAAGGGTTGTAGACAGACAGGTCCGACCTGTTGATGATGGTCATCGGGTTGTTGCCCAAGCTGTTGGTGTCCCAGGCCATGGGCACAATGCCGCGCTCCATGCACAGTTTGTTCATGAACTTATAGTAGTGTCTTATGGATGCGTTGTGCTTGTCCTGGCTCTCTCCGCTGCCGGTGATTTTCCTCCAGATCACCCCGTACTCGCCGTTGATTACAGGTATGCCCTTGTCAACGAACATGCTCTTCAGCCTGTCGGCCAGCTTGGTCATGTCGGCCTCCTCGCCGTAGGTGGCGTTGTGGTCGGAGCCGCTCTGGTGGTTGCCTTCGCCCCAATAGTAGAACATTTTTCCCCAGTCGGCATCCTCGGTCATGCCCCAGAAGTTCCAGGGGTAGTAGAGGTGTATCTCCACTCCTATCTTGTTGCCGACGGGGTCTTGGGGCATCTTGCCGGCCATCCAGTTGCAGGTCTTCTCGGCATCTGTGGAAGGCCCCTGCACCACCAGCAGCCGCTTGGCATTGTTGCCTCCGGTGGCCCTGACCACGTCAACGAACAGCTGCTCGTACTCTAAGAGACTGTCCATCAGCTGCTGTTGCTCCACAGCGGGTTCGTTAAGCCCGGCCAGCACCAGGTGCTCGTCGTAGTCCTTGAAAGCATTGGCCACCTGCGTCCACACGGCCTTGAGCACAGCCTTGTTCTTCTCCTTGGCTTCGCCTGCAGCGCCTATGTTGTTTTCCATCCATCCGCCGTCCCAGTGGTCGTTGAGCATCACGTAGAGACTGTCGTTGATGCAGTAGTCTACCACCTCCTTCACCCTTGCCATCCACAAGGGGTCTATGGTATAGGCGGAGGCATCAGTGATATGCCCCAATACCCATGCGCAAGGGATTCTCACCGACTTGAATCCGCACGACTTGACAAAGTCTATCACCTCCTGCGTGGTCTTCGTGCTCTGCCAGGCTGTCTCCGAGGCTATCGAGCCGTTGTTGTTGAATAGGGCGGCAGACCCCTCGCCATTTGTCATGGCTGCCTCCATGGTATTACCGAGGTTCCAGCCCGGCATCATCTCCGATGCTATTTCCACTGCGGACTTGTCAAATCCGCCTTGAGCCCTCGACGGTGTCATTGCCAGCATCATCACTGCCAGTGCCAATGTCTTTCTCATAACTTCCTTGTGTCTTTATTCCGTATGATTCTTGAAAGTATCGGCAAAGGTAGTGATAATTACTGGATTATTGATATATTTGGTCACATATTTAGGATAGTTTATTATTCTGGCGGGTATTCTTTGTTGTACCTCACTGTCTCTTGTGCAACGATGCCGTAGGCACGCGACAAAGAGCGCGGATTTTTTCTGCCGAAATTTTTGCGCTTTCGTCTTTTTTGCTTACTTTTGCAGAGTGCAATCAGGCAATGGCGTTGCCCTGGGCTGGGAGCTTTCTGGCCTTTCAGGCCGTCTTTGCAGAACTTGCGAAAGTTGTATATATAATATAATAAGGTGTAATCACGTTTAAGGAAATGTGAAATAATGATGAAACTGTTGACAATAATCATAGCAGCAATGATGATGAATACATGTAACGGAAACGTGGCGAAAGAGCCTACGGTTAGGCCCGCTACACAGGCGAACAGGTTCTATACGGGCGATGCCAAGGAACTGAGTGGGGAAGTGGATAGTCTGCTGGCACGACATGCTGGCGATAAGCAGTATGCGGACTTGGCGGCGGTGATAGTTCCTCATGCGGGGTACTACTTCTCGGGGAATGTGGCAGCGGCGGCGTATATGTCGATACCCGCAGGCAAGGCTGCGATAGAGCGAGAGCAGAGTGGAGCTTACTCCAACTCTGCCGGGCGTGAGCAGGCTCGACCGAAGGGCAAGTTGTACAAACGCATATTCCTGTTGGGGCCAAGTCACCACGAATGGCTCGACGGGGCTTCGGTGAATACGGAGTTCGACTATTACAGTACTCCGTTGGGAAACGTGAAGGTGGATGTGGAGACGGCTCAGAAGCTGACGGAGGCTGACAGCGTGTTTACATATCAGCCCAAGGCACACGACAGAGAGCATTGCTTGGAGGTGCAGTTGCCGTTCTTGCAGAGACGCTTTAAAGAAGTTCCACCCATAGTGCCTATCATTATTTCCACTAACGACTTCCGCAAGTTGAAGCGGATAGCAGAGGTGCTGAAGCCGTATCTGACTGAGGAAAACATGTTTGTCATCAGCAGCGACTTCTCGCACTATCCAACGTATGACGATGCCTGCAAGGTGGATGCACGGACGGGTAAGGCGGTGGAGAGTGGCAATGTGGAGCGGTTTATCGCGGTACTGGAGGAAAATGCCAGGAGCGGCATCCGCAATCTTGCTACGAGTGCCTGCGGGGAGCTGGCCATAGCAACGCTGATGCTGATGATACAGGACGGCAACTTCGAGGTGAAGCACCTGCTGTATCAGAACTCGGGGGATATTGATAATCATGACCATAGCAGGGTGGTGGGGTATCATGCGTTTGCGATTGTTCGCAGAGCATCACAGGAGTTTGTGCTGTCTGACGATGAGAAGCGGATGCTGAAAGAGATAGCTCTCAACAGTATCAAAGATTCCCTTGATGGCAAACCAATCTCTCACCACTCACCTCTTACCTCTCACCTCTCTTCCAAGTGCGGAGCATTTGTGTCGCTGCATAAGAAGGGGCGGCTGCGGGGGTGCATAGGACATTTCGGAGAGGATGTGCCGCTGCATGCGATTGTGGCAGAGATGGCTCGTGCCGCTGCTTTTGAAGACCCAAGGTTCATGCCTGTAACCAAGAACGAGCTGGATGACATCGACATCGAGATTTCCGTGCTTACGCCCATGCGTCGCATACAGAGTCTGGACGAGTTTGAGTTGCACCGTCACGGCATCTATATCCGCAAGGGCTACCGCAGTGGGACATTCCTGCCGCAGGTGGCAGACGAGGTGAACTGGACGAAGGAGGAATTCGTCAGTCATTGTGCGCAGGACAAGGCTGGCATCGGATGGGACGGCTGGAAGGATGCAGAACTATATGTTTATGAAGCGATAGTGTTTTAACAACTAAGGATTGCACTGAATAAACGGATTTTTACAGATGGACTGCAGATACTATCAGCGGCTAAGTGACGGACGGGTGGAGTGTCAGCTATGTCCGCATCGCTGCAAGATTGCGAATGGCAAAGCGGGCATATGCCGGAGCCGTAGTAATGTGGACGGGGTGCTCGTGAGCAAGGTATATGGCAAGCCCTGTTCGCTGGCCATCGACCCCATTGAGAAGAAACCGCTCTACCACTTCCATCCTGGCACCAAGTGCCTCTCCATAGCCTGTACGGGCTGCAATTTCCGCTGCCTGAACTGTCAGAACCATGAGATTTCTCAGGCGTCGCCAACGGATGTGGATAATTATGACCTCTCACCCCGGCAGGTCGTTGCTCTCTGTATAGAGCACCACTGTCCGGGCATCGCCTATACCTATACGGAGCCGCTGACGTATATGGAGTATATCGTGGAAACGGCACGGCTGGCTCGCGAAGCGGGGCTTTGGAATATCCTCGTCACCGCAGGCTACGTATGTCAGGAACCTCTGAAAGACCTGCTGCCGTATCTCGATGCCGCGAACATCGACCTGAAGTCCTTCTCTGATGACATCTACCAGCGCATCAGTGGCGGCCACTTGCAGCCAGTTCTCGACACTATCCTTGCCATGCGCGATGCCAGAGTGTGGATAGAACTGACTAACCTCGTCATTCCTGGAGTGAACGACGACATGGAGATGATTCGCCAGATGTGCCGCTGGATAGCAGACAATGGCCTCGCCGACAATCCCCTGCACTTCAGCCGCTTCTTCCCGCGGTACAAGCTACAGCACATTCCCCCTACGCCTGTAAGCACCTTGCAGGAAGCCAAGGGCATTGCAGAGAGAGAAGGTATCAACTACGTGTATCTGGGAAATGTTTAGAACACACCATATTTTAATTATGTTTTTGGGGTTAATCACCCCCACCCAAACCCCTCTTGCAGATCTTATTGGGAAATTTATAGAGCATTTTTGAAAATTTTTCACAAAAAAGGCATGAAACATTGGGGGGCATCTGTAGAGTGGCACTTTACGATCGTAAAGTGCCACTTAATTTCAAAAAAGTGCCACTTTAGCTCCGTAAAGTGGCACTCTACGGATGAGCCTCGATGTTTCACTTACTTTATAGAGCATAATCGTATGTTGGATTGGAAGGATTTGCTCCCTTTGCGCGCATGGTGTGCACTGACGGCTTGTTGCCGACAATGGTGGGCGCGTGGCCTGAGCTTTAAACCCTTGTTAATTGGTGAATAACCTAAAAAATTTGATATAATTAAGGAAAAGAGCATTGTTTTATTTGGCAGTTCCGTTTTTTTTTAGTTATTTTGCACTTTGAAAAAGAATCTACTGAACAATATTTCGAAATAATCAATAAAATTAGCTAATAACCTATTTATGAAAAAATTCTTTTTCTGTGTCTCTCTCGTGTTAACGGGACTGATGACCTCTTGCATTGACAAGAATGAAGAGGTGGATGCCGATAGCAAGCCCTCGTGGTTAGGCGAAAGCATCTATGCGGAACTGAAGAATCCCACCAGATCGGGGCTTGAGGGCACCTTCTCCACCTATCTGCGACTGGTTGACGACCTTGGCTATGCCGAGACCCTCAGCCGCACAGGTTCGAAGACAGTGTTTCCGGCCAACGACGAGGCTTTCAAGCGGTTCTTCAGTAGTAATGACTGGGGAGTCAGCAGCTATGAGCAGCTGTCTGAGTCCCAGAAGAAACTGTTGCTCTACTCGTCGATGCTCGACAATGCCCTGCTCCTCACCATGCTGCCCAATGCCAGCAACGGTACCAACGAGGTGATGAAGGGCGCTGCCGTAAAGCACCCCACCAACGTGAGCATCATCGACTCGGTGCAGTACATTGCCGGCCCGGCAGGTATGCCAAAGAACAACAGCTACTGGGAAAAGTACTACGACAAGGGCATCTACGTGGTGAGCGACGCTACTCGCCCCATGATGGTACACCTCACACGTGAGTACATGCTTAACAACGACATCACCACCGTGGGCGATGGCAGCGACTTTGCCGTGCTGACGGGCGAGCCTTACAGCGAGGGTGTGGCGTACATTTTCAACGACCGCGTGGTGCATGGCGACGTGACCTGCCAGAACGGCTATATCCAGCAGATGGAGAACGTGATTGTTCCTCCGGGAAACATTGGCCAGGTGCTGCGCAAGCATGAAAACACCCAGCTGTACAGCCGTGTTATCGACTATTTCGCCGTTCCCTACTACGACGAGAGTACCACCAAGAACTACAACGACTGGGCCAAGGCCAACGGTCGCCAGCAGATAGACTCCATCTTCCAGTTGCGCTACCTCAGCTCACGCTCACAGGGCGGCGATGCACTCAACCGCGACCCCAATCGCCAGACACTGTCCACATCGCAGCTGCTGTCGCTCGACCCGGGCTGGAACCAGTATTATCCGAAGCCAGCACAGGAGCGTGCCAACATCGACTACGTGACAATG
This sequence comes from Prevotella sp., assembly GCA_017449025.1. Classification (GTDB taxonomy): domain Bacteria; phylum Bacteroidota; class Bacteroidia; order Bacteroidales; family Bacteroidaceae; genus Prevotella. The sequence goes on along the minus strand of JAFSKJ010000013.1, from coordinate 22,509 downwards.
GACATGGCCGCCTTCTTCGTGCCCAATGACGACGCAGTGAAGAAGTACTTCCTGCCGGGTGGCAACGGTGCATATCTCATTGACATCTACGGCGACCGCGACAACACCGAGGCCAACTTGCCTGAGAACCTCGACTCGCTGCACTCCAAGAACCCGCAGGTGCTCACCTCGTTCACACGCAACCTGCTGAAGGCATCGTTCATAGGAACAGTACCCTCGAAGTTCGCTACCATTACCAACGACGCCTCGGAAAACATGGGACTGACGCTGGACATGGTGAACCGCAAGGCCGACGGCAAGTACGACATCACCATTGCCAACAACGGTGTGGTTTACGTGCTCAACGAGCTGATAGCCCCCGACGAGTACCAGGCTGTGCTTGCACCCGCATCGGTATATCCCGACCTGCGCGTGATGAACTGGGCAATCCAGGACGGTGTGGGCAACGGCGACTACCTTGGAGTGGACTTCAAGTACTACCTGCTGGCCATGAGCGCCAACTACGCCTTCTTCATTCCCGACGACCCGGCATTCGACCTCTTCTATCTTGACCCCACATCGCTGGCTCACCGCGAGAACAACGACGTAAACGGTCGCCTGCGTCCAGACATGCTCCACTTCTACTACGACAAGGAGGCCAAGTCGCAGCCCTACCTGAAGTGCGACCGCCACTATTACGACCCCGAGACGGGAGAGATTGACTCGCTGGCCCGCCAGGCCACCATATCGGAGGTGAAGACTCAGCTGGTGGACATTCTTAACTACCATACGCTGGTGCTTAACTCAGGCGAGGTGATTGGCTCTAACCATTACTATAAGACCAAGCACGGCGGCGAGATTTTCGTCGACGGCAACGCGGAGAACGCCCGTGTGATGGGCGGTGCACAGATTGAGAACCCCGACATGTTCCCCGCTCCCCGCATCACCAAGGTGTATAACGAGAAGAACGGAAACTCATACCGCCTGAACCGCATCATTATGCCGCCTCACCAGAGCGTCTACAGCGTGCTTTCATCCAACGACCGCTTCTCGGAGTTCTTGCAGGCATGCAACGGTTTCGACGCTACCAACATACTGTCGTGGGCAGGCATTTCCGCCGAGATCAACGAGGCCACAGGAACGTCACCACAAGACGCATACACCATCTTCACCCGCAACTACAAGCTCGGCAAGACAACCATCAATGAGGCTTGCCTTGACTACAACGTGAAGATGTTCAACACCTATAATTATACACTCTTCGCTCCCGACAACGCAGCCATGGAGAAGGCATTCCAGAACGGCCTTCCCCACTGGAACGACATTGTGGAGCTGTTTAACAAGTACAGTGAGCTTGACGACGACCACGAGGTCACATCAGAGGAAATCAACGACAAGGCAATAGCCTACGCAAAGATCAAGGCCATTCGCGACTTTGTTCGCTTCCACTTCATGACCAGTTCCGTCTATGCCGACAATGTGGTCAGCGGCGGGCGTTTCCAGACGCTCAGCTCCGATGCCACCGGCGTGGCCAAGGAAGTGGTAGTCAGCGGCGGCAACGGCCAGCTGACCGTAAGCGACCAGACCGCCGGTCACAGCGTGACGGTCAATGCCAACGACGCCTCGAAGGTGGTCAACAAGATGACCCGCGACTACTGGTTCAACGTCGGCAAGACGCGCGCCAGCGCCATCACCACCTCGTCGTTCTGTGCAGTGCACGAGATTTCAGAGCCACTCTGCGGCGAGTCCAGCGGTCGCTACGACGATGCATGGAGCAGCCGCGCTGCCGTGAGGAAGTCAGTGCAGACATACAAGAGACTAAAAGCTAACAACGAACTCTAAAGGCCTATAACAATATGAATATCAAGAAAGCAATATTTACAGCCCTTGTATGCGTCATCAGCCAGTTGGCGGTGGCACAAGGGGTGCGTATATCGGGAACGCTGACCGACGCCGACGGCCCTGTCATGATGGGTAACGTTGTCGAGCGCGATGCCAACAACCGTATTGTCTCGGCCACTCAGACCGACTTCAACGGAAACTTCTCCATGACGGTAAAGAGCACAAAGAACAAGCTGGTCTTCTCATACGTGGGCGACAAGACCAAGGTGCTCAACATAGGTAGCCAGACAACCTTCAAGGTGAAGCTGGACCCTGAGAACACAACGCTGAAGGAGGTGACCGTGAAGGGACGCCGCTCAAGCTCCGGCGGACTGATGATTCCGAAGAAGGAGGTGACCGTGACACAGCAGACAATGAACATGGCCGAGGTCGAGGGTCTCGCCTTCACATCGGCCGACGAGGCCCTGCAGGGTGAGATTGCCGGTCTCGACGTTGTGTCGAACTCTGGTAACCTTGGTGCTGGTACACAGATGCGCCTGCGCGGTGTCACCACACTCTCGGCCAATGCCAACCCGCTGATTGTTGTCGACGACAAAATCTTCGACAACCCCGACGAGGACTTCGACTATGCCAACGCCGACGAGGAGCAGTACTCATCACTGCTGTCGGTGAACGTAGAGGATATAGCGTCGATCACCGTTCTGAAGGATGCCGCCGCAACTGCCGTCTGGGGTTCCAGAGGCTCTAACGGTGTGATTATGATTACCACCAAGCGCGGTGTGCGCGGAAAGCCGAAGATCAACTTCTCATATAAGTTCACAGGCACATGGCAGCCCGAAGGCTATAAGCTGCTGAACGGTGACGACTACACCATGCTTATGAAGGAGGAGTTCTACAACCCCTCGCAGCGCTCTGACCGCACCACCAACATCCCCGAGCTGAACTACGACCGCTCGTGGGCCGAGTTTGAGAACTGGAACAACAACACCGACTGGGTGGATGCAGTGCAGCAGTTCGGTGCCATGCACGATGCCAACGTCAACCTGACTGGTGGCGGACAGAAGGCCACCTTCCGCATCTCCGCCGGATACAAGCACCAGACAGGTTCAATCATTGAGCAGAAGTTCCAGCAGTTCACCACACGTATGGCCTTGGACTACAATGTGTCCGACCGCATACGCTTCCTGACCAACTTCGCCCTTACCTATACCAACAACAATAAGAACTACGAGGGCAAGATTAACGGAACAACCCATCCCAGCCTGCTCTCGATAGCTCAGAACATGGCTCCAAACATGGCCATCTACCGCCAGAATGCCGACGGCAGCGACACCGATGAGTTCTACCTTATGAACCCGTCGGCCCCCAGCGGCAAGACACCCTACGACGGAGCCTACTCCTCGTCCGACCTCTCGTCGATTCGCAGTCTCGGCAACCCCGTGGCCATTGCCCACCAGGCATACGTCAAGGACCAGACCTACCGCCTGACACCAGACTTCACCATCAAGTACGAGATTCTGGGCACAGAGGCTGAGAAGAGCCGCCTGACATTCACCGGACGTGTTGACTTCGACATCTTTGCAGAGAGCAAGCCCACCTACGGCCCCGCCTCTCTGTCTACCGACCGTTGGGACAGCAGCGAGTATAACTTGAGCACCAACTACGAGACCAACAGCCTGAAGATTGGCGGTCGCACGGAGCTGGCCTTCACACCTTACTTCAAGAACCGCGACTGGTCGGCATCGATGCTGCTGCGCTACGAGATGAGCACATCGAAGAACAACAACCAGACCGTGATAATGAGCCACCTGCCTAACGGCATCAAGTCGGCAACGGTGAACGCATACGCCGGTACACCGTCGAGCGGCAACGGACGCTCAAACTCGCAGAACGTGCTCTACAACGGACACTTGGCATATCTCGACGGACGATACTCGCTGGGCTTCTCGCTCCGTGCCGACGGTAACTCGAAGTTCGGACCAAAGAACAAGTGGGCATACTTCCCCGGCGTGTCCGCACGTTACAACATCATTGACGAGCCGTTCATGAAGTGGTCGAAGAGCGTACTATCCATGCTCGGCCTGCGTGCATCGTGGGGTGTCGTGGGTAAGGCTCCCGACAAGGACTACCTCTTCTATAACACCTATAACACCTCGGCAGGAAGCTACGGTAAGGGTTCCAGCGGACTGGAGAACATTGCCACCCTCGACGGACTCAAGCTCGACAACCTGCGTTGGGAGAAGACCACATCGTACAACCTCGGTGTTAACCTGGGCTTGCTGAACGACATGATCGAGATTGATTTCGACTACTACCACAAGAACACCGTAGACCTGCTGCAGGGCATCAACATACCGTCGTTCACAGGTTACTCGTCGATATCCTACGCCAACGTTGGCCGCATGACCAACGACGGTTGGGAAATGAACTTCAACGCCAAGAAGTTTGTCAAGATTGGAAAGTTCTCGGCTGACTTCGGACTTAACGTTGCACAGAACTCCAACCTGCTGAAGGAGATGGACGAGAGCGTGCTGGAGAGCATCAACGGAACCACATGGGATGCCACCATCCGCGGTACTCAGACCAGCGGCACGCCCGGCTACCCCATACGTGTGCAGATAAACAACTCACTGGGTTCCATCTACGGTTTCCGCTACAAGGGCGTCTACCAGTACACCTACGACTACCTGCAGAACTACCAGAAGGAGAACAACCTGACCACAGCCGAGTATGAGGCCTGGATCAACGAGTTCTTGGCCAGCGGCAAGACTGCACCAGTGGCTGTGGGAGCCGACGGCAAGGTGCTGATGACCAACAGCGGCGAGCCCCAGCACATGAAGTACGCCTACGACCAGATTACCTCCAACGGACAGAAGGGCTATAACTTCCAGGGTGGTGACCTCATCTACGAGGACGTGAACCACGACGGACAGATCAACGCCCTCGACGTGGTCTACCTTGGCAACTCCATGCCTAAGGTGAACGGTGGTTTCAACCTCACACTGCGCTACGGCAACTGGAGCATCAAGGGCCGCTTCAACTACCGCTTCGGCAACAAGATTGTGAACCTGGCACGCATGAGCCTTGAGAATATGTACGGCACCAACAACCAGAGCGCCACCGTGAACTACCGCTGGCGCAAGGACGGCGACCTGACACCCATGCCGCGCGCCATGTACAACTCAGGCTGGAACTTCCAGGCCTCCGACCGCTACGTCGAGGATGGCGGATTCGTACGCTTCCAGAACCTGCAGGTGGCCTACAACTTCCCGAAGAAGATGATCAAGGAGTGGGGATTGAGCAACTTGCAGGCCTACGCCTCAATGAACAACCTCTACGTCTGGACGAAGTACAGCGGCACCGACCCCGAAATATCGGCTTCAGGCTACTATCCCGCACGCGACCAGGCCAAGACTCCGCGCTCGAAGCAGTTCACACTGACACTTAACGTTGGATTTTAATCAATTGTAGATTTATAATTGAAGATTGAAAATTGATTGAAAAAGGAAAAACAGTTAATTATGGAAAAGACATATATATATAATAAGGTAAAGGTGGGAAGCAGGGCATTCCGTGTAATCATCACGTCGCTGCTGCTGACAACGTCGCTCACCAGCTGTCTCGATACCATTATCCTGCCCGACGACAAAACCGTAGACGAAGACTTCTGGCAGACCAAGGAAGACGTCTCGTCGATGGTGAATGCCGCTTATCAGGGCATGGTAGGCGAAGATGTCATAGAACAGCTCCTCGTTTGGGCGTCACGTTCCGACGAGCTGGTGCTTGGCACTGAGTCGAGCGGTGCATACACCGATGCACTGGAGGAGATGGCAGCAGTAAACATGCAGGTGACCAACCGCTACGCCAAGTGGTCGTCGCTCTACTCGGTTATCAACCGCTGCAACATTGTGCTGGAGCGTGCAGAGGCCGTCATGAGCGTTGACCCCAGCTATACGCAGGGCGACTATATGGTAGACCGCGCACACATGCTGGCCCTGCGCTCGCTCTGCTATTTCTACTTAGTACGCAACTTCCGTGACGTGCCATACACTGGTACGGCATATATGAACAGCAGCCAGGAAATGCAGCTGCCGCAGTCGTCGCCGGCATACGTGCTGGAGCAGTGCATACAGGACTTGGAGTGGGCCGTGCAGTACGCCGTGTCACCCCGCAGCTACGGCACCGGCGAGTGGCGCCGCGTGGGATGGCTCACACAGGACGGCATACGTGCCCTGTTGGCCGACATCTATCTGTGGCGCGCTTCGGTAACCCACAGCCAGTCCGACTACCAGCGCTGCGTGGAGTACTGCGACCAGGTTATTGCCTCGAAGCAGGCCCAGCACGTCAAGGGCCGCAACGAAGTGGAAGAAAAGCTCTATCCACTGGCAAGCGCCGAGGACGCTTATACCGCGCTGTTCGTAGACCAGAATGCCGAGGAGAGCATCTTCGAGCTGCAGTCGAGAGCAAACAACGCCCTCTGCCGTTACTACTACAAGTGGTCGGCAAGCACCAGCTTCCGCAGCAGCAGCACTGAAGGCTATCTGCGGGCCGCGGCAATCTTCGATCCCGGAAAGGCTGCCAGCAACGTCGCGGCAGTGGGTACCAGCCAGGTGTTCTCTACCAACGACCTGCGCCTCTATGGAGCAGTGTTCGCCGGCAGCGACGAGAGCTTCCACGTGCGCAAGATGATAAGCAACCAGTCAGTGACTGCCAAGACAGCACAGAGCCGCGACAACCAGATGTGGACCACGCTCGGCCTGAACCAGAACCTGATTATCTATCGTCTGACAGACGTGATGCTCATGCGCGCCGAGGCACTGGTGCAGCTGGCTAACCCGTCAGACGAGTCAGACACATACCTCCAGCAGGCCTTCACAATGGTGCAGGCTGTGAACAGCAGGGCACTCTATCGCGACAACCAGGCCGACTCCATGCAGTGGACTAAGACCTACCGCGCATATACCAAGGACCAGATGGAGCTGCTTGTCATGCAGGAACGCCTGCGCGAACTCTGCTTCGAGGGCAAGCGCTGGTACGACTTGCTGCGCTACAACTACCGCCACGTTGAAGGCGTGGACTACAACCGCACATTTGCCGAGCAGATGGATGCCAACGAGAATTTCCAGCCCGTGGCAAACTACGCCGACATGCTGTCGCTCATGACACGCAGCCGCGGTACCGACGGCCCGGCCATCCAGGCAAAGATGCGCAACGAGGCCTACCTCTATCTGCCTGTGCCCAACAGCGACATCATAGTGTGCCCGCTGCTGCGCCAGAATCCAGCATACAAGAGTAGTAATCAATATGAAAAAACATATTAAGGAAGGAGGAATGACAATGAATAACAATCCTAAGAATAGCATAAGAGGCCGCATGAGCCGTTTAGGACTCATAGGACTCATGGGACTCATGGGAATCACGGCCTGTAATCCCGAGCCTGACGAGTCTGACCTCTACACCTCTACGGGCGAGACCGCTGCCGACTATATCAAGCGCAAGAGCGAGCTAACATCGTTCGACCAGATACTGAGCCGGGTACGCTTGGACCGCAACCTGTCGTCGTACGGTGAGTACACATGCTTTGCACCCACCAACGAGGCAATCGCACAGTATATAGACAGCCTGTACAACGACACCGAGGCTCCATTGCCACACAATGGCTTGTCGGCCAATTCGCTTGAGGGGCTTATCGACCCTAACAACCAGTACAGCGACTCGCTGTGCAACGACATTGCCAAGTACCACCTTGCCAGCGGCACTCACAGCACCATCGAGATGGGCGGCGGAGGCACCACAGTGAACACCATGCTGGGACGCCCCGTGCAGACTGCCGGCATCACCGACACATCGTCGGTCTACCGCGGCAATGTGGCCATAGAGAAGGTGGCTGTCATCACACAGCCCGACAGTATAGTCACCAACGGCATCGTACACATCATCAACCACGTGATACCGCGCAGCACGCGCATCATCGTCGACGAGCTGGAGCGCCATCAGGACTATAGCATCTTTGCCAAGGCATTGCGCCTGACCGGCCTGGCCGACTCGCTGAAGCGCTACAAGAAGGATGCCGTCTATACCATCACCGACCGCAACGACAACAACTCCACCAAGGACCCCCTCTGGGTGCCCGAGGAGTGCAAGGTGGCATTCACCATCTTTGCCGAGCCTGACGAGGTGATGGCCCGCAACGGCATCAACAGCATTGACGACCTGATAGCATACGCCAACCGTGCCTATGCCAATGCTGCCGACTGGTATGACTACCTGACGGAGACGGGCAACAGCGTGAGCACCGGCAGCGACTATACCAACCGCTTCAACGCCCTCAACATGTTCGTGGCTTATCACATACTGTTTGCCGGTATGCCGCAGAACGAGCTGGTGTTCGAGAACAGCACACGATGGCAGAACAACTGGAACTACACCAACGGCTGCCAGCCCTTCGACTACTACCAGACCATGCTGCCCAACACACTGCTGAAGATATGGCAGCCTCAGGGCACGCAGCTCTTCATCAACCGTTACCGTACGTTCAACACCCTGACCGACGAGCTTGGCACGGTGACTGCCGAGAACGGTGCCAACGCACTGACAGGCAGCTACGGTATTCATCAGCTGGTGTCGCCAGGCATAAGGGTGGCACGCACCACTGACACCGACGTGAACTACGACACCAACATCTCTGCCTATAACGGCTACATCCACGGCATACGAGGCATGCTGGTCTACGACCGTCAGGTGCCGAAGGGAGTGCTCCACGAACGCCTGCGCTTCGACTCCACCACCTTCCTGGTTGAGTTTATCAACAACGGCATACGTATGTCCACCATCTCAGAAATGAGTGCCCGCAACGGCGGCGGCAGCGGCAACCGTGTAGCTTTCCCGCTCAACTTCTTCGACAATGTGGTGAGCTACACCTCGGAAAACCGCTTCCGCTACAACGTCAAGGGAGCCTACAACGCCTGGCAGGGCGACACTTTCCAGGGATGGGGCAACTACGACTTGGCCATCAAGCTGCCGCCAATACCGACTGGCATCTATGAGTTCCGCATATTCTACACGCCTATGTCACACGGCGGCATGATGCAGTTCTACATGGGCACGTCGAAGAGCCTCGCCAGCATGGTGGCCATCGACATCCCCTTGGATGTGCGTATCGGCATCAGCGACCCGCGCATTGGCTCCACTACCTTCTTCGAGGAGGATGACTATGGCGTGAGCACCGACGCTGCCATGCGCAACCGCGGATACATGCGCGGACTGTTCAGCTACCAGGATCACCCCGAGAATCACGACGGCAGCGTGACCATCAACCAGCGCAGCGACGTGCGCAACGCCTCGCTACGCAAAATCATGGGACGCTTCGACATGAAGCAGAGCCAGGAATACTGGTTCCGCATCAAGAACGTCATCTCTGACGAGACCGACCTGAAGTGGCAGTTCGACTATATCGAGTTCGTACCCGTCGACGTGGTAGACAACGACCAGTACTCTGAAGACTGGTACTAACCGGGCATTCAGGTAAAGATAAAATGAGAAAATGAGAAATTATTCAATCATTATGAATATGAAGACAACAAACATAAATAACCGGATAAAAAGACTGGGGAACATCAGGAAAATGGAAAGCGCGGCGTTTCTCCTGCTCTCCCTCTCCCCGTCTCTTCTTTTCCTGACAGCCTGCACTGACTTCAGCGACTACAACGATACTCCCGTGGACGCTGTGGCTACGGGCAATCAGACGCTGTGGGAGAACATCTCCCAGAATCCGCAGCTTTCCGAATTCGCCTCGCTCATACGTCAGACAGGCTTCGAGACAGAGCTGGCAAACTCACGGTCATACACCGTGTGGGCACCGCTGAACGGAACAATCAACACGGCCGAACTCAGCCAGCTCAGCAACAGCGAGCTGCTCAAGCAGTTTGTGCAGAGCCACGTGGCAGAGTACAGCCATACCGCATCGGGTGAGGTGAACGAGCGAGTGCATACGCTCAACGAGAAGTCGTTCACCTTCGCAGGAAATGGCAGCTATACTTACGACGGCAACAACATCAGCCAGCCTAACCTGCCCAGCTCCAACGGTGTGATGCACATCATGGACGGAGCCGCCAAGTTCTATCCCAACCTGTATGAGTATCTGAGCATGGGTAGCGACATCGACTCGCTGCGCAATCAGTTCATGAAGTACGAGCTTACCGTCCTCGACCAGGATGCCAGTGTCAAAGGCCCGATGGTCGACGGTATACAGACCTATATAGACTCGGTGCTCGTAACCAGCAACTCGCTGACACGCCAGCTGAACGCGAAAATCGAGAATGAGGACAGCTCCTACACTTTCCTCATGCCCACCAACCATGCGTTCAAGTCTATGTACGACCGCGTGTCGCCCTGCTTCAAGTTCATCACCACCACTTTGGTGCAGGACGTGGAGAACTTCACCTCTGCCAGCGCCACCAACAGCAAGAGCGTGTCTGTGAGCGCTGCCTACCTGAAGGACTCACTTACCCGCCGTGCCATCGTTCGCAACCTGATATACAGCAACAACGATGCCTACAACCAGTGGGTAGAGCAGGGTGGGGTATATACCGATACCATCCGCTCCACCACCAGGTCGAAGTTCTCGAATCCCAGGGAAATACTGGCACAGACCGTTGGCGAGAAGCAGCCCATGAGCAATGGCTTCGCACGACTGGTTGACAGCCTGGCATTCTATCCATGGGAGAGCTACTGCCCCGAAATAGAGGTGCCCTTCACGCGCTACTTGGCAAAGCACTTCACCTCGTCGCTTCACAACGTGAATGCAACCAACTGGCGCAACGTGTTCGGCCCCGACCCTGTAGACTTCCGCTACATGTGGATAGAACCCAGCGGTCCTTTTGCCAAGCCCGACTTCTTCATAAGCCTGCCCGACGTTCAGTCCACCACCTATGATATATATTGTGTGTTCCTGCCGTCGGCCCGTCTCACCAACCGCACCGACACATTGCCCAATTCGCTGAACTTCTCGTTAAGCTACTGCAACGAGAAGGGGCAGCTGGCCACGTACAACTTCACTCGGGCCGCCGCTGAGGCACAGGCCGCCGGTGAGACACCGAAGACTACCGACGTCAACCCCAAGTCGCTGAACATCAATACCGCTTTCGTCAACAATCCCGAGGTTACCGACACGATGTTCATCGGACGGTTCACCTTCCCGGTATGCTATGCCGGCTTGGGCAACTATTCTCCTAATATTCACATCACCTCACCCATCAGCGTGTTCAATGCCACGCAGATGAGCACCTACACCCGCGACGTGCGCATCTATGGCCTGCTTATGAAGCCTGTTGAACTGGTTGAGTTTGAACGTAACAACAAATGAAAATGAAGAGCACCATATTTAATCTTTTGCAGAACACCAGTCGGAGACTTGTCTTCTGCACACTGGCTTTCGGATTCTGCGTCATGCCGGCAATGGCCCAGAGCGACGACGAGGAAGAAGAGGAAGTGGAGACGGCAATCAAGCAGCCACAGCGCAAGGCAGTGCAGGCCCAATATCCCACAGTGACGCTCAAGGGCGTAGTGACCGACCAGGCCACGAAGAAGCCGCTGGCCGGCATACAGTTGCAGGCACTTGGCTATCTGCGCTACACGGCTATGACCGATGAGGATGGTACGTTCACCATCAAGGTGCCCAAATTCGCCACGGCTCTCTACGTGCATGCACCGCAGTATCTGTCGCAGCAGGTGGGGTTCGTTGCCGGAGACAGCACACAGACGCTGCGCATACAGATGCTCAGCGACAAGTTCCAGACCATGTACTCCTCAGGAACGGACTATACCGCCAAGAGCGAGGCCCAGATTACCCGCTTCGGAGTAACCATCGACAACGAGGTGTCAACCAAGCTTGGCGGCGACATGCACACCATCATGCGCTCGGCAGCACTCGACGCCGGTGCTTCGATGTTCATACGAGGCCTTAACAGCATTACCGCCGACGCACAGCCGCTCATCATCGTCGACGGTGTGGAGCAGGACATGCAGCGCGACCGCTACTCGCTCCACGACGGGCAGTTCAACAACATCCTGGCCAACATTGCACCCGACGATGTGCAGAAGGTCACGATACTCAAGAACGCCACTGCACTCTATGGAGCACGCGGTGCCAACGGCGTGGTGCTCATCGAGACCAAGCGCGGACACTCCATGGCTACGCGCATCGATGCCAACGTGTCGGCAGGAGTGACCTTCGTGCCTCAGCTGCCTACGCTGATGAATGCCTCGCAGTACCGTATATACGCCACAGAGATGCTCGGCACCATCGACGGAATCCAGGACAAGAACATTGACTTCCGATTCCTGAACGACGATCCCAACGGCTACTACTACTATACCTACCACAACAACACCGACTGGAACGACTATGTCTACCACAAGGCCATGACGCAGAACTACAGCATCAACGTGCAAGGTGGCGACGACATTGGCATGTACAACCTCTCGGTGGGGTATGTCGATGCACAGTACTCTGCACGCAAGAATGCCTTCAACCGCATGAACGTGCGCTTCAACACCGACATCTCCATACTGTGGAACCTGAAGACCAAGTTCGACATCTCCATTGCCCGCACCAACAACGAGGTGTTCGACAATGGCATGCCCGCCGACTTCTCTAAAGGCACCGTCGCGTCTCCCACCGCACTGGCCATGATCAAGTCGCCATTGGTGGCTCCATACCAGTACAACAAGCTGCTCAACGACGGACGTGGAGGCTTCTCGTCGCTGCTCTCCGACTATGACGACATCTTCAGCCAGTACGGCAACGGCTATTCCCTTGCCAACCCCATGGCCGTGCTCAACTACGGCAGTGGCGACAACAAGAACAAGGCCGAGAACACATACTTCAATGTGCGTGTGGAGCCTGTCTACAACATCAGCAACGACTTCAAACTCTCGGCCATGCTCAGCTATACGCTCGACCGAAACGCACAGCGCTACTTCCGGCCATACACCGGCGTGCCTTCGTTCAACATTGCTGGACTGGGACGCGTTTATGCCAAGACACAGTCGCTCTTCTCTAAGGAGAACAACATTGTAGGCAAGCTGCAGCTCGACTGGGCACACCAGTTTGGCAAACACTCGCTCGCTGCTTTCATCGGCGGACGATACAATGCCTTCACCTACGACATGAACGACCTGTCGGTACAGGCCAACGGAGTGACCAGCGACAAGAACCCGTCGCTCGCATGGAGCGGTTTCCGGGGTATCGAAGGAGCCAACGACGAGTGGACGCAGATACAGTGGTACGGCAATGTGGACTACAACTACATGAACCGCTACTTCGCCACACTCTCGCTCATGGCCGAGGCCAACAGCCGCTTCGGTGAGAACGCCGACGGGCTGGGACTCTTTGGCACCAAGTGGGCCATATTCCCAAGCGTCCAGCTCGGATGGGTGCTCACCAATGAGAAGTGGTTCCCGCGCACCAGAGGCATCAACTACCTGCGACTGAATGCCGGCTTCGACATCAGCGGCAACGACGGCATATCCAACTATGCCGCACGCACCAGCTACACCACTGTGCGCTACAACTACGACGCCGTGGGTACGCAGCTCACCAACGTAGGTAACGACAAGATTCAGTGGGAGTCTACTAAGAAGATAAACATTGGCCTGCAGAGCTACATGCTTGACAACCGCCTCGGAGTGAAGTTCGACTACTTCATTCACAAGACCAGCAACCTGCTCACGCTCAAGAATTTCTCAACTCCCATCGGAGGCATCAACCGCTACTGGAGCAACGGCGGCGACCTGGAGAACCAGGGTTTCGAAACCACCGTCACCATGAAGCCCGTAGTGGCCAAGGACTTTACACTTGAGCTGGGCGCCAGCGTGGGTCACTATAAGAATAAGGTGACAAAGCTGCCCGACGGCAACTACACCACCTCCATCTATGGCGACAACAACATACTGACATCCGAGGGCAATCCCGTGGCTCTGTTCTACGGCTACCAGACGGCAGGCGTTCTCTCTACCGATGCCGATGCCAAGGCTGCAGGAAACGGCCAGTATCTCTACATGGAGGACAACGCCGGCATACGCCACAATTTCGTGGCAGGCGACGTGCATTTCATCGACCTGAACAACGACGGAAAGATTGACGACGCCGACAAGACCATCATTGGCGACCCCAACCCCGACATCTATGGCAACATCTTCGCCACGGCCACATGGAAGAACCTGACACTCAACATCGGCTTCAACTACTCTCTTGGCAACGATGTCTACAACTACCAGCGCTCAATACTCAACGCAGGCTCCAACTTCTACAACCAGCAGGTGGCAGAAGTGGGACGCTGGAGCTATGAGGGCCAGCAGACCACCCTGCCACGCGTAAACTATGGCGACCCCATGGGCAACAACCGCTTCAGCGACCGATGGATTGAGGATGGCAGCTACCTGCGCCTAAAGACTGTGTCGCTCAACTACCGCGTGCCCGTTCCCGGTTCGTGGACGTGGCTCCAGGGACTCACCGTATGGGTAGAGGGCCAGAACCTGCTCACCTTCACCAAGTACCTCGGCAGCGACCCGGAGTTCTCTGTTGGCAGCGGTGTTCTCTATCAGGGCATCGACAGTGGCAACATGGCCCAGAGTCGCAGTATCGCTGCTGGCCTGAAGATTAACCTGTAAAGAGCACCAACATCCCTCTATCCGAAAGGGCTTAGGTGCGCCTTGCAACAGACAAGTTAAATACAATATACATCATCAGAATATGAAAATCTTTAAATTAAATACAACAGGAACGGTTTCAAAGTGGTTCTTATGCATTTTGACATCCCTCCCTTTGGGAGGGCTTGGGTGGGCTCTCACTTCATGCTCCGACATGCTCGAGACAGACAGCTCGCGACAGAACATTGAGCCGGAGATAGCAGAGAAAACCGACTCCCTCTTCTACACCTTCGGCATCATGCAGGCAATGCAGCAGCTCGCCGACCAGTATGTGTTCCAGGGAGAGATGCGCGGCGACCTGGTGGCCACAACCAAGTATACCGACAACAACCTGCGCCAGCTGGCTAACTTCACCGCCACCTCGGCCAACAAGTACGACTCGGCATACGTCTACTACCGTGTCATCAACAATTGCAACTACTACATCAAGAACCGTAACACAGAGCTGTACACCGGCGCCACCAACGTGGTAATCAACGAATATGCTGCCGTCAAGGCCTTGCGCGCATGGGCTTACCTGCAGCTCGGACGCAACTACGAGCGCGTGCCGTTCTTTACCGAACCGCTTACCAAGATCTCGCAGATCGACGGTAACAGCTTCCCTCAGCTCACACTCACCGAAATCGTTGCACAGCTCGCTCCCGACCTTGAGCAGTACACAGGCATGAGTGTGCCAGCCTACGGCCTGACGTCAGGGCATAACATAGGTTCGCCAAACTGGGAGAGCACACAGAAGCAGTTTGAACCACGGCGATGCTTCGTGCCTGTCGACGTTATCCTCGGCGACATGTACCTCGAAGCTGGTGAGTACGCCAATGCAGCGCGACACTTCACCGTCTACCTCACTCAGGTTGCCGGCACTTACACCAGCAGCCTGCTGCTTGCCCCCATGCGCTCCAAGTCGTTGAGCTCAGGGCGCTTTGGCGCCGATGCCGACAGCGACCTGCCCGACGATTCGCAGATACGCACCATCATCAGCACAAATCCCGCATGGGCATCAGTGTTCGGACGCAACCCCACGGCTGCCAACGACATCATCACATATATCCCCATGGCCGTCAACCGACAGAACGGACAGACCACTGACGTGCCCCTCGCTTTTGGCTTCAACTACTATGCCACTACCGAGGAAAGCAGCGACGTCGGCCTCAGAGAGCCATACATGAGTGAGATACAGATCAAGGCATCCGACGCTCTCAACCTGCTGTCAGACTCCACAGAGTACTACTATTACTCCATAGGCGGACAGCAGGCATGCGACAGCATACGCATAGCCATGGCAGGAGACATGCGACTGCGCAGCGTAATACAGCAGTCGCTCGTTGGCGACTCCACCATGCAGTGGATAGACAAGTACAAGTATGCCAATATCGTGCTCTACCGCACCAGCACCGTACTCTTACATCTCGCCGAGGCCTTCAACCGCTTAGGCTATCCCGACGCTGCTTTCGCAATACTCAAGGACGGCATCAGCGAAAACCTCCTCACATACGCCGACTACATCAGCGACGAGACAAAGCAGATGCTCCGCACCACCTATCCGCTGCTCTCCGACGAGAACATCTACCTGTTCCCATACGCAAGTGCATGCGGCATACACTGCCATGGCGCAGGCAAGGCCGCCAG
Source organism: Prevotella sp. (assembly GCA_017449025.1). Taxonomy (GTDB): domain Bacteria; phylum Bacteroidota; class Bacteroidia; order Bacteroidales; family Bacteroidaceae; genus Prevotella. The sequence continues at coordinate 6,351 of JAFSKJ010000013.1, read as the reverse complement.
CGACTTCGGCATAAGCAGCTACCTCACAGGCTCTTCGCCATACACCATGAAGCGTATGGTGGGCAAGAAAATGGAGCAGATTGCCAACACCTATGGCGTCAACGTTGCATACACTAAGCAAGACACCATCAATGCCGTTGAAGACTTGCTCTGCGACGAGTATGCCCTGGAGTTCGCATTCGAGGGCAACAGATACTTCGACCTCTGCCGCTTGGCGCGCCACAAGAACGCCGAGAGTCCCGCTGGCTATCCCGCAAGCTTCGGCTACCTGTGGATGCAGAAGAAGTTGGAAGGACGCGGATGGGAGCCTTCAAAAATGTTCCTGCCCTTCAATTAAGAAAATATCTATTTATTGTAGGAACTTCTTCGACGAGCGAAGCTCGTAGTGAGTCCTTTATGTATGTCCGATTCTATGTAGGTTTCGGACATACATAAAGTTTTATCTCATCTCTTTTTCGGCATCTTCTGCCAGCTGTACGTAAGGTGGAGCATCACGTAGCGGGGTAGGGTGTTGTGGGTGGTCTCGGTGCGACCCTGCCCGTTGATGAAGATGGAGGTGGAGGAGAGCTGATGGAGGATGTCGAAGCCCTCGAGGCGGGCCACGAGGGTGCCGGCGGCGCGCTTGCCAAAGGGGTTGGGGAAGGAGCGGCTGATGCTGGCGTTCCATACCAGGTCGTTGCGGTTCAAAGAGCTGTCGCCGTAGCCACGGCGGGAGTACATCTTCAGGTCGGTGGCAAGGCTGAATCCCTGTAGCCAGCGGGGAAGTCCCCTCCCTGCCTCCCCCTTGGGGGAGGAGCCTGCATCGCGTTTGAAGTTGTAGTTGGCGGTGAGGCCGTACTGGAAGTTGACGGCGTTGATGGGTGTGATGGTAGCTTCGCGGTTGTCGGTGTGGCGGTATTCTACGTAGGTGGGCAGGCCAAGGGTGAGGTTGCCTATGGTGTAGCTGAGGGTGAGGCGGTTCTCGAGGTAGTAGTTGTTGACGTGGGTAAGGGACCCGACGGAAAAACCGTCGGACACAGTGGCGGCGATGTCTACGTTGCGGGTGTAGTCGCCGTGCAGGTAGTTGTTCAGCGTTAGGCGGCGAGGCTTGTCGAGCGGCATGTTGAAGAAGTCGAAGAAGTAGGTCTGCCAGTTGCCCTCCACGTTTTCGGGGCGGTAGGTGGTGATGCCTGTGGCGGGGTCGTAGGTCTGGCCTTGCGACACCTGGTGACGGAAGAAACGTAGGCCGCCGCCAATGCGGTGGGAGATGCGCTGCTCGCGCCAGTTGCGGTTAAGGCCGAACTGCATGCGGTGGTTGGTGGCACCGCGCAGGTCGGGGTTGCCGTAGCGGCGTACGAGCGGGTTCTCGTTGTTCAGTATGTCAACCTTCTGGAAGAGGTCGGGCGTCTGGAACTCTATGCCGTAGAAGAGGTCGAAGGAGCGTGCCCAGTTGTCCTTTGCCCATTGCAGGTGGAGTTCGGGCGACATGGTCCAGCAGTGCTGAACGAGCGATGTGTCGGCGTAGGCGCTGCGGTAGTCTAACTGCTCGTTGACATTGTAGAAGTGCATCTGATAGTAGACTTGGAAATATTTGCCGTCCTTCTCGTATGTGTATCCGGGGGTGACGGCTAGGCGGTTCTCCACGCGGCGGTGCGTGCGGTCGTAGGCATTCTGAAGGTCGAGGGTGTCGGCGAGGAACACGTCGTTGGTGTTGTTACGCTCGCGGAAGAGGAACCGATACTCGGTGTTAAGCCACAGGCCGTTGAGCCACGTGATGCGGTAGTTGGGGGCGATGGAGAAGTTGGTCTCGCTTGATGGGGTGGAGGAGTGGCGGCGGAGCGTAGTGGGCTGCGACAAGGTAGCAGCATAGCGAACCTGCTGTTCGGAGGTGGCATGGCTGCGGCCTCGGTTGTAGGAGGCGTCGAGGTCTACGCCCATGTTGTCGCCCGAGGGCAGTTTGTAGTTCAGAATGTTGTTAGTCAACAATGTAAGGTTGCTGCCATCGTTCTTCGATTGTTGCAGGTTGCTGTTCACCAGAGCCTGCTGCAGGTCTAAGCTGAGCGAGGCGGCAAAGACGCTGTCGAGTATGGTGGTCGTTGTGCCAAAGCGTGTGGGGTCGCTGTTGAACTGCGCCGCACGGCTGAGGCTGTTGCTCTCGGCATCGTTATATTGCAGATACGACCAAGAATAGAGGAAGAAGGGCTTCTTCAGCTGAAACTCGTTGGTGACGTTGGCATTAACGTTGCGGCTGCGGGTGTTGATTGTCTGACGGTTGAAAGTCGAGGCGGCATCGGTGTGGAACTGCTCGGCGTTGGTCTGCGTGATGTTGGTGGTGCGCTGCCATCCCACGGCCGCGTTGGCCTTTTCCTGCCAGCGCTTGTCGCGGTCTTCTATCATCAGGTCGGCGCCAGCCAGACGGTGCTCGCTCAAGCCTGTGGGCTGGTTGCTGGGCGACCAGTCGCCATCGCCGCCGGGGCGTCGGCTCTCGTTTATGTTATTAGTCTGGGCGTAGAAGGCCAAGCGCGAATTGGTGGTGTAGCGCAAGCCGAAGAGACGAGCCAGGTAGCGGTCGTCAATGTCCTTCAAGAACGGTGAGCCGCCCGCCACCTCGGCGTTCATGAGCCATCCCTGGTTGTATTCCCGCTTCAGCTGCACGTCCATCACGAAGCGCTTCTTGTCGTAGTTGCGCTCTAAATACTCGCTCAGTTCCGTGCTCTTGTGGTAGGTCTGCACCTGCTTCACCGTGTAGGCTGGCAGGTTGTCGAGCATCACGCGGTTGTTGCCCTTGAAGAAGTCCTTGCCGTTGAGCATCAGTTCGTCCACCTGCTCGCCTTGCACCAGTATGCGACCGTCGTCCTTCAGTTCCACGCCGTCCATCTGGCGGATGAGGGCGTCGAGCATGGAGCCTTCGGGCAGGTTGAAGGCATCGGCATTGAAGGTGATGGTGTCGCCACGATATGCCATTTTCACTTTTGTGGCTTTTACTACCACCTCGCCCAGCTGGTGTACATTCTCCGTCATGCGGCTGCGCTTCTTCATGTGGTGCCACGGCGCGTCGAAGTAGGTGTTGCGGGCAATGTGGCGCACGTGGTAGTCCACGTAGGTGGTCTCATAGTCGGGGTGCTCGGCGCGGATGATGTATTTCTGCTCGCGTGCCGGTATGTCGAAGCGGTAGGCGTAGTCGTCTTTGCCCTGGCTCCACTGCTTGAACACGTGCATCGTGTCCACCACGCTTGAGTCCTCGCGCATCAGGGTGATGAAGGCATCCTTGATGCCAACGCGCGTCACGGCATTCTTCACGTGCCCCCACAGGGCTATGGTTCTCTCTTGGCGACTGGCTTTCCCCGTCGTCTTTTCCTGCGCCCCGACGCACATGGCGAGGGCGGCAGCAATGAAAACAGTGCAGATTCTCTTGTTCATAATAATAATGTTTTAAGGATTAAAAAATCAGGAGGGTGCATCCCTGCGGCCTCCTGAATCTTCCCGGGAAACTACTCGTTTTGTATGTGTTTTATTACTTTATTTGAGTTGGATGGTGACTGTCTGTCAGGGCACAGGACTGGCTGTCCCTGCCTTTTCGGAACAGGAAATTTACAGATTCTTGTTTTGAATTTTTGCCTTGGCTCAGCCGGAGTGTCCGTGTGTCATCGGAGCCGTGAACATGCGCTTCAGTTCGGCGGGCATGGCGATGCGCTGGAAGGTATGCGGCGTGGCAGTCTCGTTCGCAGCCTTGTGTACCACCAGATGGTCGGCATCGGGCATGGAGTACACAAACGGTTCCATATTTCCCAATTTAAGATGGTTATCGCCAATCTCCTTCAGGGTGCCACTGTAGCCCCCGCCTGCTGCGCGGAACGCCTTGGGCTCTTGCTGGTTATAGTAGAGGCTGAGGAAGAGACTGTCGCTGACAATCAGATATTCTTTGTTTTTATCGCCTTCTACCGTCTGGGTCAGGTTCAGCCACACACCGTCGAACTTCCCGCCGTGCGCTTTGTCGGCCTGTCGGAGCGACTGGAACAGTTCCAACAGTTCCTCGTCAACGGGTATGCGGCTCCACTGGTCGGTAATCTCCGGCCCCTTCGGCATGGCGTTCTGGTAAGGCTGGCGCGTCCACTGGCTCTGGAACGTGTTGTCGTCGATAAACTCATAGCGCATGGGGTGGCCCATAGCATCGACCAGAGTGTCGCCCCGCAGCCGCGTCTCTTCCGTGGAGAACGAGAAGGAGAGTGACTTGCCGTTGCGGGCCTGGTAGGTGATGGTGAGGAACGTGTCGTAGTTGTAGAAGGCAATCTGCTTACCGACAGGATACAGCTCAGTGTCGCTGTCGGTGTTGCGCGTGAAGTCCATCTTCCACCAGCCCATCAAGGGGTGCTCCTTTATCTTCTCATTGCTCTGGCAGGCGGTGACAACGGCTGCCGACAGCACCACCACAGTCAATAGCGACGCTACTACAGCTCGGCGCCAGCTGCCCCGCATGTTGATGTCGCTGTTCATAAAGGCAATGCGATGGGTTACAGGGTTGCGCCCGAAGGCAGAGAGCACCCAGACAGGACCGCCGCCCAGCATCGATGCCCGTAGCAGCGAGTACTGATAGGCCGAGCGGTCAACGCCCTGGCGCAGCACGTCGCCATCAACCTGCAGCTCGTGTTGCAGACGCAGCTCACGAAACAGCACCCAGCAGAACGGGTTGTACCAATTGACGGCCACTAACAGCCAGCAAAGGCAGAGCCAGAGGAAATGGCGGTGCTGTACATGGGCCGTCTCATGCAGTGTCATGAAATGGCGCATCTCGTCGTCGAACATGCGTGGTAGAAACACACTACGTCCGAAAGAGAAGGCATCGGTGCCATCGACAGCAAAAAGTGTTGCACCCTCAGTGTTACAGATATACTCCTGATTACGTCTCAGCAGGTAGAGATGTACCAGCTGCTTCAACAGGTAGAGCAGCATGACAACGACTCCTGCCACCCACACCCAGCCGAAGAGAAGTTCCCCTCCTGTCCCACCTTGGGAGGATGATGCACCGCCATAAGTATTCCCCTCAAGGGGGGACGAAAGTGGGGCTTCATTACTCCATAGGACATTTGTGTCCCCCTCTTGGGGGGATGATGCTCCGCCATTAGTCTTCCCCTCAAGTGGGGATAAGAGTGGGGCTTCTCTGCCCTCGAGTTCCACCCATCGCACCGGTGTCACCACTGAGCAGATGGTGATCATGGCCATAGCCGCAAAGATGAAGCCGATGGCCCAGCGGGCTGAGCACTTGAGCCTGACCACAGAGAAGAAGATGAGCGTAAGCAGCGCACCTACCACGATGGCGGCCAAGGGAAATAAACCTGTTTCAAGCGTGTACATAGATCCTCCTTTCGCCTTTTATTTCTTTTCTATAATGCGGAGAATCTCGCTGATGTCAGCGTCGGTGAGCTGCTCTTCTTTGGCGAAAAACGATACCAAGGAGGTGAACGATCCGCCGAAGAAGGTCTGCTTCACCTCTTTCATATACGTGCGCGTGTAAGCCTCGCGGCTCACCTCGGCATGGAAGCGCTGGCCGCGACCCTCCTTCTGCGACGTCACGAATCCCTTGTCCTTAAGAATCTTCAAGAACGTGAGAAGCGTGGTCAGTGCAGGCTTGGGCTCTGGCATCCGCTCCATGATCTCTGCCGACAAGGCCCCCTCTGCTGGCAGGCTCCACAGGGCTTGCATCACCTGCGTCTCGGCTTTTGTCAACTGTTTACTCTCCTTCATAGCTCTAAACTTTTAGAATTACGCTGCAAATATATTCTAAATATTTAGAACCACCAAACAATTTACTCTAATTCTTTAGAATCTTAACATTCTTTACACTTTTGCTTCGGACACGTAACTGCTCAGCACCCCTATCAAGTGGACAAAAATCTTCAAGCGCACACGGAATTTTCAGAAATAGGGTGTCAGGGTGACAGAACGCCGATGTACAAAGGGTTTGCACCCTGTTTGAGGGTGACAGAGGGTGACAGGAGGGTGTCAGGATTTGCGGGCTATGAGATAGCAGCGGCTCTTGTCACCCTTGCCTTTCTGAAAGCCGTTCCTATGAAGGTAACTGCCTATGAGCGTGGCAATAATGTTATCTGAGCTAAAGTGCCACTTTACGACGCTAAAGTGCCACTTTACGACGCTAAAGTGCCACTTTACGGAAATCCAAAGGCACTTAGTGTGTAAAGTCCATTGTCAGACCTGTCACCCTCCTGTCACCCTCTGTCACCCTCAAACAGGGTGCAAACCCTTTGTGACAGGGCGTTCTGTCACCCTGACACCCTATTTCATAAATAATTGTAATATATCCTTTGGCCCGTGTCGGGCACGACCTCTTTTTACGATGCAAAGGTAATCATATTT
>JAFSKJ010000114.1 GCA_017449025.1 Prevotella sp. | reverse complement strand
CCGTGCCAGGATCTATAGCAAGTCGCTTGTGGAGCAACGTCAGGACTCTGCCATCCTCATCTGCAAGGAACTGCTCGGTCACGACTCCGTGCGCAACGACGCTGCGGAACAGGAGAATATCCTTGACCTGCTCATTGCAACTAGCCGTGCCAAGCCCGACTACGAGGAATATATGCATTGGGCTGCACAGAAGGCCGAACTCTGTCAGAAACAAGGCCAGGAGACAGAACGCTGGCGCACCGAGGCCGACATCGGTCTGGTGATGACGCACCTGGGACAGGAGAACAAAGGTCTTGCCAAACTCGACGAAGCCATCAGCCATCTTGATGCTCCTGGCAGCATCGACCGCATGGATGCCTACATCGTTGCCGTGAAGCGTAAGATTAATGCGCTCAACGACCTGCGCCGCTACGAAGAGGTCATCCCATTGGCGCAGCGCATCCTCGACCGGCTGGACCACTTCGAGAGCCATATCAAGGACTATGCCGAGGACAGCTACCGTCTCTCGTGGAAAGATAACCCCAGCGAACGCGACCGCTATCTCGACTTCAGCCACGCACAGGCATGGGGCTTGATGGCTATAGCGTATAGCCACACCCAGAACCCAAGCCTCACCCCTAACCCCTCTCCGAAGGGCGAGGGGAACTTTAAGGGCGAGGAGAGCCGTTACCTAAGTCTGGCGAAGAAACACCTGGCGCTCTTTGATAACAGCAGCTACGGCAAGACCTTCGCCGCCCGCCGCATGATTTCCCCCGCGCAGATGGCCTTGGGCATGTACGACGAGGCGCTGGCCACCTACGACGAACTGGAGCGTCGCATGGCGGGCGACACACTCAACGAGGACTATGCCATCATCCTGCGTTCCCGTTCCATCGCAGCCCGTGAGAAGGGAAATTTTGCCGAGGCTCTTGGCTATCAGACCCGCTATGCCGACCTCTCGAAGGCTGTCAGCGATAGCCTGCACCGCAGCGAGGCCCACGACTATGCTGCCCGCTACCACGCCTACGAGCAGCAGCTGGAGATTCAGGAGAAGGAGGCTGAGGCCGAGCGCTCCCACATCGTCAGCCTTGCCGTTGCCGTCATCGCCATTCTGGCCATTGCCTTCGCCGTCTATTTCTTCTACCAGAAACGCATCGTCAATGAGAAGAACCGAGGGTTGGTACGCCTGATTGACGAGACCATCAAGTACAAGGAGCGTTTCCAGCAGTTGCAGACCATCGTGCGCCGTCCGTCGCCGAAGGAACAGCCTGCCGCCGAATTGAAGACCCTTTCGGACGAGGAACTCTTCCAGCACCTCTGCGACGACATCCGCGAAAACCAGCTCTACCTCAATCCGCAGTTCGACCGTCAGGCCGTCTGCGACCGCTACAACCTGAACATCGCACAGGTGGGCAGCGCCTTTGCCCAGGGCAGCGACTACAGTTCCGTGGCCGACTTCATCCGCGACTGCCGTCTGGAGCACGCCCGCATCCTGCTTAAGACCACCGACATGAAGGTGGCCGACGTCGCCGCAGCCTCCGGCTTCAGCCGTCCCACCACCTTCAACCACGACTTCAAGGCCCATTTCAACCTCTCGCCCACCGAGTACCGCCGACAGTAGATGGCTTACCTTAATATATATAAAAAGGTGAGGGGAATCGCGCGATAATTGAAAATAAATCCGTATCTTTGCACCGACAAATCTATAGGTTATGGTAACAACACAATTGAACCCTGCACAACTGAACGTGCTGAGCCTGATGGCTTACATTGACATGGAGCAGGAGCAGCAGAAGTTACAAGATATACCGTACCCTTAGTCCCTATAGAAATAACAAATAATATGGAAACAACCGTTTTTAACCCCATCCAGTTGCATCTGCTCAAGATGTTCTCACGAATGACTTCCGAGCAGGAACTAAAAGAAGTGCAGCAAGTGCTGTCAGAGTATTACTTCAAGAAAGTAGAGGAGCATGCTGCCAGAATATCCGAAGAGAAGGGCTGGACTCCTGAGAAGCTTGAAGCCATGACCAACGAACATTTCCGCACTCCGTACAAATGAAAATTGTCCTCGACACCAACTGTCTCATTCCAGTACTCATCCCCGGCTCATTCGAACATGACATCTGGCAGGCATTCCGCACAGGACGCTATACACTATGTGTTAGTACGGAGATTCTCTTTGAATACGAGGAAATACTAATGCACATGACTGGAAACAGAGAATTTACGACGCTCGTCATGGACACTCTTGTCAACGCTCCCAATGTGGAACATGTCAACCCCACCTACCGTTTTTCAACCTTATCACTGCCGACCCCGACGATAATAAATTTGTTGACTGTGCCGTTACTGCCGGGGCTACCTATATCGTGAGCAACGACCGCCACTTCGAGGAACTTAAACGCTACGACTTCCCCAAGGTGGATGTCCGCACGCTCACCCAATTCCTCGACATCGTAAGGACTCTCTAATCCATAGAACATACCTAATAGATAATATCTTTCTCGGCCCTGCCGCACGGCAGGGCTTTTATTGTTTATATGTTTTTCGGGTTGCCGTGGCTTGCTGATTCGTTACAAACCTTGCTTATTTATATGTGGCGGCTTGCTCATTTGTTCAGCCTATTGTGGGAGCGGGGATTATTGGCTACCTTTGGAGTCGGAAATCAACGATTGGCCATGCAGTATATCCTCATCATCACCGGTCTTGTGCTCGTCGCCTTAGGGGCGGCCCTGGCGATTGCCTTCTCGCTGCGAAAGCAGCGGGATGCTGCCATGCAGGAACTGGCGACGATTTCCCGGCGGCTGACGGACATCGACAGGAAGCTGGAGCAGGTGCAGGGGGCTTCGGATAAGGAGCAGGAGGCGACGCCTGCCACGCCTCAGGAGGGCCTGAGCGGGATGACGGACGAGGAGCTGTTCCAGTATCTCACCACGGTCATCAGAGAGCAGGAGCTGTACCGCTGGCCCGACTTCAACCGCTCTGCCGTCATGCAGCATTTCTCGCTCTCGGCGGCCCGCGTGGGAGCGGCCTTCGCGCAGGGCGGCGGTCAGTCGCTGCCCGAGTTTGTGCGCAACTGCCGCCTCGACCATGCCTGCCGCCTGATGGTGGAGCAGCCGACGCTGTCGTTTGTCGAGGTGGGCAATGCCTCCGGCTACCAGCGCACCACCACGTTCTACCACGACTTCAAGGCCCGCTTCGGCATGGCGCCGGCGGAGTACAGGAAGGGAAAAGTGAAAAGTGAAAAGTGAATAATTTGCTACCGCTATGGAATTAAAGAAACTAAGCCCTGAAAGGGCGCAAAGATCACAGGCAGGGGTGTCAACCCCTGCAAAAGACGGCAGGGATGGTAGTCCTGAAAGGGCGACAGAGCGCTCTGCCACCCCTCTTCGTCACCAGGCGGTGAGGGGAAACAGATAAGAAGCGATCTTTAACTTACTGAGACAAACGGATATTATTTTCAGGGAATTCATGCACGGTATCGGAAAAAATTTGTATCTTTGCACCGTAGATTATAAAATGTAAGAAGAATTATGGCCAAAGATGACATTGTAAGACGCTGGTTGGAGATTGCGGCTGAAGACTTGGAGGTGGCCGAGTCGAACCATTCGAACGGCTACTGGCTCTACGCCGCATTCCTCTGCCACCAGTCGCTGGAGAAGGTGCTGAAAGCCTACTATCAGGCGACGCACGACGACGATCCGCCCTATACGCACAACCACATCAGATTGCTGAACGTGTGTGGGCTGATAGACGAACTCTCCGAAGAGCAACTGCGGTTCATCGCTCACATCGAGCCTATGTATATCGAGGCACGCTACCCTGAGCAGAAGGCCGCTTCAGCCCGCACGATGAGCAGGGATGTGAGCAAGTATTTCATCGAGCAAACCAAAGAACTGACACAATGGATAGAAAAACGCTTACACGAGAGCAAGCCCTCGACACCGTCAAAGAGTACAAGCGAGTGATACGGCACCGCTACCACGCCGAGCCGAAGGTCGTGATGTACGGCTCCTACGCCAAGGGCTATGCCAATCCCGACAGCGACATCGACGTGGCAGTCATCCTGCCAGGGAGTGAAATCACCGACCACTGGGAACAGTCGGCCGATCTGTGGGGTGACATCCGCAAGGTCAGTGTACTCATAGAGCCGGTGCTCATGGAGGATAACGAGGACTCGATGCTATACCGCGAGGTGATGCGGACGGGGGTAACCGTCTGACGCACAGACATTCCCCCATATATAATAATATCCGCCGAGATTCCGCAAGGAGTCCCGGCGGTTTTCGTATCCGTTTTGTCTCACTGACGATGATAACGACGAAAGATGAAGAAGACGAGATGAAGAGAAAGAAAAAGAAACATATTATTATAATTCACTTTAGTATTAACAATTTAAATTTTAATGCTTATGCAAACAAAATCTATCAAGAGAGCGCAAAGCCGGGGAGACTCGGGCTTTGCCAGAGTGTTCACCATGCTCGCCCTGCTGTTTATCGCGGCGACGGGAGCGTGGTCGCAAGACGAATGGACGAACATCATCGTCAACAGCGACATGGAGGGCGACGACGCGTCGTGCTTCTACGTGAATGAAAAATCCGTGCTGTGCGGTTGAAATTTTCGTGCTGTGCGGTTGGAATGACGCTGAAAGCGTTGCCTCTCAATAGGATGCCGCAGCGCCCGAAGGGCCTGCGGGCAGGCAGTGACCGCCGGAACACTCTAAAGAAAGAGTGCCCCATCACATCGGAAGGGCTT
>JAFSKJ010000091.1 GCA_017449025.1 Prevotella sp. | reverse complement strand
CTGTCACCCTCCTGTCACCCTCTGTCACCCTCAAACAGGGTGCAAACGCTTTGCAGTAGGACATTCTGTCACCCTGACACCCTATTTCATAAAAAAACTGTAATATCACCTTTGGTCCGTGTCGGTCACTACCTCTTTTTACGTAGCAAAGGAAATCGTAATTCATTGTACCGACAAACCTTTTGCACTGAGCTTCGGTTGAAAAAAGAGACGCTGAAGCGTCTTCGCTCAATGCCGGGGTGTGCGCAGCACCCCCCAAGCCCCCTTCCGATGTGCTGGGGCACTCTTTCTTTAGAGTGTTCCGGCGGTCACTGTCTGCAGTTATTGAGAGGCAACGCTTTCAGCGTCATTCCAACCGCACAGCACGAAAAATATCGACGGAAGTACTTATACGTTGAAGATGTACTGCGTGTGAACCACTTGTGAACCACTTGTGAACTATTTGTGTACATAAAAGCTTGTGTATTAAAAAATCATTGCTTATCTTTGCAGCAGTTTTATTAACCTATTATAATATATAAGCGATATGAACAGCGTGAAGAAAACAATGATCCTTGCCGTCGCAGTATTGGCGACGGCATTGCACGCCCCGGCTGCGGACAGCGGCGTGCGCACCCCAATGCTTGTGCAACACAAGGGGTGGATTTACCGTCTACATCACTACGAGAAACAGCCGTCGGCCAATGACGGCAACGCCACAGGAGAGCAGTACAAACACACCGTTGAATTTGTTTACTACCTGCTCGAGGGAGACACCGTTATCGGCGGCAGGAGTTATATGAAGATGTACATCTATGACTCTAAAATGAACAATAAGACCTACTTTGCTTCCTATCGCGAAGGCGACGGCAAGGTCTATGTCTACGATGAGGAGAAGAAGGAGGACAAGCTGCAAATAGACTTCACCATGAGCTATGAGGGCAGGATTAAGAGCGTGGATGTGAGAACCGACGAACTGGATGGAGGCGGCGTGTCGTTCAGACGCTACATTTACGAGAATGCCATAGATGCCGACGGCAATGCCATTGACCTGCCTATAGGTGTCGAGGGCGTGGGCTTCTATGGAAAAGGACTTGTTCACTACTTGTTTGAGCCGCCACGGGAAAACGACCACACAGACTACGAAGAGTTCTACCTCATGGTCGACGAAAATCATTTGATGGTACCCAACGGCGCCATGTGCACAGCCAAGAAGGTTGTGCTGAACAGCGACCAGAAGGCCATGGTGACTGCCAACAACGAGTTTGCTGTGAACCTGCTGCGTACTGCCGACTCAGGCCAGAACATAATCCTGTCGCCCCTGAGCATAACCAACGTACTGGGCATGCTGAACAACGGAGCGGCAGGTAAGACGCAGCAGCAGATAAACAGCGTGTTGGGAACAGGCGAACTGGGTAAGGATGCCATCAATGACTTCTGCCACAAGATGATGACCGAGGGGGCCACCGTTGACGAGCAGACCAAGGTGAGCATTGCCAACACCATTTTCATGAACAACCCATACGAGCTTAAGGCTGACTTCAAGAATACCGTGGAGAACTACTATGAGGCACTGGCTCAGTCGCGCGACTTCCATGACGGGCAGACTATGAATGTCATAAACCAGTGGGCAAGTGAGCATACCAACGGCATGATACCCAAGGTGATAGATGGTATGAGCTTTAACCCCAATGCTGTAAGCTACTTGCTGAATGCCATCTACTTCAAGGGAACGTGGGCAAATAAGTTCGATCCGAGGAACACCCAGTATGAATCGTTCAACAAAGGTGCCCAAATGCCGATTATGCACCAGTCGGGAAGTTTTGACTATAAGGAGAACGACCTCTACCAGGCCGTCAAGCTGCCTTACTCCAATAACGGATACTTGATGACGGTGTTCCTCCCGCGCGAGGGCAAGACCATAGGCGATGTGCTGGCCAATTTCACAGCCAAGGACTGCCTGTTCACGGGTGGCGGTGGCTATATAGTGGACCTGAAGATGCCGCGCTTTGAAACTAACAGCAAGACCGACCTTGTGCCCCTCATGAAAGAGCTTGGCATTACCAGCGCCTTTGATGCCGATGAGGCCGAGTTCCCTGATATGTGCTATACTTCGGAATCTTTATTCATCGACATTTTGCTGCAGGTGGCAGACATAAAGGTGAACGAGGAGGGTACGGAGGCCGCTGCTGTAACCATTGCCGGAATGGTTACGTCAGGCATGCCCCGGGAAGTGGCTTTCCATGCCACGCGCCCGTTCTTCTATACCATCAGCGAAGTGTCTACCGGTGCCATCTTCTTTATCGGGCAGTTTACAGGTCAGGGAACCACTGCTAAGATTGTAACCCCGGCAAAGACGGAAATGTGTTCTAAAGGCATCTTCAACTTGATGGGTCAGCGGATGGATGTAATGCCTACCCGCGGGATGTTTATCAGCAACGGACGAAAAGTGATAAGGTAGGGGAGAGTGTCTCTCTTAGCCGCCTGAAGTCAGGTGGCTAAGAGAGACTCAACGAATGTCTTGGTGACGAGGAAGGAGCGGTCGGCAACGCTCTCCCAGAAGTTGTGATACTGTGAGGCATTGGTGTCGCGAAGGGGCACGTCGCTGACGATGCGGAACGAGATGAACGGCACCTTATTTATATAGCATGTCTGGGCAATGGCTGCCGACTCCATGTCGACAGCCATTGCTTCTGGGAAGTGGCTTACAATATCGAGCATTTTCTCGCGTGAGTCAACAAACCAGTCGCCGGTGACTATTAGCCCTTGATGGAGTGAGGGGAGGGCAAGCTCTGCGGCCTTGCGGAGCAGGAATGGGTCGGCCTGATAGCGGGCGGGCAGCCCCTGCACCTGTCCATAGACGGTGGTGCTGTCGATGGCTGTGCCGCAGTAGACGTCGTGGTAGGCCAGCTCTGTGCTTACTACCACGTCCTGCACATCTACGTCGTCGCCGTTGCCTCCGGCGCAGCCGCTCGATATTATGCAGTCGGGCTTCCACTCATTAATCATCCTCTGGGCGCCCAGTGCTGCGTTCACCTTGCCTATGCCGCACTTTTCCACTTTGACATTATGGCCACTGAAGAGGGTCTGGAGCTGGCGCAGCTCCTTGTCCATGGCTACTATTATTCCTATTTTCATGTTTTTTATTATTCAACTACAATTGGCTTGTACTTTGGAACGAGGGTTTTCATGATGCTCCAGCCAATGAGGTAGGCCACTGCGCAGATGCAGAACACTACCATGTAGGCGGCAGGCTTGCCGTCGAAGCCGAAGAACGAGAAGGCGCTTCCCTGCTCAGACGCCCATGTGAAGAACTTGCCAGACCCCATGTTGATGGCCATTGAGCCGAAGCCTCCGGTCATGGTTCCGAGGCCGACGATGGTGCCGATGGTGCTCTTGGGGAACATGTCGCCGATGGTTGAGAACAGGTTGGCGGACCAGGCTTGGTGGCCTGCGCCCAACAGGCCAATGAGTATGGCTGGCCACCAGGCACTGTAGGTGCCGAGGGGCTGTGCCAGCAGGCCGAGCACTGGGAAGCAGGCAAAGATGAGCATGGCGCGCATGCGGCCGAGGTAGGGGTTCATGCCGCGGTTCTCTACGAAGTACTTTGGCAGGTATCCGCCGCCGATGGAGAGTACGGTGACGATGAGGTAGAGTGTGAAGATGAGGAGTATGCCCATTGTGGAGTCGCTGGTGTAGCCGTACTGGTCGCTGAAGTAGGCTGGTGCCCAGAACAGGAAGAACCACCAAACGCCGTCGGTCATGAACTTGCCCACGAGGAATGCCCATGTCTGGCGGAATGTGAAGCACTTCAGGAACGGGATGGTCTTCTCTTCTTTCTCTGACTCGCGGTTCTGCACCTTGGCCAGGTCGTTGTCCTGTTCAATGTAGTTGAGCTCGGCCTGGTTCACGTGCTTGTTCTGGCGGGGCTTTTCGTAGAGCCACATCCACAGGCCCATCCATACGTAGCCTAAAACACCGATGATGATGAAGGCCATCTCCCAGCCCCAGGCGCGTGCGAGAAGGGGTATGGTGGCGGGAGCTGCCAATGCGCCTACAGAGGCTCCGCTGTTGAAGATAGAGGTGGAGAAGGCGCGGTCTTTCTTGGGGAAGTATTCGGCTGTGGCCTTGATGGCTGCGGGGAAGTTGCCGGCCTCACCTACGGCGAGTATCATGCGGCAGCCGAGGAAGAGCCATACTGAGATTGTTGCTATGGCTACAGCTGCGTCGCTGCCTGCCTGTACTGCTCGGAGTGCTTCGATGGAGTCGTAGCCTTCGATGTTCATGGCTACCCATCCGCATGCGGCGTGCATGACTGCTCCCGTGGACCATACGAAGATGGCAATGAGGTAGCCTTTCTTGGTGCCCATCCAGTCGATGAACTTTCCGGAGAAGAGGTTGGCGATGGCGTAGAAGAGGGAGAAGAGTCCGGTGATCATGCCGTAGTCGGCATCGGTCCAGTGGAAGTCGAGTGCAATGAAGTCTTTCCAGGTGAGTGACAAGACTTGACGGTCCATGTAGTTTACGGTGGTTGCCAAGAAGAGCAGCGCACAGATGACCCAACGGAAGTTGGACATTTTGGTTGTTTGGATTGGTGTCATAGTTAAAAGCTTTACTTAATGTCGATGACTGGGATGTTGTCTTTGTCGTTATAGTAGAGGTTCTCGCCGGCCATACCCCAGATGAAGGTGTAGTAGTAGGTGCCTGCGGCGGCGTGCATTGACCACTCTGGCGACATGATGGCCTGCTCGTTGTGGAGCCATACAACGCGGCTCTCCTCGGGCTGCCCCATGATGTGGGCAATGGTCTGCTCCTTGGGCAGGTTGAAGTAGTAGTAGGCCTCAATGCGGCGTCCGTGGGTGTGGGGGGGCATGGTGTTCCATGCTGCTCCGGGGTTGAGCTGTGTGAGTCCGAGCTGGAGCTGGCAAGGGCCTTCCTCAAGCACGTCGTTGACGATGAGCTTGTAGACGGTGCGGTTGTTGCACTCCTCGAGGGAGCCTACAGGTCCCCAGACGGCTGCCTTTAGCGACCCTTTACGTCCGTCGAGGGTAATCCACTGTGTCTTGTAGTGCTGGTGGGCAGTGGCTGAGTTAAGGTAGAACTTGGCAGGCTTCTGGGCATCCTTCGAGCGGAAGAGCACTTCCTTGTTCACATCCTTGTCCTTGCCGATGTGGCCGCGACCGATGTAGAGGGCCTCCTTGGGAGACAGGGCGTACTCCTTGCCGTCGACGATGACGGTGCCGTCGCCCTCGCCGCAGTTGACGATGCCAATCTCACGGTTGTAGAGGAAGTACTTCTCCTTGATGCCTGGGTCAACGTCGAGTCCCAGTTCCCAGAAGTTCTCTAACTTCAGCGTCTTGGTCACAGGCATGGCTCCACCGAAGATGAATCGGTCGTAGTGGCTGTAGGTCAGGTTGATTTTGTCGGCCTCCATCACCTTCTCCATTACGAAACGCTCGCGAAGGGTCTTCGTGTCGTAACCTTTCACATCCTCCGGATGGCAGGCGGTCTGGAATTTCACGTGCTGTGCGCCTACTGTCCTGTCTGCTTCCTGCGCCTGTGCAGAAAGCGTGAGGGCCAAAGCCCCCGCAATTGTAAGAATTGTTTTCTTCATTGTCTTGTTTTATTTGTTGTTTATTCTTCTATCGCTTTCTTTTCCTCAGCCACGATGCGCTTCCTGTTCCACAGCATCATGGCAATGGTTACGAGTGTAAGTATGCCAGCCCCAATCCATTTCAGTGAAGAGACACACTTGTAGATGACCCACCCGAAGAGCGAGGAGGCAAAGTCGAGGGCTCCGGCAAAGTAGGACGTTCCATCTGCCTTGACAGGAATCTTGGCTGCTGCATCGCCAGTGGTGGCAAATACTGAATTGGCTGCCTGTGTGAAAGCCGGTGCCATGTCGGTTACGAAATACAGGCCAATGCCCACGGCTATCAAACCTATAATGAATGTCTTCACCACGTTTCCCTTTGTATAAGGCAGCACCATGACAAACACATAGAACATGCCGGCGAGCGAAGCCAGCGGCAGGAACTGGTTGCCCGGCAGCACTATGGCCACAAGCAAGGCAACGGGGATGAGCAGCAGCGAGACGACGAGCGTGGTGGGATGGCCGATGACCACTGCGGGCGACATGCCGATATACACCTTCTTGCCGTTGAACTTCTTTTTCACCACCTCCTGTGTCTTGTCGGCAATGGGTTTCAAACCGTCAATGAAGAGTTTCGTGATGCGGGGAATAAGCTCCATTACTGCCCCCATGACCACGCCTAAGTAAAGCACATCCTTGACAATGGCCATCACTGCATCGGTCATTGTCACAGGCTTTGCCAGGGGGTTCTTGGCCTTCATGGCCTCCTCCAGCGAAGCCCTGTAGCTTTCCATGTCGCCGAAGTGGTTCAGGTGGGCCAGGGCTGCAATGATAGCGCCGACGATGACACCCAGCACGATGGGTTCGCCCAGCACTCCGAACTTCTTCTTCAAGCCCTCGGCATCGATGTCAAGCTTCGAGAAGCCAGGAATCTTGTCGAGCAGCCAGTTGATGGCTATGGCAAACGGCGTGAAGCTCTGGCAGAAAGGCTGAGGAATGCTGATGCCCTGCCACTCGGGATAGTAGCCCTGGAACTTGTCGGCGGTGAGGTCGGCCATGACCAGCGTAATGATGTAGCACACGATGGCGGCGAAATATCCCCATGCCAGACTCTGGTCCATCACGAAATAGGCTACGGCGCCTATGAAGGCGAAGTGCCAGTAGTTCCACAGGTCGATGTTCACCGTGCGCGTACATTTGGTTAGCAGCAGCAGGAAGTTCACGCCTAAGCAGATGGGGATGATAAGTGCGCCGACCGCCGTGTTGTATGCCACGGCGGCCGCTGCCGGCCATCCCATGTCAAAGACGCTGAGGTCGAGGTTGAAAATCTTTGAGAAGGCATCGAGCGGACTGCCGAAGTTGTTGGTGAGCAGAGCGGTCACTATGCCAAGTCCCACGAAGCCGACACCCACGTAGAGTCCGGACCTGAGTGACTTTCCGAACTTCATGCCTATGCATAACCCGATAATGGTAAACAGTATGGGCATCATCACCGATGCCCCCAGGCTGATAATGTAACTGAATACTTGTTCCATATAAGTTTATTTGTTTTTGATTTAATTAGTAGCTTGCAATTCGCGGCAAAGGTACTAATAATTTTTCAAATAGCAGCAGTTTTTGCCGAAAAAACCTCAATCAGTCTTGATAATATATTCTCTTCACACGGTTTGAGACCCCTGTGAGCACCTCGTAAGGTATGGTGTCTATGGTTTCGCTGATTACCGTGACGGGCAGGTTCCGTCCGAATATCTCCACGCTGTCACCCTCGCGGCAGTCAATGCCAGTGACGTCGACCATGGCCACATCCATACAGATGTTGCCAACGTACTCTGCTCTGTGTCCGTTAACCAAGCAGAAGCCGTGGCGGTTGCCCAAATGACGGTTTAGACCATCAGCATAACCTATTGGTATGGCAGCTATTATGGAGTCGCGCTCCAGTATGGTGCGCCGGCTGTAGCCCACGGAGTCGCCCGCCTTCACATGGCGTAGCTGCAGGATAGTGGTCTTAAGGGTAGAGACAGTCTTATGAGGCCTATAAGACTTATGAGACTCATAGGACTCATTAGGCTCATAAGGTGCCACTCCATACAGCCCGATGCCTAATCTGCACATGTCCATCTGCCGCTCAGGGAAGTGCTCAATGCCTGCTGAGTTGTCAATGTGGCGCAGTATCTTGTGGCTAAAGGCTTCCTGTAGCTGTTGGCTTCCCTTGTCGAAGAGCTGGAACTGGTAGGCGGAGAAGTCGTCGAAGTCGCTGCTGTCGGAGCCGGCGAAGTGGCTGAACACCGAGCGGGGGATGATGGCCTGCTGGTGTTGCAGGCGCTCTATGAGTTCGGGAATCTGGAACAGCTCAAATCCTAAGCGGTGCATGCCTGTGTCGAGCTTTATGTGTACAGGCCATCCTGTAATGCCCTCGTGGCGGGCGGCCTTGATGAGGGCATCGAGGAGCCGGAACGAGTACACCTCTGGCTCAAGGTCGTAGTCGAACATGGTCTTGAAGGCTGACATCTCGGGGTTCATCACCATGATGTTCGAAGTGATGCCTGCGCGGCGCAGCGCGGCTCCCTCGTCGGCCACGGCCACGGCTAAGTAGTCCACGCGGTTGGCTTGCAGGGTCTTGGCCACCTCGATGGCTCCGGCTCCGTAGGCATCGGCCTTTACCATGCAGACAATCTTGGTGTCGGGCTTCATCAGCGAGCGGTAGTAGTTTAGGTTGTTCACCACTGCGCCAAGGTCCACCTCAAGTATTGTCTCGTGCACTTTCTGCTCCATCAGCTCTGTGATGTATTCGAAGCCGAAACGTCGCGCACCCTTCAGGAGTATCACCTCGTTCTCAAGCCGCTGGAAGGCTCCACTGGCAATGAAGTCGTCGGTGGAGGTGAAGAATAGTTTCTCGCCTATGCTGAAGGTATTGGCGTGTGCCGAGATTTCCTCGCCAATGCCTATAAGCTTGTCTATACCGCGCTTGTGGCATAGGTTGTTGACCATGCAGTACAGTTCTGCCGGCTGTTCGCTGCTTTGGTATATGTCGCTCAGTATGAGTGTCCGCTTCCGTCCGTTCTCGTCGGGGCGCCGGTTCATGAAGTCGAGAGCAATGTCGAGCGAGTTGATGTCGGAGTTGTACGAGTCGTTGATGAGCGTACATCCGTGCTGCCCCTCCTTCACCTCCAACCTCATGGCTATAGGCTCTAAACGTGGCATTCGCTCAGCCAGCTGCTCTGGCGTCAGTCCTGACTGCAGGGCAATGATGGCACAGGTGATGCTGTTGTTGATGCTTGCCTCGTCGATGAAGGGTATGGTGTATTCTCCTTGCTCGCCCTTGTAGACAAAGGTGATGTGCGACCCTGTTTCTGCTGAGGGCATGGTGTCGTGGCTGCTCCTTACAGATTTCACGTAGAATGGCGCCTGCTCGTCGGTGTGCGACCATCCCACTTTCTCGCCCTTGTAGTTCATTCGCCGTATGCATCGGCTCACGGTGTTGTCGTCCATGGGGTATACCAGCACCTTGGTGTCGTGCATCAGTTCGAGTTTCTCCAAGCACTTCTCCTCCATCGAGCGGAAGTTCTCCTGATGGGCATCCGTCAGACAGGTAAGCACGCCTATGGTGGGCTGAATGATGTCGTGCAGGGCCATCATCTCGCCTGGCTGGCTTATTCCGGCCTCGAAAATGCCTATCTCCGTCTGCTCGTTGATAAGCCATACAGAGAGCGGGACTCCTATCTGCGAGTTGTAGGAGCGCGGCGAGCGTACAATCTTCTGCGACGGCAGCAGCAGCTGGTAGAGCCACTCCTTGACCATCGTCTTGCCGTTAGAGCCGGTGATGCCTACTACGGGTATCGAGAACTCGTCGCGATGGCGCTCGGCCAGCCTCTGAAGTGCTGCAAGCGTTGAGGGAACCTTCAGGTAGTTGGCATCTTCCTGAGGGTGGTCGGGCACCTGCTCCACAACAAACGAGCGTACGCCGCGGCGGTACAGCTCGTCAAGGTATCTGTGGCCGTCGTTGCGCTTAGTGTGGATTGCGAAAAACAGCGTTTCTTCCGGAAAGCACAGCGAGCGGCTGTCTGTCAGCAGCCAGCGCACGTTTACGTCTTGGTGGCCGTATCGGCGAGCCCCTATCAGTGTGGTAATCTTCTCAATGGTATATGTCATGGCATGTCTCTCTATTTGTCAATACTGGTGAGTGTGTATTTGCGGTTGCCAAGACCTATCTTGGCAGCATGTTCAATGGTGTGTACACCGTGCTGTTTGTCAATGCGGTTGAGCAGGTCCGTCGGGTCGTTCTTGGCCGTCACCTGCTGATTGTTTATGATGTCGATGCAAGCCTGGTCGAGGGCCACGGGGTCGGTGGAAGCCAGAATGCCATAGTCTTCCAGTTTCACAGGCTCCGGATGGTCCACGCAGTCGCAGTCAATCGACATGTTGTTCATCACGGAGATGTAGATGATGCCCTTCCTTTCACGGAAGTAGTCGGTAACGGCCTGTGCAGCGGCAGCCATCGACTCAAGGAAGCCGTCCTGGTCGCCTATGTACTCTGGCGTCCAAAGCTTCGCCATGTCGAGCACCTCCATCTTACCTGCGGAGTGTATGTAAGCCTTGCCGTTCTGCGAGCCGCAGCCAATGCTGAGGTTCTTCAGCGCACCGCCGTAGCCGCCCATGGGGTGGCCCTTGAAGTGGTTCAGCGCAATCATGAAGTCGTAGTTGGCCATGTGGTTGCCCACTATGTCGTACTTGATGTGCGTAGTGTCCTGCACGGGAATCTTCATGTCGCCCTCCTCGTCCATGATGTCCACCTTGAACGCAGGCTTGAATCCGTGACGCTCTATAACCTTCCAGTGGTTGGCAGACGTGTTGCGGTCGTCCTGTTCGTTGCCTGGGCCGCTGCTGTAGGCCGTGTTACACTCCACAATGGTGCCGTCGACCTCAGCAATCAGGTCCTTGATGAGTTCGGGCTTCAGGTAGTTGGGGTTCGAGCCTTCGCCAGTGCTCATCTTCACGGCCACGCGGCCCGTAGCCTCCACGCCCAGCGCCTTGTAGATGCTCACCAGCGCCTCTGGCGTAATCTCGCGGGTCAAGTACACCGTCGCGATGCTGTCGTTCTCCTCTGCGCCTGTCTGCTGGGCATTCTTCTTCTGTGAGCAGCTCGCCAACATAGTGGCTGCTGCTGCCGTCAATAACATCATTTTCTTAATCATAATCGTTTTTTATTATAATGTTCTAATTATCATTCAGCCATTCCCAGCGCTTGGCCCAGTCGCGCATGATTTCCTCGCGGACACAGTACTGGTTGCGTGCTCCGGCGCAGTTGTGCCAGTAATCTTCTGGGGCATAGCTGTCTGTCCACCATTGGGAGCCTACCTTTAAGTCTGTGTCCTTCTGGGGAGCATCCCATGTGTTGGCAATGGTAATCTGACCTGTAATGGGCTGGAAGCCCTTCACGGTGGATGTGATGGTATAGTCGAGAGTACCAGTATAATAGGTGGAATGACGGAGCACATAGAGTCCGTTGCCCTTGTAGTAGCCTTTCCATTTCTGGTTGCGGATGTTGAGGGTGATGCAGGCGGAGTCGATGGGTAAACCATCGACCACGGGGCCTTGCAGCTGCCACTCTATGATGCCGCAAATCTGTGCGGTGTCCTGAGCCGTTGTGGCTCCGTGGAAGATGGATCGTGGCGTGTGGCTTGTCCGTACGAACTTACCGCCCCATGACTGCTGGCCAGGATTCTCTGGATTGCCCTTCAACATATAGAGCAGTGAAGGCGTGTCGCCCAGTTTGGGATTGCCTTTATAGTAGGCTGCAAAGTCGCGCCCGAGGTTTCCTGCGTCCTTGATGTGGTGCTCGAAAAAGCCTGCATTCCATTCATCTGGATTCTTTGAGTCGTAGATAAATCCACGATAGGTGGTGTTGTTCTCAATCATCCACAAATCGGGGAAATTCTCCGCTATATAGCAGTAGGCGTTCACGCCCCATTTCTTGTTGGGACCGCCTATCCAGTAAACACGCAGCTTTGAAGCAATATCAGGTGCATCGTGCAGTGCCTGGGCTACATCCTCCAAGCAGCCCCATACCAATATATATAATGGCCGTGGATCGTCCTTGCGAGCCTGACGCACAATCCAGTCTGAACCCTCCGTAGGCTCACCATAGCCGCAGGCAGGGGCCTCGCTCTGGCGCCCCTGTTTTACCAATGGGCGCAGTTGCCCAGGTGTCATCAACCCGCCGATGTGTTGGCTCAGTTTGGGCAGGTCTTTCTCGTAGATATCGATCATGCGCAGGAACTCACCCTTATGTCCGTCACCAAAGGAAGGCGACGATACGAGTCCTTCAATGTCGAACTCATTTGAGTACATCAGCAGATGGGCCACCGACTGATTGTCATCCGGGTCGGTGCCGCCAATGTCACTACTGATCAGCACACGCGGCTTCTGAGTGTCCATACCCTGATGTCTGCAGTTCCTTCCGGTGGCAATGTGCATGGAAAAGAAAACACAAAGGAGAAAGATAAGGCTGAATCTGATAGAATGTCTCATGTTGAAATTGAAGTTGTACTCTTTTGATTTGTTCTGTAAAGTCGTTATTTAAGTTCCGCAAGCTCTGAAAGACGACCTGAAAGGCCAGTAAGCCCATAGTCCAGGGCGCTGCCCTTGGCTAAGTGCTTGTTGGCCTTTCAGGCTGTTGCTGTACCTTTTTTTCATAGTTTGCGAAATAATCATTGACATGGCAAATGTACAACAAAAATCTGAAACAATCACCGCTTTTAGCGAATTTTTTTTCTTTTGGGATAATTTTCTTGTAATTTCTCAGTGCTGTGCGGTTGAAAACGGCTTAAAAGGCCGTTCCGCAGCTAAATACGCAGCAAAAGTTCACCCACACAGCACGAATTAATTTACACCTTTCTACCGTGAAACATCGAGGCCTCATTCGTAGAGTGGCACTCTACGGAGCTAAAGTGGCACTTTTTTGAAATTAAGTGCCACTTTACGGCCGTAAAGTGCCACTCTACGGATGAGGCATGTTTCACGCCATTTTTATGAACCAAAATTCGACAACCTAAACAACTTGAAAACTTATCTTTGCCACCTCTTACGCACGAGCGAGTGGATGTGTAAGCGGGGCGGGCGAGGTCGCCCGCGTTCCCAGG
>JAFSKJ010000090.1 GCA_017449025.1 Prevotella sp. | reverse complement strand
GGCAGAATTTTTCGACCTGTGCGGTTGAAATGACGCTGAAAGCGTCTTCGCTCAGGACTCGAACTTGTTCGCTTGGCTTGTCCAAGAACCGCAGCGTCCGAAGGACCTGCGGAAGTAGGAACACTACGAATGCACTCTGAAGTGCCCCAGCAGCAGTATAGGGCGACCCCTTCAGGGTCGTTGTCCTCCCCTCTGCTTCTCCGGGGGTGCTTCGCACCACCCGGTTATTTAGAGGTGACCGCGTTGCGGTCATACTGCTGTTCAACCGCACAGCACGCATTTTTTTGCGTATTGCGCACGGCAGGTTAATTTTTTAGTCCGATTTCTTGTGTAATAGAAAAAAAAAGACTAATTTTGCAGCCGTTAACAAAAAAATACAGAATCATGCAATCGATTAAGAAAGTCATTTTCCCCGCAGTAGTTGCGGCAACAGTATTGCTTCTGAGCAGCTGTGCAAGCACCAAGAACGTAGCTTATTTCCAGAACGCCGACAAGGTGGACCTGTCAGACTCGCGCGGTCTCTACGATGCACGCATCATGCCCAAGGACGAGCTGGTGATAACCGTGAGCACCACCGAGCCGGAAGCCGCCGTCCCTTTCAACATGACCGTGCCCACTGCCATTTCGGTAAACCGTACGAGCACATATTCGCAGCCCACGCTGCAGACATATCTTGTTGACAACTTCGGCAACATCAGCTTCCCCATCGTGGGTTCCCTGCATGTAGGCGGACTGACCAAGACAGAGGCAGAGCAGATGATACACGACAAGATAGCCCCCTACATGAACCAGAACGAGAACCCGATAGTCACCGTTCGCATGTCGACATACAAGGTGTCAGTGCTCGGCGAGGTGGCCCGTCCAGGTTCCTACGTGGTCTCGAAGGAGAAGGTGAGCGTGCTTGAGGCACTGGCACTGGCCGGCGACCTGACCATCCACGGCGTGCGCACCAATGTGCAGCTCATACGTGAGGACGCTACGGGTCAGAAGAGCATACACATGCTTAACCTCAACGATGCCAACATCATCAACTCGCCCTACTACTATCTGCAGCAGAACGACGTTATCTACGTCACGCCCAACAAGGTGAAGGCCCAGAACTCGGCTGTGGGCAGCATGACCTCTCTCTGGTTCTCAGCAACGTCGATCCTGATTTCGTTGACATCGCTGCTGTACAACATACTGAAGAAATAAATGCTCTCAGAGCATAGTGACAATTATGCCGGCGCGCCTCTTTCTGAAAAGTGGCGCGCCGGTTTTTCCGTTTAGGCACAGTTTTTGCTGAGAGCATTTCAGACAATATATATAAAATAGGTATAGAAGAAAAACGGAAACAGAAAGGAGGAATGTAATATGGCATTTATTGATTACTACAAGATTCTTGGCGTTGACAAGAACATAGCACAGAAGGATGTGAAGAAGGCCTACCTGAAGCGGGCCAAGCAGTTCCATCCCGACCTGCATCCCGACGACCCCAAGGCCAAGGCCAAGTTCCAGGCCCTGAACGAGGCATACGAGGTTATAGGCGACGAGGAGAAGCGCAAGCTCTACGACCAGTACGGCGAGAAGTGGAACGACGTGGGCAAGATGGGCGGCTTCGGCGGCAAGGGCGGCGGCTCGCCCTTCGAGGGCTTCGACTTCTCTGGCTTCACTAAGGGCGGCAGAGGCTTTTCGTCGTTCTTCGAAGACCTGTTCGGAGGTGCTGCCCGCGGCAACTCCGCCTTCAGCGGCTTCGGAGGCTTCGGGCGACAGCAGGGGCCGCAGGAGTCGCAGGCAACAGTCTCCATCGACATGTACACCGCACTGTTGGGCGGCGAGGTCATTGTAGGCCTGCAGACAGGGTCGAAGCTGAAGCTGAAAATAAAGCCGGGCACGCAGCCGGGCACCAAGGTACGAGTGCCGGGAAAGGGGCAGGGTGGGGGAGACCTCATCATCACCTACCAGGTGACGCTGCCAACCACGCTGACAGAACGTCAGCGACAGCTGCTGCAGGAAATGCAGAGGAGTTAGTTTGACACCGAGCAAATACAAAATTATATCAGGCATGAAATTCATCGCAGTAATTCCGGCGCGCTACGCGTCGACACGCTTTCCTGGCAAGCCGCTGGCCATGCTGGGAGGTAAACCGGTTATCCAGAGAGTATACGAACAGGCTGTCGGCGCCCTTGGCGAGGCATACGTGGCCACCGACGACGAGCGCATCTTCAACACCGTGGAGGGCTTCGGCGGGCGTGCCATAATGACACGCGCCGACCACAAGAGCGGCACCGACCGTATTGAGGAGGCCGTGACCAAGATTTCCTCATCACAAGAATTCCGGGACGGCATGGCCGACGTCATCATCAACATACAGGGCGACGAGCCTTTCGTGCAGCAGTCGCAGATAGAGACGCTCTGCCGCCTCTTCGACGACCCTTCCACGCAGATAGGCACCTTGGGCAAGCGCTTCGAGACTATGGAGGCCGTGGAGAACCCCAACTCGCCAAAGATAGTGTGCGACAGCCGCGGCTTCGCACTCTACTTTAGCCGGTCGGTGATTCCATACGTCAGGGGAAAGGAGCAGGGAGAGTGGTTCGACAGCTATCCCTACCTGAAGCACTTGGGCATCTACGCATACCGCCGCGAGGTGCTTGCCGAGATCACCCGTTTGCCGCAGTCGCCGCTTGAGAAGGCCGAGAGCCTGGAACAGCTACGGTGGCTGGAAAACGGATACAGGATTCGCGTGGGCATTACCGACGTGGAGACGGTAGGCATAGACACCCCCGACGACCTTAAGAGGGCTGAGGAACTATGTGGCAAATTGCGTTAATCTTCCAAAATCGTTTTTCTAATTCAGCATTATTTCGTATCTTTGCCGCGTGAAAAAACAAACGACTATGCTACAAAGACGAATCAGACTATTGGTGATGGCTGCCGTGACGCTACTGCTGACGGCAGCAGGCGAGAAAAGAACGACAATTTTTGTAATCGGCGACTCCACGGCTGCCAACAAGGATATTTCCAAGGGCAAGCAGGAGAGAGGATGGGCCATGGCATTACAGTGCTACTTCGACGACAACATAGTGGTGGACAACCATGCCGTCAACGGGCGCTCGTCGCTCTCGTTCATCAACGAGGGGCGCTGGGACAAGGTGCTGGAAAAGATGAAGCCCGGCGACTATGTCATCATACAGTTCGGACACAACGACGAGAAGCCGAAATCTGACCGCCACACAGACCCAGGCTCAACCTTCGACTACAATCTGGCGAAGTTTGTTCGTGAGACACGTGAGCACGGAGGCATACCTGTGCTGATGAACTGTGTGGTGAGGCGAAACTTCTTCGTGAAAGCCCCAGAGAACGACGACGACGAGAAGCTGCGCACACAGACATTCAAGGACGGAGTGAAAATGACGGAAGGTGACACGCTCATCGACACCCACGGACTCTACCGCGTGGCCCCGCGCGATGTTGCCACGCGCATGAATGTACACTTCGTCGATGCCAATAAGATTACCCACGACCTGGAGCAGGGACTGGGCACCGAGGCATCGAAAAAGCTGCACATGTGGTATCTGCCAGACACCGAGCCCAGTGAGCCGAAAGGAAAGCAGGACAACACACACTACAACATCTACGGAGCTCACGTGGTGGCACGACTTCTTGCCGACGCCCTGTGCGAGGAGATACCACTGTTGAAGAAATACAGGACCTACGCCGACTTCACCGTCGACAAAAAAGGGCGCGGCGACTACATAGACATGGAGAAGGCCGTGTCGGCAGCACTTGGACTGCAAAAACCCGCCACCATCCAGGTCCTCGGAGGAGAATGGAAGAAGCCTGTGCTCCCCAAGCGCTCGAAGATTGAATTTGTGCTGAGAGAAGGGGCTAAGTGGAAGGAGCAATAGGACATTGGCTCAACATTCGCATTTGCTCAGCTTGGGAAAGTTGAGATAATAATTGTTAAATTACTACCGTTGTCTTTGCCGTCTAAGGAAAAATGACTACCTTTGAGGGCAATATCATCTAAAACAACATATTACAAAACCTTAAAATAAGAACTATGAGTTATTTACGATTCGAAAAAGCCGTGATGACCAATCTTCAGGAAAGCCTGCGTCGTGAATTGCTCCGCACAAACCGTTCCGGTGCCTACAGTTCGACTACACTTGTAGACTGCAACACACGTAAGTACCACGGTCTGCTTGTTGTTCCCGTACCGGAACTCGACGATGAGAACCATGTCTTGCTCTCGTCGATGGACTGTACGGTGGTGCAACACGGGGCAGAGTTCAACCTGGGCCTACACAAGTATCAGGGCAACACGTTCAGTCCTAACGGACACAAGTACATTCGTGAGTTCGACGCAAGTAAAGTACCCACAACAACCTATCGCGTGGGTGGTGTAGTCTTGAAGAAGGAAGTGATTTTCCAGCACTACGAAGACCGGTTGCTCATCCGCTATACACTGGTGGATGCACACTCGGCCACCACCCTGCGCTTCCGTCCGTTCCTGGCATTCCGCTCAGTGCGCTCCTTCACACACGAGAACATGACCGCCAGCCGTGAGTACTCTGCCGTAGACAATGGAATCAAGACATGCATGTACGCCGGCTATCCAGACCTGTATATGCAGTTCTCTAAGAAGAATGAGTTCATATTCATGCCCGACTGGTATCGGGGAATCGAATATCCCAAGGAACAGGAGCGCGGCTACGCCTCGAACGAGGATCTGTATGTGCCCGGCTATTTCGAGATGCCCATAAAGAAGGGTGAAAGCATTATCTTCGCTGCATCGACATCGCCGTGCAAGCCTTCGACACTGAAGAAGCTGTTCGACGCCGAGGTCGACGACCGCGTGCCACGCGACAACTTCTACCACTGCCTTGTTACTGCCGCTCACCAGTTCCATAACCGCCAGCCTAACGACGACCGTTACTTGCTGGCAGGCTATCCATGGTTCAAGACCCGTGCACGCGACACATTCATCGCCCTCCCCGGCCTTACACTTGCCATAGGCGAGAGAGACTATTTCGAGCTGGTGATGAAGACGGCCGAGAAAGGACTGCGGGAGTTCATGCAGGAGAAGCCTTTGTCGGTGAAGATCTACGAGATGGAGCAGCCCGACGTGCCCCTGTGGGCCATCTGGGCCATCCAGCAGTATGTGAAGGATGCCGGAAAGGACGAAGGTTACAAGAAATATGGACAGCTGGTTGCCGACATTGTGGACTTCATAATAAAAGGCGGTCACCCCAACCTCAGGCTTGACGAAAACGGACTACTCTATTCCGACGGACGAGACAAGGCCGTGACATGGATGAACTCCACAGCCAACGGGCGTCCGGTGGTTCCGCGTTCAGGATATATCGTTGAGTTCAATGCCCTGTGGTATAATGCCCTTAAGTTCTGTGCCGCCATGAAGGCCGACAGTGGCGACCAACAGGCAGCAGACACACTGGAGCAGCGTGCACTTTTGGCCAAGCAGTCGTTTGTGGAGACGTTTGTCAACGAATACGGCTATTTGCTCGACTACGTTGATGGCACCAACATGGACTGGAGCGTCAGGCCCAACATGATTTTCGCCGTGGCTCTCGACTACTCGCCTCTGTCGCAGCAGCAGATGAAGAACGTAGTAGATATATGTACGCGCGAGCTGCTGACACCGAAGGGATTGCGGTCGCTCTCACCTAAGAGCGGCGGCTACAACCCGATGTATGTCGGCCCGCAGACGCAGCGCGACTATGCCTACCACCAGGGCACGGCCTGGCCGTGGCTCGGCGGCTTCTACATGGAAGCCTGCCTGAAACTCTACAAGCGCTCACGCCTGTCGTTCATAGAGCGGCAGATGGTGGGCTACGAGGATGAAATTGACTATCATGCTATCGGAACCATCTCCGAGCTGTTCGACGGCAACCCGCCGTTCCACGGACGCGGTGCCATGGCCTTCGCCATGAACGTGGCCGAGATCCTGCGCACGCTGAAGCTCTTGGAGAAGTATTCGTATCAAAAGTAATGGGAGGAACGCTGTATGAAAGTATTAATGTTTGGATGGGAGTATCCTCCACACGTGTTCGGTGGACTTGCCACCGCAAACTACGGAATATCTGAGGGCTTGAAGGCCCAGGGCGACATTGAGACCGTTCTCTGTCTGCCGCATCCTTTCGGCGATGAGAGCCAGCATGCCTGCCGTATCGTGGCCATGAACGCCGTGCCCATTGCCTGGCGAGACGTTGACTATGACTACGTGAAGCAGCGCGTTGGCAACATCATGGATCCCGACTACTATTTCAAGTTGCGCGAGCATATCTATGCCGACTTCAACTACATGAACGTCAACGACCTTGGCGCCATGGAGTTTGCCGGCGGCTATCCCGGCAACCTGCATGAGGAGATAAACAATTATTCTATCATAGCAGGGCAGGTGGCTCGCACAGAGGAGTTTGACATTATACATGCCCACGACTGGCTGACTTTCCCTGCTGGCATCCACGCCAAGCAAGTCAGCGGAAAGCCATTGTGCATACATGTCCATGCCACCGACTTCGACCGCAGCCGCGGTAAGGTGAACCCCACCGTCTACGGCATAGAGAAAAACGGCATGGACTGGGCAGACTGCATCATGTGCGTCTCGGAGCTGACTCGGCAGACGGTCATCAACCAGTACCATCAGGATCCGCGCAAGTGCTTCACGGTGCATAATGCTGTTTACCCCCTGCCGCAGGAGTATCAGGACATTCCGCGTCCCGACCACACCGGCAAGGAGAAGGTGGTGACGTTCCTCGGGCGTATAACCATGCAGAAGGGTCCCGAGTACTTTGTCGAGGCAGCCACGATGGTGCTCCACCGCACACGCAACGTCCGCTTCTGCATGGCAGGCTCAGGCGACATGATGGATGCCATGATACACCTTGCCGCCGAGCGCGGCATCGCCGACCGTTTCCATTTCCCGGGCTTCATGCGCGGCAAGCAGGTCTACGAATGCCTGAAGGCCAGCGATGTCTACGTCATGCCGTCGGTTTCCGAGCCGTTCGGCATCTCTCCCCTCGAAGCCATGCAGTGCGGCACGCCCTCGATTATCTCCAAGCAGTCTGG
This sequence comes from Prevotella sp., assembly GCA_017449025.1. GTDB lineage: Bacteria > Bacteroidota > Bacteroidia > Bacteroidales > Bacteroidaceae > Prevotella. Next base: position 40,536 of record JAFSKJ010000090.1, on the reverse strand, counting down.
CTGCGCCGAGATTCTTGACAACTGTATCAAGGTTGACTACTGGGACATCCATGCCATGGCCGATGCCATCTACTCCATCTGCCACAACGACTCCCTCTTCCAGTATCTCAAGGAAGAAGGCAAGCGTGAGGTAGACCAGATTACATGGGAGAAAGTCGGAACGTGGATACGCACACTCTATCGCCGTACACTCGGCTGGGAACAATAATTTATTGATAATAGATAATTGATAATTGATAATTATGAAAACGATTTGCTTATATTTCGAGATACATCAGATTATACATCTGAAGCGCTACCGTTTCTTTGACATCGGTACCGACCATTATTACTACGACGACTACGAGAACGAGCGTAGCATCACCGACATTGCCGAGCGCAGCTACATGCCGGCACTCAACGCCATCGGCGAGATGATTGCCCAGCATGGCAAGTACTTCAAGGTGGCTTTCTCGCTCTCGGGCACCGGCATAGAGCAGTTGGAGTATCATGCCCCGCAAGTCATAGCCAAGCTGCAGGAGCTGGGACAGACGGGCTGTGTGGAGTTCCTTGCCGAGCCATACAGCCACGGCCTTTCATCACTGGCCAACGAGGAGACCTTTGCACTCGACGTCAAGAAGCAGTGCGCCAAGATCGAGGAGCTGTTCGGGCAGAAGCCTACCGTGGCCCGCAACTCGTCGCTCATCTACAGCGACGACATTGGCTCTCAGATAGCCGCCATGGGCTTCAAGGGCATGCTCACCGAGGGTGCCAAGCACGTGCTCGGCTGGAAGTCGCCCCACTATGTCTACAACTGCAACATAGCTCCGAACCTGAAGCTGTTGCTCCGCGACGTTGAGCTCTCCGACGACATCTCGCTGCGCTTCAACAACGCAGAGTGGGAGGGCTATCCCCTGTTTGCCGATGCATATATCGACCGCATCGCCCGCTTCCCCGAGGAGGAGAAGATCATCAACATCTTCATGGAGCTGTCGGCACTCGGCATAGCCCAGCCGCTGAGTTCAAACATCCTCGACTTCCTGAAGGCCCTGCCAGCCTGTGCCAAGGAGAAAGGCATCGACTTTGCCACGCCGACGGAGATTTGCATGAAGGTGCCCAGCGTGGGTGCCGTGGATGTGCCTGACACACTCTCGTGGGTTGACGAGGAGCGCGACTGCTCGTGCTGGCTTGGCAATGCCATGCAGCGCGAGGCTTTCCAGAAGCTATACTCTGTGGCCGACCGTCTGCGCATTGCCAACGACCCGCGCATCAATCAGGACTGGGACTATCTGCAGGCCTCCAACAACTTCCGCTTCATGACCACCAAGCCATCCAACGTAGGACTGGACCGTGGCATTTACAGCGGCCCGTTCGATGCTTTCACCAACTACATGAACATTGTGGGCGACTTCATCAACAGAGTGAATGCCCTCTATCCACTTGACATAGACAACGACGAGCTTGAAGGCCTTCTCACGACCATCAAGAACCAGGGCGACGAGATAGAGATGAAGGACAAGGAGATAACCCGCCTCAAGGCAAAGCTCGAGAAGTACGAGGCAGCAAAGCCAGCCAAGAAGCCAGCCGCCAAGAAGAAGACAGAGAAGAAAGCAGAATAGTTTTCTGCAGTAACGACAATAAGGAGGCTCACCCGTGTTGCGATGAATAATCGGATGGTGGTGAGCCTTCTTCTTTTTATTTTTCAAGTTTTTCGTGGCGAATGTGCTGTAATTCAGAAAAAAGTAGTAATTTTGCAGCCGAATTTCCCCTTTGGTAGGGACAAGGGAGTCTGAACAGGCGCAGGTTCCCAGTAAACTGTATAATATTTAATGGTCTGATTAGCGCTTGTTCAGGCCCTTTCCCCCCTCTGTTCTGGGGGTTCAGTATGCAAGACATCAGAAACATAGCCATTATCGCTCACGTAGACCACGGCAAGACAACGCTTGTGGACAAGATGATGCTGGCCGGCAACCTTTTCCGCGAGGGCCAGAACTTGTCTAACCAGGTGCTCGACGCAAACGATTTAGAGAGAGAGCGCGGCATCACCATCCTTTCAAAGAACGTAAGCATCAACTGGAAGGGAACGAAAATCAATATCATTGACACTCCGGGACACTCCGACTTCGGAGGCGAGGTAGAGCGTGTGCTTAACATGGCCGACGGCTGCCTGCTGCTGGTCGACGCCTTCGAGGGCCCCATGCCGCAGACCCGCTTCGTGCTTCAGAAAGCCCTTGAGATAGGCCTGAAACCGATAGTGGTGGTTAACAAGGTTGACAAGCCCAACTGCCGTCCAGAGGAGGTATATGAGATGGTGTTCGACCTGATGTTCTCGCTTGGAGCCACAGAAGACCAGCTGGACTTCCCTGTGGTCTATGGGTCGGCCAAGCAAGGCTGGATGGGCGAGGAGTGGCAGAAGCCAACAGGTGACATCACTTATCTTCTTGACAAGATAATCGAGGTGATTCCCGCCCCGAAGCAGATTGACGGCACCCCGCAGATGCTCATCACGTCGCTCGACTATTCGAGCTACACGGGTCGCATAGCCGTGGGTCGCGTGCACCGTGGCGTGCTCACCGACGGCATGATGGTCACCATTGCCCACCGCGACGGCACCACCGAGAAAACCAAGATCAAGGAGCTGCACACCTTCGACGGCATGGGCCACTCCCGTACCCCTAAGGTGGAGTGTGGCGACATCTGTGCAGTCATCGGCCTTGAGAAGTTCGAGATAGGCGACACCCTCTGCGACGTAGAGACCCCCGAGCCTCTTCCGCCGATAGCCATCGACGAGCCTACCATGTCGATGCTGTTCACCATCAACGACTCGCCCTTCTTTGGCCGCGAGGGAAAGTTCGTGACCTCACGCCATATCAACGACCGTCTGCAGCGCGAATTGGAGAAGAACCTTGCCCTGCGCGTGGAGCCTTTTGAGGACTCCACCGACAAGTGGGTGGTAAGCGGACGCGGAGTGCTCCACCTCTCAGTGCTGATAGAGACCATGCGGCGCGAGGGCTACGAGCTGCAGGTGGGCCAGCCGCAGGTAATCTACAAGGAGATTGACAGCCAGAAGTGCGAGCCCATAGAGGAGCTTACAATCAACGTTCCTGAGGAGTTCGCCTCCAAGATGATTGACATGGTTACGCGCCGCAAGGGCGAGATGACGTCAATGGAAAGCCAAGGCGACCGTGTCAACATAGAGTTCCTCATACCCTCGCGCGGAATAATAGGTTTGCGTACCAATGTTCTTACTGCCAGTCAGGGCGAGGCCATCATGGCTCACCGCTACAAGGAATACCAGCCTTACAAGGGCGAGATTGAGCGCCGCGTCAACGGCTCCATGATAGCCCTTGAGACAGGCACGGCCTACGCCTACGCCATCGACAAACTGCAAGACCGCGGCAAGTTCTTCATTGAGCCGGGCGACGAGGTGTACTACGGTCAGGTGGTTGGCGAGCATGTCCACGACAACGACCTTGTTATCAATGTCTGCAAGGCCAAGCAGCTCACCAATGTGCGTGCCTCGGGCAGCGACGACAAGGCTCGCGTGATACCAAAGACGGTGATGTCGCTCGAGGAATGCTTGGAGTATATCAAGGCCGACGAGCTGGTTGAAGTCACTCCCGCCGCGATGCGCATTCGCAAGTCCATCCTCGACCACGACCAGCGTAAGAAGGCGTCGAGGAACTAACCCTTCGAAACTTTAATTGTTGATTATGAACGTGTACATAACCAAGGCCGCCCGGTTCCTGCCCAACTCCCCCGTCGTTAACGATGACATGGAGGCGTTTCTCGGCATGGTAGACGGCAAGAAGTCGAAGGCCCGGAGCATTGTTCTTCGCCGCAACGGCATCCGTCAGCGCTACTATGCCCTTGACCGTGAAGGCAACGTGACTCACACCAACGCCGAGATGGCAGCCAACGCTGTGCGTGCGCTCTTTCCCGACGATGAGAAGAACTCCGGCCCCACCCTCGATGACGTTGACCTGCTGGCCTGCGGCACCGCATCGCCCGAACAGCTCATTCCATCACACGGAGTGATGGTACACGGTGAGCTGGGCGGAAGTCATAACATGGAAGTTGTGTCCTTTGCCGGCTCGTGCTGCACAGGTGTCGACGCCATGAAATATGCGGCCTTGGCCATACAGGCAGGCACCGCATGTCGGGCCGTTGCCTCCGCTTCCGAGCGGTTGTCGCCGTGGATGCGCGCCTCCTACTTCCAGCAGGAGTCCTCACACCTGTCGCAGCTTGAGCACCAGCCCATGCTTGCCTTCGAGAAGGAGTTCCTGCGCTGGATGCTCTCCGACGGCGCCTTTGCCATACTGCTTGAGGACAAGCCGCGCAAGGACATCCTGTCGCTGCGGATAGACTGGATAGAAATCACGTCGTTTGCCAACACCATGGAGACGTGCATGTACGCCGGTGCCGAGAAAGACAGCGACGGCAGGCTGCACGGCTGGGCCTCCTACCCCGTGGAGGAGTGGCTGACAAAGTCGCTCTTCGCCCTGAAGCAGGACACCCGCATGTTAGGCGAGCATATTGTCACCTTGGGCATCGACTTCCTGCTGCATACAGCAAGGAAACACCATTTCACCCCCGACGACATAGACTGGTTCCTGCCCCACCTCTCGTCGATGTTCTTCAAGGACAAGATACTTGAGGAGACCCGCCAGCGCGGATTCTTCATTCCCGAGGAGCGGTGGTTTGTCAATCTGCCATACGTGGGCAACATAGGCTCGGCGTCGGCCTTCGCCATGATCGAGGAGCTTATGTACAGCGGTCGCTTGGAGAAGGGCCAGAAGCTGTTGATGATGATTCCCGAAAGCGCACGCTTCTCCTACTGCTACGCCATGCTCACGGTGTGTTAAACAAAACAGTTGCTGCCGATGAAGATTGAAGACGTTCCACAGGACATGAAGTACTACCGCGGCTCGGTAATCCGCGATGTCGACTATGCTGTAGATGCCGATGGCAAGTACCAGCGAGTGATGAGCGCCGGATGGACACCCAAGAACGATGCCCTGGAGGTGACGCTCAGCGCCATTGACGAAGAATGCGCCGAAATCCTTGAGCGTGTGCACCGCGGCGAGAGCAGCCCGTTGGAGTACCACGCCACAAAGAACCTGATGAGTGTGGAACTGCTGAGCGACTATACTGGCATATCCAAGCGAAACATACGTAAGCACTTTATTCCCAAGTTCTTCAACAGTCTCGATGAAGAAACGATTAATATATACGCCGATGCCCTGCGCATCACTGTCGACGAGCTGAGGAACATTCCCGAATAGCCACCTTCTCATGGAACTGAACATAGAACACCGCCCTGCTGCCCACTGTGAGAACGGCGCCATTTCGTCAATACTCCGCCATTACGGTTTCGACCTTTCGGAACCCATGATTTTCGGCTTGGCCAGCGGGCTCTTCTTCACCCACATCCCCTTCGTCAAGATGTCGGGCATGCCCGTGACGTCGTTTCGCACGTTCCCCGGCGTGCTCTTCAAGCGCATCACCAAGATGCTCGGCATCAAGACCTGCACGCGCAGGTATCTCAACAAGGAGCACGCCATGAGACAGCTCGACAGCCTGCTCATGGAGAGCCAGATTCCCGTGGGGTGCGTGGTTGGCATGTACTACCTGCCATACGTTCCCATTGAGTACCGCTTCCACTTCAACGGCCACAACATCACCGTCATAGGCAAGGACCAGCAGACCGGCCTCTACACCGTCCTCGACACCAACGCCACAGAGAAGGTAACCATCAGCAGCCGCGACCTTGTGAAGGTGCGCTTCGCCAAGGGAGGCACTTACCCCCTTATGGGGCAGATGTACTGGGTGACCTCTGTGCCCGACCGTCTTCCCGACCTCCGCCCTCTCGTGTTCAAGGCCATTCACACCACGTGCAGCAACATGGTGTCGCAGCCCCGCTTCATCCGCATCGTAGGCACCAACGGCATCCTGTACCTGTCAGAGCGCATACGCCACTGGGAGGAGACAATGGGAAAGCGGCGCGCCGGCCTCAACCTGGCGCAGCTCATACGCATGCTTGAGGAGATAGGCACCGGCGGAGCCGGTTTCCGCTTTGTCTACGCAGCATTCCTGCAGGAAGCTGCCGAGCTGACAGGCGTGGGCGAGCTAAACGAATACTCTAACCGCATGACAGCCATCGGCGACCAGTGGCGGGAGTTCGCATACAAAGCCTCGCGGATATTCAAGCGCCGCGAGGGCGAGAACTTCACTTACGACGATTTGGGCGACTTGCTGCACTCCATCGGCATGCAGGAGGAGGCATTGTTCCGCGAACTCGACAGCCTGGCCAAGAACCACATCCCATAAACGCCCATGACAACCACAGAAGCATTTAAGACGGCCATACTCTTGCTGCTCTTGAGCACAAGCGCCAAAGCCTACAGGCTTACGCCCTACCTGCCAGCAGACAACCCCACCGGCACCGGCATCATTGTGTGCCCCGGCGGCAGCTACTTCTGGCTCGACAAGGAATACGAGGGGCACGAGGTGGCTCGCTGGCTTCAGCAGAACGGCATTGCCGCCTTCGTGCTTGAGTACAGTCACGGAGGCTGGGGCGCCTTTGCTTTCCACATACGAACGCGCGGCCGCTCCTTTCCCGCCGGCTTCAACGACCTTACGCGCGCCCTCGACAGCGTGCGCACCAACTCTTCCCGCTATGGCCTGCGCCCTGACCGCATAGGCTGCATGGGCTTCTCGGCCGGGGGGCACCTGGTGATGCACGCCGCAGAGCAGTTGGCCGGCACACCCTCGGCCATGCGATTCGTTGCACCCATGTACCCCGTGGTGTCTATGACCCACCCCTGCACCCATAAGCGTTCCCGCCGCGGACTGCTCGGCGAGTTCCAGAAGCGCGCCACAAGAGACTCGCTGTCCTTGGAAAACCATGTGCCCCACAACTGTCCGCCCGTGTTCCTCATGAACTGCGACGACGACCCCGTAGTGCACCACCACAACGCCGAGCTTCTCGACTCAGCCCTCACCGCCCACAACATTCCCCACCACTACGAGCACTACCACACTGGAGGCCACGGCTTCGGAGTCACCGCTGCCTTGACCACGGCAGAGGCCATTGCATGGAAAGAGAAGTTCCTCCTGTGGTTGCATGAACTTATACAAGACGACTGACACAGATGATACGATTCTTCCTGCATCTCTACGACATACTGCACAGCCGCCGGCGCCTGACACTCGGCTTGCTGACGCTGCTGACAATGGTGCTGGTGACCATGGTTTCCCGGCTGACATACAACGAGAACATCTTCGACTTCCTTCCCGTGAGCGGCAACGAGCAGAAGGCCATCACCCTCTATCAGGACATCACCGGCGGACAGCGCATAGTGGCCATGTTCAGCCCCACCGACTCCGCCAGCACCTCAGGCGAGCGCCTGACAGAGGCCGTCGACACCTTTGCCTGCCGCTTGAAGCAGGGCTACGGCAGCCGCCACATCAGTCAGGTCACCACTCAGGTGGACTTTGAGAAGGTCACGGCTGTCACCGACTTCATCTACCGCAACATACCCCTCATGCTCACCGACAGCGACTATGTGCGCATGGAGCGGCTGATAGCCTCCCCTCAGCTTGGCGACGAGCAGCTCTCCTCCTGCGTGGAGCAGCTCATGATGCCTGCCACCGGCCTCTTCGCCTCTAACATAGCCAACGACCCCTTGGGCCTGTTCACACCCGTCATCGACCGCTTGCAGGCCAAGCAGCGTGAGCTGCCCATCGAGATTGACGACGGCTACATGTACACCTCCGGTCAGCGCCATGCCGTAGCCATGCTCACATCGCCATACGGGGCAATGGAGTCGGCCAACAACAGCGAGCTTGTCAGCTATGTCGACAGCGTTGCCCGACAAACCATGGACGCCGTGGGCGGCGTCGACGTCGGCATCACCGGTGCGCCCGTCATTGCCGTTGGCAACGCCCGTCAGATAAAGACCGACAGCCAGCGCGCCATCACCATTGCCGTCACCCTCATCCTGCTGCTGCTTGTCTATGCCTTCCGCCGTGTCAGAAACCTGCTACTCATAGGCCTGGCAATAGCCTTCGGCTGGCTCTTCGCCATGGCCTTCATAGCCATCTTGCGCAGCGACGTGTCGCTCATAGTGCTCGGCATCGCCTCAATAATCATAGGCATAGCCGTCAACTATCCCCTCCACTTCATTGCCCACACCCGCCACGTCGCCACCATCCGCGAGGTGCTCAAGGACATGGTGTCGCCCCTGCTCATAGGCAACATCACCACCGTGGGAGCCTTCGCCAGCCTGATGCCCCTCGACGCTCCCGCCCTTCGCGACCTCGGCCTCTTCGCCGCCTTCATGCTCGTGGGCACCATACTCTTCGTGCTCGTCTTCCTGCCCCATTTAGTTGCCCAAAGTCCCAAAGCTCCCCCCACCGCCCCCGAGGGGGCCTCAATAGCTGGCAAGCCCCACAAGACAATTGAAGTCCCCTCGTGGGCAGTAGGGGTGGCTGCCGCCCTGACACTGGTGTTCGGATATTTCAGCCTCGGAATATCGTTCGACACCAACATGCACAACATCAACTACATGACACCCCGCCAGCAGCAGCTGCTCTCCGACCTCCACGCCTCGGCAGGCATCAACGACACGGCCAACGTCTACATAGTTGCCGAGGGCGACAGCTGGGACCAAGCCCTCAGCCAGCGCGAGCGCATATCCCCGCTCCTTGACAGCCTTGTCAGCAGCAGCCATGCAACATGCACCAACGTCACCGCCTTCGTCTGCTCCAAGGCCGAGCAGCAGCGACGCATCAACCTCTGGAACAAGTTCTGGCAGGCACATCGCACTCACGTGCTCGCCGCGCTGGACAGCCGCGCACCGGCCTTCGGCTTCAATGCCGATGCCTTCGACGGCTTCCGACAGATTGTCAGCCAGGAGTATACCGTGCAGCCCTTCCAACATTTCGAGCCTCTAAGCTCCGTGCTGTTCGGCAGCTCGTTTAGCCAGAGCACCGGCCAATGCTCGGTGGTCGACGTAATAAACGGCAGCAATGCCGACCGCCGCCACATGGAGCGCATCTTAAACAGCGCCCTCTCCACCCACGGCTACGCCTTCGACTTCGTGGGCATGAACAGCACCATGGCAGAGTCGCTCTCCGACGACTTCAACTACATAGGCCTCGCCTGCGGAATCATTGTGTTCCTGTTCCTATGGCTGTCGTTCGGGCGCATAGAGCTGAGCATACTCGCATTCCTCCCCATGGCTATGGGGTGGCTCTGGATACTCGGCATCATGCACCTACTCGGCATGCAGTTCAACATTGTCAACGTGATCCTTGCAACCTTCATCTTCGGACAGGGCGACGACTACACCATCTTCATCACCGACGGACTCATCAACGAGTATGCCTACGGCAAGAAGCTCCTGCCAGCCTACAAGAACAGCATACTCATCTCAGCACTCATCATGTTCATAGGCATAGGCTCACTCATCGTGGCCCGCCACCCCGCACTCCACTCACTTGCCGAGGTCACCATCGTGGGCATGCTCACGGTGGTGCTCATGGCATGGACCGTGCCCCCCGCCATCTTCTCATGGCTCGTCAGCAGCAAGGGCAAGCCCCGCACCGTGCCCATAACCATTGGCAGCATGCTACGCTCGCTGATGCCCTCGCCATCCAACCGCCACCCTGCCGGCACCACCCACCACTACCACCACTACCTCATAGGCAAGTACACCTACAAGGGCTACGGCGTGGAGCGGGAGACGCGCCGCCTGCTCAAGCGCTACAACGACTTCAGCCAGTGGATAGACGGCTACAAGACCGACAGTCCGACGCCCGCCGTAGCCGTCGTCGACGCCCGCCGCGGGCAGTTCTCGCTGCTCTTCGCCCTCGTCCACCCCAACATCCAGGTGCACTCCTACGCTTACGACCCCGACGACGCCGCACTCCTGGCTGCCTGCGTGCCCATGCCACCCAACCTCCACGTCCACCACTGCCCGTCGGAGGCCGAAGCCACCGCCCGCGCCGCCGGAAGCCACATCTTTAACCTAAGTCAGATATTAGGAGATTAACTCCTTTATACCTTTACTCCTTTATGAACGCAGAATTCAACGACCTCCGCCCCTACACCGACCTGGAGATACCCGCCGCCATGAGCCGCATAGCCAGCAGCTCGGCGCTGCCCCTGCTGGCATCCTACGTGTTTCCAGACAAGCCCCTGGCCGACGTGCAGCAGATGTTGCGCAGCATCCAGACCGTAGACCAATTCCAGCGCACCATCATGCACACCGTCAACGAGCAGATAATAAGCCAGAGCACCACCGCCTTCACCTGCGGCGGCATAGAGTGCCTGTCGCCGCGAACACCCTACCTCTTCGTGAGCAACCACCGCGACATCATGCTCGACGCATCGCTGCTGCAGAACGTGCTCTACGACAACGGCCACCAGACATCGCAAATCACCTTTGGCGCCAACCTCATGACAAACCCCTTGGTGGTGGACATAGGCAAGGCCAACAAAATGTTCAGGGTGGAGCGACCGGGAGGCAGCATCAAGGACTTCTACCGCAGCTCCATGCACCTCTCGGAATACATACGCTACGTCATCACCAACTTGAAACAGTCTGTGTGGATAGCCCAGCGCAACGGGCGCACCAAGGACGGCAACGACCAGACCGACCAGGGCATCATAAAAATGTTCTGCATGAGCAAGGCCGACGACAAGATTGCAGCACTCAGCCAGCTGAACATAGTCCCCGTGGCCGTCTCCTACGAATGGGAGCCTTGCGACATTCTCAAGACCATAGAACTCTACGTGAGCAGAAATGTAAAGTACATAAAAAAGCCCGGCGAAGACCTCAACAGCATACTCACAGGCATACTGCAGCCCAAGGGTCGCGTGCACTTCCAGTTCTGCAAGCCCATAACCACTGAAGAGCTGATGCTGTTCAACGAATGCACCAACAACGAGTACCACAAGCAAGTGGCCCTGCTGGTCGACAGCCGCATTCACAGCTCCTACCATCTGTGGCCGAACAACTACATTGCCCACGACATGCTCTACGGTCAGCGCCGCTTCGCCCACAAGTACACTGCGGCAGAACACGCCGCCTTTGAAAAACGGCTCACAAAACTTGAACGCTACGACATTGACATTGATCTCGACCTCGACATACTCAAGGACATCTTCCTCGGAATATATGCCAACCCCGTGAAGAATCATCAGTAGCTGAGCGAAGACGCTTTCAGCGTCTTTCAACCGCACCTTCAGGTCAAAATTTTTCATGAAAACGGCGTGAAACATCAAGGCCTCGTCAGTAAAGTGCCACTTTACGGAGCTAAAGTGGCACTTTTTTGAAATAAAGTGGCACTTTACAACCGTAAAGTGCCACTCCTCATCAGGCATGTTCCACACGCCATTTCTTATGTAAAATTTTTTCGTGTCAGTAGCAAAGTGTCATTTCGTACGCGCGTGCATAAGGAGTGCCACTTGTCTGTTGCTCTGAGCCAATCCACTATTCAATGATTCTCACTCCTCCCTTGTCCGCCGAGCTGACGCTCTGGGCGTAGGCACGCAGGGCCTTTGACACCTCGCGCTTTCTGCGCAGTGGCTGTTGGGGGCGGGCTGCCAGCTCCTCGTCGGAGAGCTTGACGTTGATGCTGCGCGAGGGTATGTCGATGACAATGATGTCTCCGTCCTTGACTTTGCCTATGTTGCCGCCGCTGGCAGCCTCGGGCGAGATGTGGCCTATGGAGAGTCCGCTGGTGCCTCCGGAGAAGCGCCCGTCGGTGATTAGTGCGCACTCCTTGCCCATGTGCATGGACTTGATGTATGAGGTGGGGTAGAGCATCTCCTGCATGCCGGGGCCGCCTTTGGGGCCCTCGTGGGTGATGACCACACAGTCGCCCTTCTTCACCTTGCCGCCCAGTATGCCCTCGCAGGCGTCTTCCTGGGAATCGAACACCACGGCGGGGCCTTCGAAGTGCCATAGGCTCTGGTCCACGCCGGCGGTCTTGACCACGCATCCGTCGGGGGCAATGTTGCCGAAGAGCACCGCCATGCCGCCGTCCTTGGTGTAGGCGTGGTCTATGTCGCGTATGCAACCGTTCTCGCGGTCGGTGTCGAGGGTTTCCCACTGTGTGTTTTGGGCACCCAGCACGTTGCAGAACTTGCCGCCGGGTGCGCTGCTGTAGATGCGGAGGGCCTCGGGGTGTATGTCGTCCTTGAGTATGCTGTATTTCTCTATGTCCTCGCCGAGGGTGGCACCGTTGACGCGCTTGCAAGAGAGGTCGAGCAGATTGCCCTTGGCCAGCTCGCCGAGAATGCCAAGTATGCCTCCTGCGCGGTTCTCCTCCTGTATGCTGTATTTCTGCCAGTTGGGTGCGAGCTTGCAGAGGAAGGGTGTTGTGCGCGAGAGGGCGTCGATGTCGTTCATGGTGAAGTCTACCTCTGCCTCCTGTGCTACGGCGAGAAGGTGGAGCACGGTGTTTGTCGAGGCTCCCATGGCAATGTCGAGTGTCATGGCGTTGAGGAAGGCCTGGCGGGTGGCGATGCTGCGTGGCAGCACCGAGTCGTCGCCATCCTCGTAATAGGCGAGGGCGTTTTTGACAATGAGCTTGGCCGCGTCCTTGAAAAGCTGTATGCGGTTGGCGTGGGTGGCCAGTATGCTGCCGTTGCCGGGCAGGGAGAGTCCTATGGCCTCGGTGAGGGAGTTCATGGAGTTGGCGGTGAACATTCCGGAGCAGGCGCCGCATCCGGGGCAGGCGCGGTTTTCGACCTCTGCCAGCTCCTCGTCGCTGACGGTGGGGTCGCCGCCCTTGATCATGGCAGTGATGAGGTCGAGGTTCTCGCCCTTGTACTTGCCGGCCTCCATTGGTCCGCCGCTTACGAATACGGCGGGTATGTTGAGCCGCATGGCGGCCATGAGCATGCCCGGCGTAACCTTGTCGCAGTTTGAGATGCATATCATGGCGTCGGCCTTGTGGGCGTTGACCATGTACTCCACGGAGTCGGCTATGATGTCGCGCGAGGGCAGGGAGTAGAGCATGCCGTCGTGGCCCATGGCTATGCCGTCGTCGATGGCTATGGTGTTGAACTCTGCTGCATAGCAGCCGAGGCTCTCAATCTCGCGTTTCACTATCTGCCCTGCCTCGTGCAAGTGTGTATGCCCGGGAACAAACTGTGTGAACGAATTGACTACGGCAATGATGGGCTTGCCAAACTGTTCTCTCTTCATGCCGTTGGCCACCCACAGGGCGCGTGCTCCCGCCATGCGTCGGCCTTCTGTGCATACTGCACTACGTAAAGGATGCTTCATAATTATATGATTTTTGGGTGTTGAGGTGGCAAAGGTACAGGTTTTCCGCGAAACGACCAACATTTTCAAATAGTTTTTCGACAAATGCTTGTTTTTTCCGATGATTCTGTGTAACTTTGCAAGCGACATGAACAAAGAGACCCTTAGACAAAGGCTGAAGGAGAGTCCGCAGTTGAAGCGCATGGTGGACTGGATGGTGATGAACCAGGTGGAGACGCGCCCCCGATGGTATGTGCGCCTCATGGCTCCTCTCTACCAGCAACGGGGCCGCCACTCGGTGGTTCACCGCTCGGTGCGCATGGACACCCCTCCCTATCGGCGCTTTGTGCTTGGCGACTACAGTGTGGTGGAGTCGTTCTGCTGCATCAACAATGCCGTTGGCGACGTGGTGATTGGTTCGCACACGCGCATCGGCATCCACAACACCATCATCGGCCCAGTGACCATCGGCAGCCATGTCAATCTGGCTCAGGGAATTACGGTGACTGCGCTAAACCACAACTTCAGCGACCCCAACCTGCGCATTGACGAGCAGGGGGTGACGACGAAGGCCGTGGCCATTGGCGACGACGTGTGGATAGGTGCCAACGCGGTGGTGCTGCCAGGGGTGACGGTGGGCTGCCATTCGGTGGTGGCAGCAGGGGCCGTGGTAACCGCCGACGTGCCCGACGGGTGTGTGGTGGCAGGTGTTCCCGCGAGGATTATAAAGAGAATAAAATGAATTAGACTATGGCAATGAGGATTGGCATTGAGGCCCAAAGGATATTCCGCAACAACAAGCACGGCATGGACTATGTGGTGCTGCAGGAGATTCTGGAGTTGCAGAAAATGGACCGCCAGAACGAGTACTACGTGTTTGTGGCCCCTGGTCCCGACCACTGCGTGACAGACACCATGAACTTCCACGTGATAGAGATAGGCTGCCCCACATACCCGCTGTGGGAGCAGTATGCGCTGCCCAAGGTGGCCGCCGAGACAGGCGTGGAGCTGCTGCACTGCACAAGCAACACGGCGCCGCTGCGGTGTAAGATACCGCTGATACTGACTCTCCACGACATAATATTCCTTGAGCCTCGCGACAAGCAGAACCGCTCGTTCTACCAGAACGCCGGATGGCTTTACCGCCGCCTCGTGGTGCCGCGAATACTGGGCAAGTGCCGGAGGATTATCACCGTCTCCGACTTCGAGCTGCAGAACATCATTGGCAAGCTTCAGCTGCCACGTGAGCAGATGGCCATGATCTACAACGGGTATAACGACTGGTTCCGCCCCATGGAAAACACCTCGGACGTGAGCCGCAAGTATATCGATGAAGAGGGGTTCATCTTCTTCCTCGGCAACACCGACCCGAAGAAGAACACCGAGCGCACGCTGGTGGCCTACGCCAAATACCTGGAACAGTCGAAGGTGGGAAGGCGGCTGCTCATGGCCGACCTCGACCGCCAATACCTTGACGACATAATAAGCCGCAACGGCATTGGGCACATACGCGAGAAGCTGGTCATGCCGGGATACATTCCAAACAGCGACCTGCCTTACATATACAACTCGGCCTTTGCATTCCTCTACACGTCGCTGCGCGAGAGCTTCGGCATTCCACTGCTCGAGGCCATGGCCTGCGGCACGCCCGTCATAACCTCGAACACCTCGTCGATGCCGGAGATAGGCGGCCAGGATGCCATTCTCGTCAACCCGGAACAGGCCGACGAGATTGCCGCCATGCTGCTGCGCTTGGAAAACGACGATGCGTTCTATGCAGAGCAGCGCGAGGTGGGGCTGCGCAGGGCGGAGCTTTTCTCGTGGCGACAGACTGCCGAACAGCTTTTCAACCTCTATGAGCAGGTGTATGCCGAGACCCACCCGCAGCACAGGCCGTAGAAAAAAATGACAACTTTTCAGGCTGCACTGTTGGATTATTGCAAGGAAATGATTACTTTTGCAGTCGTAAACAATTACTGATGATATACGGATGAAGCTCATCGTCATGACAAAGCCCACGTTCTTCGTGGAAGAGGACAAGATTCTGGCCACACTCTTTGAGGAGGGCTTGGAGAGCCTGCACTTGTCGAAGTCCAGCGCAGAGCCGGTCTACACCGAGCGGCTGCTGACGCTTCTGTCAGAGGAATACCGCAACCGCATAACAGTGCACAACCACTACTACCTGAAAGAAGAGTTCCGCCTGCGCGGCATCCACTTGGACAGCGACACCGACGTGCTGCCAGCAGGTTACAAGGGCGCCGTGGGGCGCACCTGCCGCCACATTGAAGAGCTGAAGGAAATGAAGCGCCGCTCCAACTACGTGCTGCTGGCCAACATGTTCGACAGCCTCAGCAACCCTTCGGAAAAGCAGACGCTCAACGCTGACCAACTGAGGGAGGCCAGTAGGCGAGGGATAATAGACAAGAGGGTATACGCCATGGGCGGCATGACGCTCGAAAACATACGCACGGCAAAGGACTACGGCTTCGGTGGCGTGGTTGTCTGCGGCGACCTGTGGAACCGCTTCAACATACACCACGAGAAAGACTTCAAGGAACTGCTGACACACTTCGAGAAGCTGCGCAAGGCTGCGGGGTGACAAAGGGTGACAGGCAAGGAGACAACAGAGCAACCAGAATGAAAAAAGCACTATAAAGAAATGAGTGAACAAGACTCTTACATGGTATTTTCAGGCACTGCCACGAAATACCTGGCAGAGAAAATCTGCCAAAGCTTGGGATGCCCGCTGGGCAAGTTGGTCATTACGAAATTCTCCGACGGAGAGTTTGCCGTGAGCTACGAGGAGAGCATCCGCGGCCGTGACATCTTCCTGGTGCAGAGCACATTTCCCAATTCCGACAACCTCATGGAGCTGCTGCTCATGATTGACGCTGCCAAGCGAGCCTCGGCACGCACCATCAACGCCGTGATTCCATACTTTGGATGGGCGCGACAGGACCGCAAGGACAAACCGCGAGTGTCGATAGGCGCAAAGCTCGTGGCCGACCTGCTGAGCGTGGCCGGAGTGAACCGCGTCATCACCATGGACCTGCATGCCGACCAGATACAGGGGTTCTTCGACGTGCCCGTTGACCATCTCTACGCTTCGGGAGTAATACTCCCTTACCTGCAGAGCCTCAAGCTCGAGGAGCTGGTGATTGCATCGCCCGACGTGGGCGGCTCCAAGCGCGCCAACACTTACGCCAAGTTCCTTGGATGCCCGCTGGTGCTGTGCAACAAGACCCGTGCACGCGCCAACGTGGTGGCAACAATGCAGATAATAGGCGACGTGGAGGGAAAGAACGTAGTGATTGTAGACGACATGGTTGACACGGCAGGAACGATAACCAAAGCCGCCGACCTGATGAAGGCCGCCGGGGCCAAGACGGTTCGCGCATGTGCCAGCCACTGCGTCATGAGCGGCCCGGCAAGCGAGCGCGTGCAGGAATCTGCCCTTGAAGAGATTGTCTTCACCGACTCCATACCCTACACCCAGCGCTGCGCCAAGGTGAAGCAACTCTCCGTGGCCGACATGTTTGCAGAGACCATCCGCCGCGTCATCAACAACGAGAGCATCTCCAGCCAGTACATTGTCTGAAGCATGCGCGTGAAAGCTACTGGCGGATGATTTTCACCTCGCCACCGTGGCCGATACGGATGATTGCCGACGGGCGATGGGGCTTGTGCTCCTGGCGACGGCTCCAGCACACATAGTCTACAGCATCCACAATCTCAGGGGCTATGTCACGGTAGTTCTGTGCAGCAGGCTCCCCGCTGATGTTAGCCGATGTGGAGACAATGGCTTTCTGGAAACGGTAGCACAGCTCATGGCTGAAAGGCTCGGTGGTTATGCGCAAGCCTATGGAGCCGTCGGCGGCAATGAGGTTGGGAGCCAGGTTCACGGCACCCTCGAGGATTACCGTCGTGGGACGGTCTACGCAGTCGAGCAGCTGCCACGCCACCTCAGGCACGTTCCTTATGTAGCGCTGCAGGCGGGCGTCGGAGTCGACAAGGCAGATAAGCGCCTTGGAGTCGTCGCGCTGCTTGATTTGATAAACACGGGCCACGGCCTCAGCATTGGTGGCATCGCAGCCTATGCCCCACACCGTGTCTGTAGGATAGAGGATAACGCCGCCACGGCGCATCACCTCAACGGCATTCTTAATGTCTTGTTCTATGGTCATAATGGTGATTTTGGGTGCAAAGATAATAAAAACGAAGGCGCTGTGCAAGCAAATAACATAAAAACATATAAACAACACCGCATTTATTGACTCAATGACTATGAAGAAACTCATCGCGCTTTGCGCACTCTTAGGCCTGACAACCATGGCACAAGGCCAGCCTACCTACCTTAACCCCAAGGCTCCCGTAGAGGAGCGCGTGAAAGATGCACTGCGCCGCATGACGCTTCATGAGAAGATACAGATGCTGCATGCACAGTCGAAGTTCACATCGGCCGGAGTGCCACGCCTGGGCATACGCCAGCTGAACATGGACGACGGCCCCCACGGAGTGCGCGCCGAGCTGGAGTGGAACTCGTGGAGTCCGGCCAAATGGACCAACGACTCAGTGGTGGCCTTCCCTTCGCTCACCTGTCTGGCTGCCACCTGGAACCGCAACTTGTCAAGAGAGTACGGCAATGCCGTCAGCGAGGAGTTCGCCTTCCGCGGTAAGGACATAATGCTCGGCCCCGGCAGCACCATTGCACGCACACCCCTTTGCGGGCGTAACTTTGAGTACACAGGCGAAGACCCGTACTTGGCAGGCGAGATAGTGACGCCATACATACAGGGGGCGCAGCAAAACGGAGTGGCATGCTGCTTGAAGCACTTCTTCCTGAACAACCAGGAGATAGAGCGTTTCAAGGTGAACGTGGTGGCCTCGGAGCGCACCATCAACGAGATATACCTGCCCGCATTCAAGAAAGCCGTGCAAAAGGGCGGGCTGTGGACCATCATGGGTTCGTACAACCTGTGGCTGAACACGCACTGTTGCCAGCACGACTCGCTGCTCAACGGCATACTCAAGCGCCAGTGGGGCTTCGACGGGGCCGTGGTATCAGACTGGGGCGGAGTGAACGACACGTGGCAGGCTGCCACCGGAGGCTGCGACATTGAGATGGGGTCGTTCACCGACGGTTTCACCAAGGATGCTGACTTCGGCTACAACGACTACTTCATGGCCGACAAGATGGAGAAGCTGGTGAAGGAGGGCAAGCTGCCAATGGCTGTTGTCGACGACAAGGCCGCACGTGTGCTGCGCACCATCTTCCGTACGGCGATGAATCCCGACAAGGTGATAGGCAAGCAATGCTCGGAAGACCATTACGACGTGTGCCGGCGCATTGGCGAAGAGGGCATAGTGCTGCTGAAGAATGCAGGCCGCAACCCCATGTTGCCGCTCGACACCATGACGAGCCGCAGAATACTCGTCGTTGGAGAGAACGCCACACGCTCGCTCACCGAGGGCGGCGGCTCGTCGGAGCTGAAGACGCTCTTCGACATAACGCCCTTAGACGCCATAAGGAAAGCCTTTGGCAACCATTCCACCATAGACTACGCCCAGGGCTACTACAGCGGCCGCGCCATGTACGGCCATCAGGAAAAGCTCGACCCCGCACGCCAGCAGTCGCTGATGAAGGAGGCCATTGACAAGGCCGGAAACGCAGACCTTATTATATATATAGGTGGACTGAACAAGAACGCCATGCAGGACTGCGAGTCGAACGACCGCGAGAGCTACGACCTCTCCTTCGGGCAGAACGAGCTTATAAGCCAGCTGGCCGCCGTGCAGCCGCAGATGGTGGTGGTGACCTTTGGCGGCAATGCCTACGCCACTCCGTGGATAGACAAGGTGCAGGCACTTGTGCACTGCTGGTATCTCGGTTCCATGTCGGGAACGGCACTCGCCAATGTGCTTACCGGCACCGTCAACCCCAGCGGCAAGCTGCCAGTAACCTTCGCCCGCAACTACGAGGACTATCCCTACGTGAAGTATGGCGCCGAAGCATACCCCGGAGTGAAGCTACAGAATCCGTCACACCTTACCGGAGACTTTGAGGTAAGCTACAAGGAGGGCATCTACGTGGGATACCGACACTTCGACACCCGCCGTGTGAAGCCTCAGTTCGCCTTCGGCCATGGGCTTAGCTATACCACCTTCGCCTACGGGAAGCCGACAATCAGCGGACGTACAGTCAGCCTGACTATTACCAACACAGGCAGCCGCGCAGGAAAGGAGACCGTGCAATTCTACGTGGGCGACATGAAGGCCAGCATAGACCGCCCCGCAAAGGAGCTGAAGGGATTCGAGAAGGTGGAGCTGCAGCCCGGCCAGACAACAACAGTGAGCTACACCATAGCCGACGAGGACCTGCAGTTCTACAATGAGTCCACCCACAGCTGGTGTGCAGAGCCCGGACGCTTCAGGATTTACGTCGGCGCATCGTCGGCAGACATACGCGGAAGCGTTGATTTCGTGCTGTAAGAAAAGAAAATCACGCGATTTCTTGGCTTTTTTAGCCTTTTATCGATTTTTATTAGTAACTTTGCAGCCGATTTCCGTGAAACGTAAAAATACTCTATAGACATGCCAGAGATATCTGTACGCGGGCTGGAGATGCCCGAATCGCCTATTCGAAAGCTGGCTCCGTTGGCCGCAGCCGCCAAGAAGCGCGGCACACACGTGTACCACCTGAACATTGGACAGCCAGACCTGCCAACGCCAAAGGTGGCACTTGAAGCACTGAAGACCATCGACCGCCAGATTCTGGAGTACTCACCGTCGCAGGGCTATCTTAGCTATCGCGAAAAGTTGGTGAGCTATTACGACAAATACAATATCAAGGTCACTGCCGACGACATAATCATCACCTCAGGAGGCTCTGAGGCAGTGCTCTTCGCCTTCCTCTCATGCCTCAACCCCGGCGACGAGATTATCGTTCCCGAACCTGCATACGCCAACTACATGGCCTTCGCCATATCGGCAGGAGCAAAGATACGCACCATTGCCACCACCATTGAGGAGGGCTTCTCACTGCCAAAGGTTGAGAAGTTTGAGGAGCTTATCAACGAGCGCACACGCGCCATCATGATATGCAACCCCAACAACCCCACAGGCTATCTCTACACCCGCCGCGAGATGAACCAGATACGCGACCTGGTGAAGAAGTACGACCTGTACCTCTTCTCCGACGAGGTCTATCGCGAGTATATCTACACCGGCTCGCCATACATCTCGGCCTGCCACTTAGAGGGCATAGAGCAGAATGTGATACTCATCGACTCGGTGTCGAAGCGCTACTCTGAGTGCGGCATACGCATAGGAGCACTCATAACCAAGAACCAGGAAGTGAGGAAGGCCGTGATGAAATTCTGCCAGGCACGCCTCTCGCCACCACTTATCGGACAGATTGTAGCTGAGGCTTCGCTCGACACTCCCGCGGAATACCTGCGCGACGTCTACGACGAGTATGTTGAACGGCGCAAGTGCCTCATCGACGGCCTTAACCGCATTCACGGCGTCTATTCCCCCATACCCATGGGAGCATTCTACACCGTGGCAAAGCTTCCCGTTGACGACGCGGAGAAGTTCTGCCGCTGGTGCCTGAGCGAGTTCACATACGAGGGTGCAACGGTGATGATGGCTCCCGCCGCCGGATTCTACACAACCCCCGGCGCAGGAGTGAATCAGGTGCGCATAGCCTATGTGCTGAAGAAGGAAGACCTGGAAAAGGCACTGGTAGTGCTACAGAAAGCACTTGAGGCATACCCCGGCAGAGAAACCACCTAAACAGAGACAGTGAACCTCCCACTATACATAGCCCGACGGATATACAGCGACACAGGCGACCACCGCAAGGTGAGCCGCCCTGCCATCAGCATAGCTACCGCCGGCATTGCCATAGGCCTGGCGGTGATGATTATCACCGTGGCCGTGGTCATTGGCTTCAAGCACACCATACGCGACAAGGCCATTGGCTTCGGATGCCACATACAGGTGCTCAACTTCATGACGCCAAACTCCTACACACCCAGTCCTATATGCATCAGCGACAGCATGATGAAGGCCATTGGGAGCATTGAGGGTGTAAGCCACGTGCAGCGCGTAGACCAGACGCAGACCATACTGAAGACCGACGACGACTTCCTTGGTGTCATGCTGAAAGGCGTGGGGCCTGAGTACGACCTAAGGTTCCTCACCGAGAGCCTCGTGGAGGGAAAGATGCCCGCGTTCAGCGACAACAAGAGCAACAACAATCTGGTGATTTCGAAAATCATGGCCGACAAGCTGAAGGTGAAAAGCGGAGACCGCATATTCTCCTATTTCATCGACGACAGCGGCGTACGCGCGCGGCGCTTCACCATAAGCGGCATCTACCAGACCAACATGACACGCTTTGACGAAGCCATCTGCCTCACCGACCTATACACTGTTGCCAAGCTCAACAGCCGCGAGCCCGACATGTTTTACGGGGCCGAGGTGCTTACCACCGACTTCGACAAGGTGGACGAGGTTGAGGAACGCTTTATAGAAAAGGTGAACAAGACTCAAGACAAGTACGGCAACACCTACACCACACAGACCATACAGGAGGCATACCCGCAATTGTTCAACTGGCTCGAGCTGCTCGACATAAACGTATGGATAATCCTCGGACTCATGGTGTGCCTGTCTGGAATAACAATGATCTCCGGACTGCTGATCATAATACTTGAACGTACCTCGATGATTGGCACACTCAAGGCGTTAGGAGCCAGAAACCGTACCATAAGGCATACATTCCTCTGGTTCTCGGCATTCATAATCTCCCGTGGACTGCTCATCGGCGACGCCTTGGGGATAGGTCTGGTAATCATTCAGAAATACACCGGACTGGTGAAGCTTGACCCACAGACATATTACGTGAGCGAAGCACCCGTAGAGCTTAACGTGGCCATCGTCGTTGCGCTCAACATTGCCACACTTGTCATCAGTATTTTGGTACTTATAGCACCAAGTTTCTTCATTTCTTACATCAATCCCGCCAAATCTATGCGCTACGAGTAAAAAACTGCACAAAAAATTTGCAAATGTGCAGAAAATACCATACCTTTGCACAAAATTTCTTCGATTGTGCAATTACAAATGGATAATTACCGTAGTTTCAATAGCTACATTCAACATACAATAACTGCAAACTGGGACAGCGACGCACTCACTGACTATCAGGGAGCAACCCTGCAGTTCCATGACGTGGCACGCAAGATAGAGAAGCTACACATACTGTTTGAGAACAGCAACGTGGCCAAAGGCGACAAGATTGCCATCTGTGGGCGCAACTCCAGCCACTGGGCTGTGGCCTTCCTGGCAACACTCACCTACGGAGCCGTTGCGGTGCCCATCCTCCATGAATTCAACGGCGAGCAGATACACAACATTGTAAACCATTCCGAAGCCAAGCTCCTCTTCATTGGCGACTTTGCAGTGAAGACCATCGACCCAGAGCAGATGCCTGCTCTTGAAGGCATCATCAACATTCCGGACTTCTCGCTCATGCTGTCCCGCTCTGAGCAGCTCACCTACGCCCGCGAGCACCTGAACCTGATGTTTGGCAGCAAGTATCCCATGGCCTTCAGGAAGGAGAGTGTCAGTTACCATGAAGATGAGGCCGACGAACTGGCACTTATCAACTACACCAGCGGAACCACGGGATTCTCGAAGGGAGTCATGCTTCCATATCGCTCACTATGGAGCAACATAGAGTTTGTCATGAGCCGGCTCAGCAAGCAGGTGAAGGCAGGCGACAACATGCTCAGCATATTGCCCATGGCCCACATGTACGGCATGGCCGTGGAGTTCCTCTTCGGATTCTGCAACGGCTGCCACCTGTTCTACCTAACCCGCCTGCCGTCGCCAGCCATCATCGCCCAGGCTTTCACCGACATACGCCCGACACTCATCGTCACCGTACCACTAATCATTGAGAAAATCATACGCAAGCGCGTATTCCCCAAGATACAGGACAACCGCATAAGGCTACTCCTGCAGATGCCCGTGATTTCGAAGAAGGTCAAGGAGCGCATCTGTACCGCCGTGGAGGAGGCCTTCGGAGGCCGTTTCTACGAGGTAATAGTCGGCGGCGCACCGCTGTCGAAAGAAATAGAGGACTTCCTGCTCTCCATAGGCTTCCCCATCACCGTGGGCTACGGCACCACCGAGTGCGCACCACTGATTTCCTACTGCGACCACAAGGAGTTTGTAGCCGGATGCTGCGGCAAGGTGGTCGACCGCATGGAGGTGAAGATTCTCTCACCAGACCCCGAGAACATTCCCGGCGAGATAGTGACGCGAGGCGCCAACGTGATGTTGGGCTACTACAAGAACGAGGAGGCCACCAGACAGGCTCTCGACGCCGACGGCTACTACCACACCGGCGACCTGGGCACGCTCTCTGCCTCCGGCCACCTATTTATACTCGGGCGCATTAAGAACATGCTGCTCGGATCCAACGGGCAGAACATTTATCCGGAAGAGATTGAGGACAAGCTCAACTCTATGACGATGGTCAGCGAGAGCATAGTTATAAAACGCGGCGAAAAGCTCGTGGCACTCGTTTATCCAGACAAGGACGATGTGGTGAGCTTCACCTCCGAGGAGCTGCAAGCCATCATGGAGCAGAACAGGCTGGAGCTGAATCGCCAGCTGCCACACTACAGCCAGCTCTCGGCCATCGATATACAGGAAGAGGAGTTTGCCAAGACTCCGAAGAAGAGCATCAAACGATACCTGTATAAATAGACAGAACATAAAAAGACACTTAAACAAGATATACCAAGAAGCTATGGAACTAAGACAGAAATCCGACATGCAAGGTAAAAGCATACCCAGCTTCAATGAACTATTACAAAAAACCATTCTTGACAACTGGGACCGAGACGCACTAACCGACTACAAGGGCCAGACTTTGCAGTATCATGACGTGGCTCGCAAGATAGAGAAGGTACACATACTCTTCGAGAACTCAGGCGTGGTGAAAGGCGACAAGATAGCCCTCTGCGGACGCAACTCGTCGCAGTGGGCCGTGGCCTTCCTGGCAACGCTCACCTACGGAGCAGTGGCCGTGCCCATTCTTCACGAGTTCAACGCAGAGCAGATACACAACATAGTGAACCACTCCGAGGCAAAGCTACTCTTCGTGGGCGACCACGTGGCAACAATCATCGACCCGCAGCAGATGCCGAAGCTTGAGGGAATCATAAACAATCCGGACTACTCACTCATGGTGAGCCGCACTGACAAGCTCACCTACGCCCGCGAGCACCTCAACGAGCTTTACGGGAAGAAGTACCCTAAGTACTTCCGTAAGGAGCATGTGAAATATTATATAGAGGAAAGCCCTGAGGAGCTGGCACTCATCAACTACACCAGCGGGACCACCGGATTCTCGAAGGGCGTCATGCTGCCCTACCGCGCCATCTGGTCGAACGCCGACTTTGCCCACCACGTGCTCGGAAATGTAATCAAGACCGGCGACAAGGTGATATCAATGCTGCCAATGGCCCACATGTATGGCATGGCCTTCGAGTTCCTATATGAGTTTGTGCGCGGATGCCACGTCTACTACCTCAACCGTGTGCCCTCGCCGGCCATCATTGCCCAGGCACTGCAGGAGGTGAAGCCCATCGTCATCATTGCCGTTCCGCTGATTATAGAGAAAATCATACGCAAGAAGGTGTTCCCAAAGATTCAGAACAACCGTATGCGGCTGCTGCTGCAGATGCCCGTCATATCAAAGAAGGTACGCGAGAAAATCTGTGACGAGGTGGTGAAGGCCTTCGGAGGAAACATGTACGAGGTGATTATCGGCGGCGCAGCCCTGAACCAGGAGGTTGAACAGTTCCTTAAGCTCATCGAGTTCCCATATACCGTGGGCTATGGCGCCACTGAATGCGCACCCATCATAGGCTATGAGGACTGGCACCTCTTTGCACAGGGGTCGTGCGGAAAGGCCGCCTACCACATGGAGGTGAAAATCGACTCTCCCAACCCTCACGAGGTGCCAGGGGAGATTCTTGCCCGCGGACTCAACGTCATGCTCGGCTACTACAAGAACGAGGAGGCCACTAAACAGACCATCGACCGCGACGGCTGGTACCACACAGGAGACCTCGGCACCATCGACGAATACGGAAACATCTACATCAACGGACGCTCGAAGAACATGCTCCTCGGCCCCAACGGACAGAACATCTATCCTGAGGAAATCGAGGACAAGCTCAACTCCATGACCATGGTTGTAGAAAGCATAGTGGTGCAACGCGACAACAAGCTCGTTGCCCTCATCTATCCCGACTACGACGAGGCCAAGCGCATGAAGTTCTCTGACAATGACCTGAAAGACATCATGGAACAGAACCGCAACGGCCTGAACCAGCAGATACCAGCCTACGAGAAGATTACCGAGGTGGAAATAATGAAGGAGGAGTTCGAGAAGACACCCAAGCGCAGCATCAAGCGCTAT
This sequence comes from Prevotella sp., assembly GCA_017449025.1. GTDB lineage: Bacteria > Bacteroidota > Bacteroidia > Bacteroidales > Bacteroidaceae > Prevotella. The sequence goes on along the minus strand of JAFSKJ010000090.1, from coordinate 14,769 downwards.
CTATACAATTAATTCTATGGCAAGAAAGAAAAAGCCGCTGCCCGTGCTGGAGAACGTCACCATTGGCGACGTGGCTGCCGAGGGCAAGTGCGTGGCTCGCGTCAACGACATGGTGGTATTCGTGCCATGGGTGGTGCCAGGCGATGTTGTCGACCTGCAAGTACGCCGCAAGAAGCACAGCTACGCAGAGGCCGAGGTGGTGAGGTTCATTAAGGAAAGCCCGCTGCGCGTGAAACCCTTCTGCACACACTTCGGCGTTTGCGGAGGATGCAAGTGGCAGAACCTGCCCTACGAGGAGCAGCTGAAAGCCAAGCAGAAGCAGGTGGAAGACCAGTTGCGGCGAATAGGCAAGGTGGAGCTGCCGGAGCTGATGCCCATCCTCGGTTCGGTTAAGACGCGGGAATACCGCAACAAGCTCGACTTCGGGTGCGCCAACAAGCGATACCTCACGAAGGAGGAGATAGAAAACCTCAATACCGAGGGTAGGATGGAGGGGGCCAAGGACGTTCCCGCCATAGGCTTCCACATTACCGGAGCTTTCGACAAGATTCTTCCAATAGAGAAGTGCTGGCTCATGGACGACCTGCACAACCAGATACGCAACGAGATTCGCGACTACGCCATGGAACACGGCCTCTCGTTCTTCGACTTGCGCCAGCAGGTGGGACTGCTCCGCGACATCATCATTCGCAACAGCGCCACCGGCGAGCTGATGGTCATCATACAGTTCCATTACGACGAAACGGGAGGCGAAAAGGAGGCCAAGGCTCTGCTTCAGCACATTGCAGACAGGTTTCCGCAAATCACGTCGCTCATGTATCTCGACAACCAGAAGTGCAACGACACCATAGCCGACCAGGACATCTTCACCTTCAAGGGCAGCGACCACATTTTCGAGGTCATGGAGGACCTGCGCTTCAAGGTAGGCCCCAAGTCGTTCTATCAGACCAACACTGAGCAGGCTTACCATCTCTACTGTGTGGCACGACAGTTTGCCTTCCAGCCCTCCTCCGCTGGCAATTTCCAGCCAGCTCACAAGGAAGAAGACGCCGAGAGCCTGCCTGTTGTCTACGACCTGTACACCGGCACAGGCACCATAGCCAACTTTGTGGCATCACGCGCCAGAAAGGTTATCGGCATTGAGTATGTTCCCGAAGCCATTGAGGACGCCAAGGAGAACTCGCGCATCAACGGAATCGGCAACACACTGTTCTTCGCCGGCGACATGAAAGACATTCTCACCGACGAATTCATTGCCCGCAACGGTCGCCCCGACGTAGTCATTACCGACCCTCCACGCGCCGGCATGCACCCCGACGTAGTGAAGACCATACTCCGCACAGCCCCACAGCGCATAGTCTACGTCAGCTGCAACCCCGCCACGCAGGCGCGCGATCTGCAAGACCTCGATGCCCTCTACCGTGTGGTCAGCGTGCAGCCCGTGGACATGTTCCCCCACACTCCCCACGTCGAGAACGTAGTGCTTCTTGAGCGTCGGCATTGACGCTGCGCCAATGCAAACCTTTACGCAGTTTTCCGCCACTATCGGGCGGGAAAATTTGGAGGTTACGAAAATAGTTAGTAACTTTGCCCGTGATTAGGAAAAACAACAAATCTAAAACAAATACAAACAGCATGAAACCATTAAACAAACAGTTCGCGCCGAAGAGCGTGATGCCCGAAAAAGTTATTCAGTTTGGCGAGGGAAACTTCCTCCGCGCGTTCGTTGACTGGATTATCTGGAACATGGACCAGAAGACCGACTTCAATGGCTCGGTAGTCGTTGTACAGCCCATCGAGAAGGGCATGGCAGACTGGCTCAACGCCCAGGATTGCCTGTACCACGTCAACCTGCAGGGACGCGAGAACGGCAAGGCCGTGAACACCTTGGAGCGCATCGACGTCATCAGTCGTGCACTCAACCCCTACACCCAGAACGCTGGCTTCATGGCACTGGCCGACCAGCCCGAGATTCGCTTCGTCATCTCCAACACCACCGAGGCTGGCATTGCCTTCGACCCCGCCTGCAAGCTCGACGATGCTCCTGCCAGCTCATATCCCGGCAAGCTCGTGCAACTGCTCTACCGCCGCTACCAGACCTTCAACGGCGACCCCTCGAAGGGACTCATCATCTTCCCCTGCGAGCTTATCTTCCTCAACGGCCACGTGCTGAAGGACTGCATTGAGAAGTACATCGAACTGTGGCAGTTGCCCGAGGGATTCAAGAAATGGTTCGAGGAGTCGTGCGGCGTCTATGCCACACTCGTCGACCGCATTGTGCCGGGCTTCCCCCGCAAGGAGATTGCCGAGATTCAGGAGAAGATTTCCTACCGCGACAACCTTGTGGTACAGGCCGAGACTTTCCACCTCTGGGTAATAGAAGCCCCCAAGGAGGTTGCCGCCGAGTTCCCCGCCGACAAGGCCGGACTCCACGTGCTCTTCGTGCCCAGCGAGGAGCCTTACCACAAGCGTAAGGTGACACTGCTCAACGGCCCGCACACCGTGCTCAGCCCTGTAGCCTTCCTCAGCGGCGTTAACATCGTTCGCGATGCCTGCAACCATGAGGTCATCTCGAAGTACATCCACAAGGTGCAGTTCGACGAGCTGATGCAGACCCTCGACCTGCCCATGGACGAATTAGAGAAGTTTGCCGGCGACGTGCTCGAGCGCTTCGATAACCCGTTCGTCGACCATCAGGTCACCTCCATCATGCTCAACTCGTTCCCCAAGTTCCAGGCGCGCGACCTGCCCGGCGTGAAGACCTACTTGGAGCGCAAGGGTGAGCTGCCAAAGGGACTCGTCTTCGGCCTCGCTGCCATCATCACCTACTACAAGGGCGGCAAGCGCGAGGACGGAGTGGAGATAGTGCCCAACGACGACCAGAAGATCATGGACTTGCTCAAGCAGCTCTGGGCAACAGGCGACACGCAGAAGGTTGCCGACGGAGTGCTCGGCGCAGAGTTCATCTGGCAGGAAGACCTCAACAAGGTGGCCGGACTTAACGACATGGTAAAGCAGTTCCTCGACCTTATCCAGCAGAAGGGCATGCTCGAGGCTGTGAAGACCATTCTCTAACCATGGTACTTGCATAAAACGAATAAGGGCGTGCCGACAGGCACGCCCTTATTCGTAAACCTAACTGCTACTCCTGCGACAGTAGCTTGATTAGCTCGTCAGGGTTGACAAGCTGCTGCTCGCCGGTGTTCATGTTCTTCAGAGTCAGCTTTCCCTCTTTCATTTCGTTGTCTCCGGCAAGGACTACGAATGGAATCTGCTTGGCATTGGCGTATGCCATCTGCTTCTTCATTTTTGCAGAGTCGGGGAATACCTCTGTGCGTATGCCGGCTTCGCGGACCTTGGCTGCAATGGGAATACAATAGGACACCTCCTTTTCTCCGAAGTTGATGAAGAGTAGCTGAGTGCCTTCGGTGGCATCCTTCGGATAGGCGTCGAGCTGGTTGAGCACGTCGTAGATGCGGTCCACGCCGAAGCTTATGCCTACGCCGGAGATGCCCGGCATGCCGAAGATGCCTGTGAGGTTGTCGTAGCGGCCGCCGCCTGTGATGGAGCCTATCTGTACGTCAAGGGCCTTCACCTCGAAGATGGCACCTGTATAGTAGTTCAGTCCGCGGGCCAGCGTGAGGTCGAGCTGAATCTCGTTGTGAAGTGCTGTGGCGCTGCCACTGCACAGCGCGGAGAGTATGAAGCGGCACTCCTCAACGCCTTTCTGGCCGGTTTCGCTGTCTTTCAGCACTTCGGCTATGGTGTTGAGCTTCTCCTCGTTGGTGCCTTCGAGCAGTATGATTGGTTGCAGCTTCTGGATCTGCTCCTCAGTGAGTCCGTCTTCGCGCAGTTCGGCGTTTACGTTGTCAATGCCAATCTTGTCGAGCTTGTCAATGGCAACGGTAATGTCGACAATCTTGTCGGCAGCCCCTATTACCTCGGCAATGCCTGTGAGTATCTTGCGGTTGTTTATCTTTATTTGTACGCGCACTCCGAAGCGGTGGAACACCGTGTCGATGATCTGCATCAGCTCCACCTCGTTGAGCAGCGAATCAGAGCCAACAATGTCGCCGTCGAACTGCCAGAACTCGCGGTAGCGGCCTTTCTGCGGACGGTCGGCACGCCACACGGGCTGCATCTGATAGCGTTTGAAGGGAAGCTGCAACTCCTCGCGGTGCATCACCACGTAGCGGGCGAAGGGCACGGTGAGGTCGTAGCGCAAGCCTTTCTCGCAGAGCTTGGCAGCTAAGTGCAGGGCGTTGCGCTCCTGCAGTTCTCCGTCAGTCACTTTTGTGAGGAAGTCGCCGCTGTTCAGCACCTTGAACAGCAGTTTGTCGCCCTCCTCACCATATTTGCCCATCAGTGTCTGTAGGGTTTCCATGGCTGGTGTCTCAATCTGCTGGAAGCCATAAAGCTCGTAGACGCTGCGGATGGTGTTGAAGATATAGTTGCGACGGGCCATCTCCTGAGGTCCGAAGTCGCGTGTGCCTTTTACAATGCTTGGTTTCATACACAAAAAGCCCACCCAAGCCCTCCCGAAGGGAGGGGTGTTTAATTACATATTCAGGTGTTAGTGGCTCTCCAAATTTATTTATTGATTGTTGTAGCGTGATTCGTGATAATATGCTCACCTAGTATTCAAGCATCCCTCCCTTTGGGAGGGCTTGGGTGGGCTATCCGCGCATAATCGTTTGTGCGCGGTCGGGGCCGATGCTGATTATACAGATAGGTGTCTCGAGCTGCTCCTCGAGGAACTTGATGTAGTCCAGGAACTCTTTCGGGAACTGGTCCTCGGTGGTGAACTTTGTCATGTCGGTCTTCCAGCCGGACAGCTCGCTATAGACAGGCTCGATGCCGTCCTCGATGTTGTAGGGGAAGTAGTCTATCTGCTTGCCGTGCTGCTTATATGCCACGCAGGCCTTGATGGTGTCGAAGCCGTCGAGCACGTCGCTCTTCATCATGATGAGCTTTGTCACGCCGTTCACCATGATAGAGTACTTCAGTGCAACGAGGTCTATCCACCCGCAGCGGCGCTCACGGCCTGTGACAGCCCCGTACTCGTGGCCGAGGTCGCGAATCCTCTTGCCCGTCTCGTCGAACAGCTCAGTGGGGAAGGGGCCTGCGCCTACACGTGTGCAGTAGGCCTTCATGATGCCGAACACGTCGCCAATCTTGTTGGGACCTATGCCGAGTCCCGTACAGGCTCCAGCGCAGATGGTGTTCGATGAAGTGACGAAGGGGTATGAGCCGAAGTCCACGTCGAGCATTGTGCCCTGTGCACCCTCGCAGAGTACCGACTTGCCGCTCTTGAGTATGTTGTTTATCTCATGCTCTGAGTCGACAATGGGGAACTGGCGCAGGTATTCCACGCCCTCCAACCATTTCTTCTCTACCTCCGTGATGTCGTAGTCGAAGCCCAACGACTTCAGTATAGCCTCGTGGCGGGCCTTTGCAGCAGCATACTTCTCGGGGAAGTTCTCGAGTATGTCGCCTACGCGCAGTCCGTTGCGGCTAACCTTGTCGGTATAGGTCGGGCCGATGCCCTTGCCTGTGGTGCCCACCTTGTTCTTGCCCTTCTGCGCCTCGTAGGCAGCATCGAGCACACGGTGGGTAGGCATGATGAGATGAGCCTTCTTGGATATGTGCAGGCGGCTCTTCAGCTCGTGGCCGCTCTGTTCCAGAGCCTTTGCCTCGTCCATGAAGAGGTCTGGAGCCAGCACCACGCCATTGCCTATGATATTCACCTTCCCTCCCTGGAATATTCCTGAGGGTATTGAGCGCAGCACATACTTCTCGCCCTCAAACTCAAGGGTGTGGCCTGCATTGGGACCTCCCTGGAAGCGGGCCACCACATCATACTTAGGGGTCAGCACGTCGACCACCTTTCCTTTTCCTTCGTCGCCCCACTGCAGTCCGAGCAGGACGTCTACCTTACCGTTGTTCATAACTTATTGGTTATCTTGTTTGATTTTGTTTTTCGCTCTAAGCTCCGTTGTCGCGCTATCTTTGACTGGCACGACGAACATATACCATATATATATAAGGTGAAACCGTCTTTCCTGAACCGCGACAGCTTTAAGTCTCTGATGGCCTGCGTCACCTCTGGTGAATCCACCTCGGTCACCTTGCCGCAGACGGTGCACATCTGGTGGCAGTGATTGTTGTTGTCGTAGCAGGCTTCGTACTTAGTGGTGCCCTGAAAACGGTGCCTGATTACCAGGCGCAGCTCCATGAACAGGTTCAGGGTGTTATATAGTGTGGCTCTGCTTACTGGAAATTTGTAATCCACCGTAAGCTTCTCGCCGAGTTCTTCAAGGGTGAAATGGTCTCCCATGTTGTACACAGCCCTCAATATCGCATAACGCTCGGGCGTTTTGCGGTGGTTGTTCATCTCAAGGTAACTGTCGAGAATCCTCTCAACATCGGTAATAATACTATCTTTCATCATTAAGCTTTACAAACCGCCTGCAAAGTTACGAAAAAATGACTTAAGAACCAAATAGATTGAAAAAAAGTTGCACGTTCGAAAAAAATGTTGTACCTTTGCATCGATTCTGAAGCTCTGCAGAGTTCCGGAGTTGCCAATAGAAACATAGACGTAAGAGACTCCCACGTCTGTCGCCTATCTCAAGCGAAACATTTAAGAACTACCGAATCAGGGAGATCTATAGGTAAAAAAACAAGTACTATATGAAAAACCTAATCAAGTGCATGGCAGCCGTTGTTGTTGCTGCCGGTTTTGCAGCATGTGAAGAAGGATTTATCCCGTCTAATCCAGGGCCGTTGAACCCATCCAACCCGTCGAACCCGTCAGGCACCCTGTTGCCAACTGTTGACGGTATCCCAAGCGACAGCTGGGCTATTGACAATCCTGAGGTTACCAGCGCCAACGTTGCCATCCCCAACCTCAACTACACAGTGGAAGAGGTTGACGGTATGTCGGTAATTCGTTTCAACATGACTGGTATTCAGGATCCCGACGACAAGAGCAGCTGGCTTAAGCTCATCGGCACCCAGGTCGGCGGCGGAGGCAGTGGTGAGGAAGGCTATTCCTCCGGCGTTATCTACGGTGGCGTGGCAGGTGGCCTCAACCCCCGCGTTCCTCACGGAACCCAGACACCAACAACGACAACAACCGACGAGAACATTTTCATCTCCATCGACTACAAGCCAAAGGGAATCAAGGTTGAGAACCTCAACGACGACGATGTTGCTGTCAATCCGAATGTTGACATCGTATTCCTTGTAGACAACTCTGGAAGCATGAATGAAGAGTCCGACGCCATTGCACGTGACATCGTGAAATGGGTAAATAATCTGTCGGCAACTCTCAACATTCAGGTAGGATGTGTGGGTTACGACGGTGCTATTACCGGAGCTATGGACCTTACCACTGCCTCTGCACTTAGCACATATCTCAACCGCTCTACCGGCACCAGCCGCACCAAGGGCTTCGGCGGTTCCAACGCCAGTGCCCTTCAGGATGCAGTTGCACCATACGCCACGGGTGGCGGCAGCAACTATGAGTGTGGTGTAGCAGCTCTCCGCTTTGCCGACGAGCAGTTCACCTTCCGCACAGGAGCCAACCGCATCTACGTGAACTTCACCGACGAGCCTAACCAGCCCAACGGTCATTCAAACTACAGCGTCAACTGGGTGAAGAACAGCCTCAACTGGCCAGTCACCAAGGGAACTATACACACCGTATATTCTGGTACACCTACCAACTATGCTGAAACTGCAACGCAGGAGCACCCCTGGACCCTCTCCGAAATCACTGGCGGTACCACTCTCTATGTCGATCCCAGCTTCTCTGGCGTAACGCTCGACGACCTGCCCGTAACAGCAGCCCTGACCCACTCTTACATCATCAGCACCACCAATGTTGAGGATCTCTTCGACGGCAAGGAGCACGTTGTATGGGTAACCGTCTACACACCCGACGGCAGAGTCCAGGGTGAGAAGGAGTTCAAGATGGTGTTCACAAAGTAAAGACAACATTCAGACAATCATTTAAAAGGAACAGCTGGGACAGCTGTTCCTTTTTTCAGCGTTTAATCATGTACTGCATTAATATATTGATAACGATGATGAAAACAATGAAGATTTGGAGAATCGCCTTTGCTATGCTTGTTGCCTTCTCCCTCGCCTCTTGCGGCTTCGACGAGCCTCAAAGGGCTGACACGGAGGCACATGAAAAGACCGAGCAGCTGCGGACGCAATACACGCCGTTCATCGTGGGCACGTGGCACATCGAGCGTATCGGCGACAAGCAGCGCGTGTTCGAGCAACTTACGTTCAATGCCGACGGAACACTCAGCGGACGCCGCAAATGGCAGTCGCGACAAGTAGTAACCATTGACGGTCAGGAGCAGTACACCGACTGGGAGAACATGACACCGACAAACGGTGCTTTCACGGGGACTTGGATGCTGATATGGGAACGCAACGAAAAGGGCGTGGGCGAGAACCGACTGTTCCTATATGGCGAATACGATGAAACAGATATTGTTACCTATCTGCCTTACAGCACACGCGCCCTTTTCAATTATGCTGATGCTACCACATTGCGTTTTGCCGGCTACTGGCAGGACAGCGACGGTTGGACAATCTACGAGCGCGGCGAGGCAGAGCCGAGTTTCTAAGGTGCTGTAAGCAGATTCCACTAACATTGAAAAGAAAAAAGTTGGCGTTTCCGTAGAAAAAACGGCTTTCTGAATTGTCTATATTGTAGATAGTTCCCAAAACGGGAACAAAAGTGATATTAGCAATGATAGATAGAGCGACACTTCAAAGGCTATTCTGCCAGCACTACAGCGAGATGAACCGTCTGGCCAGGACACTGCTGTATGCCGACGAAGCGGCTGAAGACGTGGTACAAGATGTTTTCGTGCGACTGATGGATGCCGACATCCTGCCTGCTGAAGACGATGGTGAGCGCCAGTCATCAAAGACGAGGGCCTATCTGCTGACGGCAGTGCGCAATGGATGCATAAACCGTATCAGGCAGAAAAGTCTTAGGGAGCAGGTGAAGAACCTCTATTCCATAGAAGCAGAGATGGACATGAGGTACATAGAGCAGCGAACAGAGACGCTGCAGGCGGTATGCGACTATGCCGACAACCATCTGCAAGAGCCTCACCGCACCATCTTCCGCCTGCGCTTCAAAGAGGACCTCACGCTGAAGGAGATTGCCCAGCAACTGGACATGAACCTGAAAACCGTCTTCAAGTATCTCAGTCAGTCTGTCTGTCGCGTTCAACAACAATTCAGACATTAAAAATCAGCAGAAGTTATGGAAACCACCCCCGACATCATCCGACTACTGGAAATGCTTGACGAGCCTGAAGCATATTCCGAGCAGGAAATCCGTGACATCATCAACAAGGATGAAGAGACACGTGAGGCTTACCGACTGATGGTTGCAGCCAGACAGGGATATGAAAGTGAAAAGTCTTCCACTCATGTAGAAGCCGCATGGCAGCGATTTGCAGAGAAGCACTATCCCAAGCCGTCGAACCACAGTTGGCTGAAGATGGTCGCCGCCTTTATCGGCATTCTCTTTGTTTCTGGTATCGCCTTTGCCACTATCCGTATGGTGCGAAAGTATCAGAAGGCTGAGGCTCCACAGACGGAGCAGGTGATAAAGGTGTCTAAGGCTGACATCACCAAACCAGCCGCCACCCTTGAAACAGACACAACTACAGTCCAACCTTTGGTATTCGACAATATCCCTCTCGAAAAGATGTTGCCGGAAATAGCCGCACATTATGGGGTTGAAACAATCTTCCGGAGTGAAGACACCCGACAGCTCCGTTTCCATTTCGTCTGGAACCCGCAGGCTGACTTGAAGAATGTTGTCAGCGACCTCAATCACTTCGAGCGCCTGCACGTCACGCTGAAGGAACGTCAACTAATCGTGGAGTAAACGGCTATGAGACGACTTCTGATTCTCCTCACTGCCATCCTGCTCGCAGCAACAGGTATGGCGCAGCTCATTACGCGAACATACGATAGCGTGTCGCTCTCAGATGCCCTGCGCGAACTGAGTCAGCAGCCCAGCGGCTATACACTCTACTTCCTTTATGACGAGTTGGAGGACTTCCGCGTCACCACCACCGTCAGTCACAAGACGCTACCCGATGCCATCCTGCAGATGATAGGTTTCTATCCCATCCGCATGACTGTAGACGAAAGCAAACCCGAAGGGAAAAGAATCTATGTGGAGTGTACCCACAAGACCGACCGCCACCTGACGGGAACCATCGTCGACGAACAGGGTCGGCCCGTGGCATACGCCAATGTTGCCATCCTCAATCCCGCAGACTCCACGCTGCTTGGTGGCGGTGTCAGCAACGAGAGCGGCTACTTCGCTGTCCCCTACAGCCACCACCCAGCCTCCCCCTTGGGGGAGGACATACTTCTCCGCATCTCCTACGTCGGCTACAAGACTGTCTATCGTCCCCTCTCCCATGGTGGAGGCCGTGAGGGGGCTTTTGGAACGATTCGGATGCAGCCAGATAACTATACATTAAAAGGAGTTACGGTGAAGGGGCAGAGATTGCTATATATTTCAACCGACAGGGGGCTGCTGGTCTCGGTTCAGGGCACTCCGTTGGAGCAATTTGGCTCTGTCGCGGAAATGCTCACCCACCTGCCTCTGATGATGAGCAACGGCGAGATAGCAGGTCATGGTAAGCCAGAAATCTATATAAATAATAAAAAGGTACGCGAAGAGCAGGAACTCGACCGTCTCCGTGCTGACGAAATACTGTCGGCAGAGATTATCACCAATCCCGGTGCGGAATATGGTGCTGAAGTCACCTCTGTCATCCGACTGAAAACTATCCGTAAGGCTGGCGAAGGCTGGAGCGGCAATTTCTCGGCTGCCTACCGACAGGGCAAGGAGCACTATGCAAACCTCAATGCTGCTCTGAACTACCGCCTGCGCAACGGCATGGATTTCTTTGCCCGTGGTTATCTGACAGACAACAATGTCCTTATCAACGCCATGGCCAACGACCAACTCCAAGCCTCATCAACCTGGGAATACCAAAAAAGCGTCAACTGGCGCAACAGCACAAAGTACTGCTTTGCCGACCTCGGCTGGAACTGGGAGATATCCGAGAAGCATTCTCTCGGCCTGACCTACACCGCCAACAGTTTCATCGGCAATGCAGAGATGCGCATCAACAGCGACGAAGTGGTGCAACGCGACGGTGTGACAGTCGACAAAGACAGTAACCTCACGCTAACAAAACTGCACCCCCGTCTGTCACACGCCGTAAATGCCTACTATGTCGGCGAACTTGGTAAGTGGCAACTGAACTTCAGCGCCGACTACTACGGAGACCATTCCGAAAAGGATATGGAAGGAGGCACTATCGGCGCAACCGCCATCAGTAGTGAGACACATACCAAGAACTGTCTCTTCGCAGAAAAGCTCGTCGTCACAGCCCCTGTGCCGAAAGGTTCGCTGACATTTGGGGAGGAGGCATCGGACGTGAACCGCACGAGCAACTTTACCCAGAGCGGATTCTCTGCTGACAACAGCATACACCAAAAGACCCAGATGTGGTCGCTCTTTGCAGACTATGCCCTGAAGGCTGGCAAACTATCGCTGAACGCAGGACTGCGCTGGCAGCATGAATATAACGACTACGAGACAAACGGACGGAAAGACAGCGAACAGAGCCCAGACTACCACGTGCTCATCCCCCGCGCCTCGCTCTCTTATCAGGGAGAGGTATGGAAGCATAGCATAGCCTATCAGTGTTCTCGGCAAAATCCGTCTTACAATTTATTGTCATCAGCAGTCAACTATCGCAGCAAGTATGAATACGACACAGGCAATCCTTACCTCCGTCCACAGACCACCCGCAAATTGTCGTGGACTTCTCAATGGAGATGGCTCTACATGCAAGCCTTTTACACTTACTTCAAGAATCCCTATACCTCATTCCAAACTGCCTACGATGACATCAACCACCCTGGCGTCATCATTATGGACTACCGCAACTTGCCCAAGATGCAAAACTACGGCATCATGTTCAACCTCTCACCAACTATCGGCATCTGGCAAACAGACTACATGATTGAGTTCGGCTTTAGCAAGCAGGACTTGGAGCCAATAGGCATCACCCACGCATGGAACGACCTTATCTGTCAATTCGACTTTGACAATACCTTCACGCTACCCAACGACTGGCTGCTGAACATCGAAGCAGACTTGACACCCTATCACAGGACAGGGCCTTCTCAAAGGAAAAGCACAGGCGGAATCAATCTCCGACTTAACCGGATGTTCCTGAAGGACAAGAGCCTCAACGTAGCGCTCTCTGTTAATGACATCCTGCATACCCGTTATACTGAGATGACAGCCTACTGCGGCATCAACATCCGCACGCAGTTCCGCCAGTACAATGACTCCCGACGCATCGGCATCGACATCTCTTGGAAATTCAATGCCACCAAGAGCCGCTACAAGGGAAGCCACGCCGGACAGAGTGAGCGTAACCGACTATAGAATCCTATACTATTACGACGTTACGGGTGCAAACATGGAGCATGTGGAACATGCCTGATGAGGAGTGGCACTTTACGATCGTAAAGTGGCACTTAATTTCAAAAAAGTGCCACTTTAGCTCCGTAAAGTGCCACTCTACGGACGAGGCCTCGATGTCATTTAACATTTCCCGTAAGAAAAAGTCGTTTTTGTTTCCTTTTCTCTTTTATAATTTGTACCTTTGCAGCCAATTATCAACTATTTATCGACAGAATGAAGAAAACAGCTTTTATTATTGCCTGCCTGTTGACGGCAGGAACAATGTTTGCCGACAACCATTGGGTAGGAACGTGGGGTACGGCTCCCCAACTTGTAGAGAACAACAACAATCCTCCGTCGCCAGGACTGGGCAACAATTCGCTGCGCCAGATTGTGCAGGTATCTATGGGTGGCGATAAGGTGCGCCTTAAGCTTACCAACGAGTTCAGCAGTGGCTCCACCGTGATAAAGTCCGTAGAGCTTGCCCTGGCCAAGACGTCTGGCAGCAGCAGCGAGATAGACGAGACCTCAACTGTAAGCCTGACCTTCAATGGCAGCCCTTCGGTGACTATGGCTGCCGGCGGCAAGGCGGTGTCCGACCCCATAGCCTTCAGCATAGGCGACCGTGCCAACGTAGCCATCACCATACACTATGGCACAGCCTCGTCGACGAGCGTCAGCGGCCACCCTGGTTCGCGCACCACCTCTTATCTTAAGTCGGGCAACACCACCGACTTCAGCGGAGCCACCAAGACCGACCACTGGTACAACATTCTTTCATTGGAGGTTGAGGCACCTGAAGAGGCGGGGGCTGTGGCCATTCTGGGTAACTCCATCACCGACGGGCGCGGCTCCACCACCAATCAGCAGAACCGCTGGGCCGACGTGCTCTCGCGCCGGCTGCTGTCAAACGAGGCTACGCGCCAGGTGGGTGTGCTGAATATGGGCATCGGCGGCAACTGTGTGCTGGGCGGAGGCTTGGGGCCGGCTGCCGTGAACCGCTATCAGCGCGACCTGCTGGGGCAGGAGGGCGTGAAGTGGATAATACTGTTCGAGGCTGTCAACGACCTGGGCTATACGGGCAATGGCGTGCAGACGGCAAAGCGTATTATCGAAGTCTACAAGCAGATAATACGTGAGGCTCACCAGAAGGGCATCTACGTCTTCGGCGGCACCATAACGCCGTTCAAGAACAGCAGCTACTATTCTGCCGACCACGAGAAGGGCCGCAGCACTATCAACAAGTGGATACGCACCACTAAGATGCTCGACGGCGTGATAGACTTCGACCTGGCTGTGCAGAATCCGCAGGATCCTGAAGCCTTGCAGCAGGAGTTCCTCTTCGAGAACGACTGGCTTCACCTGAACGCCAAGGGCTATGAGACCATGGGCGGATGTGTTGACCTCAGCCTGTTCACCAAGACCGACCCGCTGGCTGCCGACGACGAAGAGGATGACTACGGCGAGGCCCTGTGGATAGAGGCAGAGTCGCTGCGCACCGGCAGCATGGGCACAGCCTTCGGCCTTGTGAGCGATGCCTCGGCCTCTCAGGGCAAGTATCTTCTTACAGCCACTCAGACATCGAGTGCAGCCCCTACCAACAATGCCTATATGCTCACCTGCAAGTTCAATGCCACTACTTCCAACACCTACTATGTCTATGCCCGTGTAAAGTGCCCCACATGGGACGACGACAGCTATTGGGTTAGCATCGACGCTCCCTTGCAAAACTTTGCCAACGGCCTGCAGACGGATTCGTGGGACTGGAAGACACTCTGCAGCGGCTATCTGAATGAGGGTGAGCACACGCTCACCATTGCCGGGCGCGAGGACGGTGCCTGTCTCGACAAGCTCTGCATAACCACAAATACAGAGCCGCCCACGGGCATGGGAGGCACATCTGTTCCTGCCTCAATAATCCACCTTCAGAAGCCAGTCACCGGCACCTCGTCGTCGTGCGACAGTTATTCTCTTGGCGGTTATAGGCAGTCTGCCAAGCACTCTTCGGGCGCACAAATCGTTGTCTGCCGCTCGGAAGACGGCTCCGTTGTGTCGCGCAAGGTCCTTGTGCGGCCGTGAAGTAATTGAAGTTTCCCACCCTAAAGGCCGAAGGCCTGAAAAGAGCATAGGCAGGGGTAAAACCCCTGTAAACAGGAGGATGTAATCCCAACCCCGTAGGGGTGACAGCGCTCCAGCTCTGCTGGCTTGCCACCGAAGGGACG
>JAFSKJ010000089.1 GCA_017449025.1 Prevotella sp. | reverse complement strand
TAGCTTGGGCAGGCTGTTCTGGTCGAAGGGCACACCGTTGAGCATCATCGTGGTCTTTCTCGGCACTTTCGCATTATTAGTGTTGTCGAAAGAGTAAGTGAAGAATTGCTCTTCGATGTGCGACGCACCGTTGCTTTCTACCCATACACCTTCACCTAGATGTACGAGGTAATAGTCGCGGTAGCCTTTACCCCACTTCTGGTGAGTTTTGTACTCCACTAACGGTTTAGACTCGTCGCTGAGTACTGTCTGCTGCACCTCGTCCGTTTTAACTTCAGGCGTAGCAAACGCCATGACTGCCAATGCGGCCACGGGGACGGCGAACGCTGCACGGAGCATGCGCCATCGGTTGGATTTCTGTTGTTGCATCATGTTGATTCGTTGTTTGAGTGAACCGCGATTCAGGGTGTTGGCAAACAGCTGCAGACGGTTGCCGACAGCCTTGATCACGAGAAGTTGTTGATATTGCTTTGCATCGATGCCTTGACAAATGACGGCCTCGTCAGCCTCGTATTCGTGGATGGCCTTCAGTTCGCGGGCTAAGAGCCATGCAAAAGGATTGAACCACTGCACCACCTGCAACCCTTCGAGCAGCAGCACGTCCCAAGAATGTCCCAGTCGGGCGTGAGCCTGCTCGTGGGTGAGGATGCTCTGGCGGTGCTGTTCGTAGTCGCTGACGCTGATGGCAATCCAGTGCATAAAGCTGAATGGCGGGAACGTTCCACCCTTCACGACGATAGTGTTGCCCTGCTTGTCACGCAAACGCAGTCCACCCCACAAGCCGCGGATTAATAGGACACTACGACGGATGAAGCGTGCGAGAGCGACAAATATACCTGTTACATATATGGTCTCCCAGAAGTTTCCTTCCTTGAAAAGATTGCCTAGCGACACCTGTGGTTCGACCTTCATTACTTCTACCTCCACCGTCTTCTCGCCAACTGCAGGGATTTCTTCCTCAGACATAGCACTCTCAACCCAATACTGCTCCAGCACTATCGGCGCAGGGCTGTCCGTCGTAATATGCACGGCAGGCAGTACCATCGACAGCACCACGATGCCGAGCAGTATCACGCGGTTGAAGCGGTGGAACGTCTCACGACTGAGCAGGGCCGAAAAGCCGCCGTAGAGCAACGTCAGCACCAAGGCTGACTTCAGGGCGTAGTACATCATAGCGTCTGGTCGTTAGTATTGTTAATCAATTCAAGTATCTCACGCAGCTCGTCGTCGCTGATGTCCTCGTTCTGTACGAAGAACGAGATCATCTTCTTCATCGAACTGCCAAACATAGTGTCCTTCACGTCGCGCAGCACACAGGTGACGTAGCGTTCACGGGTGAGTAATGGCGAATAGACAAACGTGCGGCCCGTGCCATCTACCCGGCGGTGCTCTACATAGCCTTTCGCCTCCAGAATTTTTAGGAACGTGGCTATAGTGGTACGGGCAGGTTGCGGTTCCGGATAGAGCGCCACCAGGTCGTTGATGGTCACACCCTGCGGCTGGTCCCACAGCAGGTTCATCAGCTCCGATTCAGCCCGTGTCAGCGGTTTAAGTATTTTTTCTTCTGTCTTGTTCATGTAGGCAAAGGTAGCCCAAAACCCAAAGCCAGACAAGAAAACATGAAGAATAGTCTTGAATCACCTTCAACATTTAACATTTATGTTTAGTCAGAAGGATACTGTTTTTTAGTTTTTAACGCAGTGCTACGTTTGGTAATGCTGACAAAGCGCTCAGTGTAATCCGTTTTTTATGACCCTTTTGCTTTTACAGCGTGACGTTCACGCCGAAGGTGAAGGTGCGCGAGGCGGGATAGGCGCCAGAGTCGGTGCCGCTGCTCACCTCAGGGTCGTAGCCCTTGTAGGGGGTGATGGTGAAGAGGTTCGAGGCTGTGGCATAAACTCTTAAACTATGAACTATGAACTTTGAACTATGAACTGTATAACCGAGGGTGAGGTTGCGCAGCTTCAGGTAGCTGGCGCTCTGTACGTAGCGGCTGTCGATGTAGCCGAAGGGACGGGCATTGCTGGCCAGAGGGAGTGTGTTGCTTGGATTTTGAGGTGTCCACGAGTCTTTGACGGTGGTGAGCACGTTATACGAGTCGCCCGTCAGTTCCAAACGTCGCTGCAGGGCATTGTATAATTTGTTGCCATAGCTGCCGGCGAACGACGCAGAGAGGTCGAAATTACGCCAATGCAGCTGGGTGGAGAAACCATAGACTATGTCGGGTTGGGTGCTGCCAAGAATGATACGGTCGTTACCGTCAATCTTGTGATCACCATTGGTGTCGGCAAACTTCAAATCGCCCGGCTTAGGTATCTGCCCATTGACGGTGGGCAACTTCGAGACATCCTCACCCAACTGCACAATACCTACGAACTGAAGACCGTAGAAGGCACCGAGGGATTCGCCCTTGCGCAAGATCTGCTGCTTGTCGGAACCTTGGATCACGTCGTTGGTCGTACCCATATCGGTAATCTCGTTCTTGTTATAGGCGGCGTTGGCGCTGATGGTCAGGCCCCCTCCCGACCTCCCCCGAAAGGGGAGGAGATTGGTGCTGACTGAGAGTTCGAGGCCTTTGTTCACCACGTTACCCACGTTCTGCAACTGCGAGGTAACACCACTGGAAAAACCCATAGGCACAACCAAGAGCAGGTCGCTGGTCTTCTTGTAGTAGGCGTCGAACACGATGTTCACACGGTGGCCCCCTTCCGACCTCCCCCGAGAGGGGAGGAGAAGACCGAGGTCGAAGCCGAGGTTATACGAGGCGGTGGTCTCCCACTTCAGGTTGTCGTTGGCTGTGTTCTGTTTGGCATAGCTGCTGGAGCCGCCGTAAGAGCCAGTGGCGTAGGAAGTGGAGAAGGCGTAGTCGGAAATCTCCTGATTGCCCACGAGACCGCCCGAAAGGCGCACCTTCAGGTAGTCGATGGCCTCGACTTCGCGGAGGAAGGACTCCTGGTCAACGTTCCACGACAAGCCGAGCGAGGGGAAGTAGCCCCAGCGATGGTCTTTAGAGAAACGGCTGGAGTTGTCAGCGCGGAAGGTGGCGGTGGCGTTATAGCGGTCGAGCAACGTGTAGTTGACGCGGGCGATGAGTGAGTTGAGCGTCGATTCTGAAATACCTGTCTGCGGTGTGTAGGTGCCAGAGCCGTCGCCGAGGTTGTACTGTTTCAGCGTCTCATTGGTATAATGGTTGGTGCGGATGTTGCTGAAGGTCGAGGTCGAGGTCTGACGAGTGTAGCCTACGAGGGCGTCGATAAAATGATGCTCATTGAGGTTACGGCTATAAGAAGCTGTGTACTCCTGTTGCCACACGTCGGTTTGACGGTTGCCTATGCCGCCGATGCCCTGCGTAGCCAAGCCTAAAGAAGTGTAGGCACCAGAGAAGTAGTTCTGCGTCAGTTTCTCGCTGTTCAGACCGATGGTGGCCTTCAGTGTGAGGTCGCCAATGGTATAACTCGCCCAGACGTTCGACAGTAGGTAGTTATTGATGTTTTCGGCCACGCTCTCCTGAAGGTCGTAGACGGGGTTGGCCGCATGGTCGCCAATGGCGAAATAGGCATACTCGTAGGGGTTGGTGAAATTGTAGGAGCCGTCCTGCTTATAGACGCTGATGACGGGCGGCATCAACAGGGCATAGACAAAGCTGTTAGTGATGCCAGCCGAGTAAGGCGAAGAATTAAAGACCTGCTCCTGGGTGGTGGTCAGTCCCTGTTGCTTCGAACGGCCGTAGGTGGCATTGACGCCAAACTTCAGCCCCCCTCCACCTCCCCCCGACTGGGGGGAGAGCAGTTCCCACTCCACGTTGGTGTGGAAGTTGTAGCGCTCGAAACCAGAGTTCAGCACGATGCCATCCTGGTCGGTATAGTTGGCCGAGAAAGCATAGCGGTTCTTGTCGCCGCCCCCCGTGATGCTTAGTTCGTGGCTCTGCTGAATAGCGGTGCGCAGCACAGCATCCTGCCAGTCGGTTCCCTTGCCAAGGGCGGCAATCTCAGCGTCGGTATAGCCGCCCTTGTTGCCCCAATAGTCCTTCTGGAACTGTGCCCACTCCGAGGCGTTGAGCAGGTCGAGTTTCTTGCTGATGTTGCTCACGCCGATATTATATGTATAGTTTATGTGTGCCTGACGATCACCACGCTGACCTTTCTTCGTGGTAATAAGTATAACACCGTTAGCACCACGCGAACCATAGATGGCGGTGGCCGAGACGTCCTTCAATACCTCCACGCTCTCAATGTCGTTGGGGTTGATAGTAGCCAGCGGATTGAGGCTACTCTCGATGCCGCCCAACCCCGTAGAGCCAGCGCTGGCATCCTTGAAATAGATAAAGCCGTCGATGACGTAGAGCGGCTCGTTTGAGGCGTTCACCGAGTTGCCGCCACGGATACGGATATGACTGTCGGCACCGGGCTGACCGCTACTAGCGGTGACGTTAAGACCAGCCACCTGACCACTCAAAGCACCGTCGAGCGTTGACGATTGCGATGTCTCAAAGATGTCAGCTTTCACCTTCGTCACACTACCCGTCAGCTGCGTGCGCTTCTGCGTGCCGTAGCCTACGACGACAATCTCGTCGAGCTTCTGTCCTTCCTCTTTCAGCGAGACGACTAAATGGTCGTCATCACCACCTTTCACACGGATGGTCTGCTGCTCGTAGCCCACATAACTAATTTTGAGTTCCGAGGGGAACGTCGCCACATCGATGCGGAAGTTGCCCTCTGCATCGGTTATCACGCCAATATGACTGCGCGCGTCGTAAATGGTTGCACCAATGATTGCCTCGCCCGTCCCGGCGTCGGCCACCTTGCCACTAATGGGGGTAGCCGACGCAAAGTAACTGAAAACAATGGCTAAAGCAAATAAAAATACTTTTGTCTTCTGAAAACTCTTCATACCTTCTTATCCCATTTAAATTTCTGGGTGCAAAGGTACGGCGGTTTTCAGACTTCCACAATCGCCATTGTGTGGCATTTCGAATACCAAACAAAGGGTATTCGGTGTTTTCTATTGAACTTCTGCCACCGCTCAAACTATTCCGCATGAACGGCAAGAACCTCTATCTCTACCAAGGCACCCTTCGGCAGGGTCTTGACGGCAACGGCAGAACGGGCAGGATAAGGCTCTGAAAAGAACTCGGCATAGACGGCGTTCATGTCGGCAAAGTCGTTCATGTCGGCCATAAACACGGTGGTCTTTACAACGTTGCTCATGCTGAGACCAGCCTCTTCCAGGATGGCCTTAATGTTGGTCAGTGACTGGCGCGTCTGTTCCTTGATGCCGCCTTCTACGAACGTGCCTGTGGTAGGATCAATGGGTATCTGCCCAGATGTATAGACGAGATTGCCTATTCGGATGGCCTGACTGTAAGGCCCGATGGCAGCGGGTGCCTTTGTTGTACTAATGATTTTCATCGTTCGAAAAATTATAATTGTGGGTGCAAAATTAGTAAATAATCACCAAACAGCCGCATCTTTAAAGAAAAAAAAGCGATGCGCCGCACTCAGAAACTTTAAACCGACAATAGTTCTGGCGGACGCATCGCGGGTAAACCGGTTTGTTAATTTTCAATTGTCAATTATCAATTGTCAATTCTTACAAGTGTACCTCCTTATCCACCACCTCGCCATTCAGGATCTTGAAGGAGTTCAATTTCGGTTCTCCGTCAAGCAGCGAGAGAATGGTGTAGCGGATGGTGGGGTCGTTGGCCAGGCGTAGGTCTTCCTGCGAAGGGCGCGAGGGCGAGGCGGGATGACTGTGCCAGTTGGCGAGGATTTTTAAGTTCTTGCTGCGTGCATATTTCAGGGCAGCAAACTGGTCCTTCGGCGCAAAAGAGAAATGCTCCGACGAGTGGTCGACGTTTTCCATCCAGTAGTTCTCGGTGACGTTGTCATCCGTCCCTAAGAGATAGCCGCACGACTCGTCGGGTGCGTCCTTCTGAGCCTGGGCTATCAGTTTTTCTATGATATTCTGTGGAATCTTCATTTGGTCGTTTTGTTGATTGGTCGTTTGGTAGATTGGGGATATTACATTGTTGCTCAGTCCTAAACGACTAAACGACAAATCCCCTAAACCACTAATGTTTCAAGTCGCATGCGGCCTGTTCGTAGTCAATGAGGTGATCGATGGTAGGATGTTCACCACAGATGGCGCACGACGGACGCTGTTTCACGTTGATAGTACGGAACTGCATAGTCTTGGCATCGAACGTAAGCAGACGGTTGGTCAGCAACTCACCAATACCCGTAAAGTACTTCAGCGTCTCAGCTGCTTGGATAGTGCCTAACATACCTGCGATGGCCCCCAGCACACCTGCCTGTGAACAAGTCGGCACAGCTCCTACTGGAGGCGGTTCCTTAAAGAAGCAACGATAACAGGCCGTACCAGGCAGATGGGTAAAGGTCTGACCGTTGAAGCGCAGGATGCCACCATGAGAGAAGGGTTTGCCCGCCATCACACACGCATCATTGATGAGGAACTTCACGGGGAAGTTGTCGGTACCATCCACAATGAAGTCGTACTCCTTAATAATATCCAGCGCGTTCGATGAGTCGAGGAACTCGTAGTAGGTATCTACCTGCACATCTGGATTGATGGCCTTGATTTTCTCCTCGGCGCTCTTCACCTTCGGCGCACCCACGTCCTTGGTGAAGTGGATTACCTGACGCTGTAGGTTGCTCAAATCAACGACATCAGCATCCACGATACCGATGCGTCCGATGCCAGCTGCCGCCAGATAGAGGCTCACAGGTGCCCCCAATCCGCCGGCACCCACCACGAGCACGCGTGCGTTCATTATCTTCTCTTGTCCCTCTACGCCCACATCCTGCAACAGGATATGTCGTGAGTATCGCTGTATCTGTTCTTCTGTAAAGTCAATCATCGTGCGCCTCCTCCCATGAAATATAAGAAATCGACCTTGTCGCCCTCCTTCAGCTGGAGATTCTCCCAGTCCTCGCGCTCAGCAAATTCTTCATTCACCTGCACACTAACCATCTCCGGCTGCTTTACGTTACTCTGCAGAATCAGTTCACTCACGTTGAGCGGCAGGTTCACTTCCTGCGCGTCTCCATTTACATAAATCCTTGCCATAATTTTGTCGGTTTAAAATGAATAAATATCACGCTGCAAAGGTACGGCGAAAAAATAAACACTGAAATCGCACAACAGCGGTAAATAGCATACCATACCATTGGTATTTTATATGTTATTCAAGTTTCGCAAGCTATGAAAAAAGGAACAGTAACGGCCTGAAAGGCCAACAAGCACTTAGCCCTGGGCATCGCCCTGGGTATGGAGAACAGGTTATGTTAAAGAAAGGGCAAAAGCCTTTTCTTTGCTATAATGCTTTTGCCCTTTCTTTAACTTTGCGGTTTGAAAAGAGTGTCCTTACTTTATGTATTCGATGTGCTGGTTCAGGGTACCGTCCACTGGTTCCGCATGCTTAATTATCATACTAATCTGTTTAACTATTGCACGATGTAGCGGCGGCCTCGCTGGCAAACTTCTGAGTCATCATGCGATAGCCCCCACCATTTTTATTAAGGCGGGGGCGGGTGATGCGTTGCTCTACCGTCTGAGCAGGTTCATCTTAACTATAGGTCTCATCACGTCGTGAGCCTTCACCTCGCTGGCCTTGGCTGTGGCGGTGAGGGTAGCCTTGATGTCTTGAGAGGAGGCACCTATCAAGAACAGGTACTCACCCTCGGTGACGACCCATGCAGAGGCTGCTTCGTCGAACGAGGCGAGGTCGGCAGCCTTCACCTGAAGTGAAACAGTCTGGCTTTCGCCAGCTTTCAGCGACTTGGTCTTGGCAAAGGCCTTCAGTTCCTTGGCGGGCTTGTTGGCAGCCTTGTTGTCGGGAGCGGAGACATAAAGTTCCACCACTTCCTTGCCCTCGTGGTTACCTGTGTTCTTGACATTTACGCTGACCTCATAGACATCACCATTCTCGGCAATCTTGGCATCGCTGTACTCGAAGGTGGTGTAGCTGAGGCCGAAGCCGAAGGGATAGCTCACGGGCACGTCGAACGAGTCGAAGTAACGGTAGCCTACGTATACATCCTCCTCATAGTCGGTATAGTCAACGTTCTTCACGTTACCCTTCTGGCCTTGGTTCAGCAAATCGATGCGTGGGTCTTCGTCTATGGGGAAGTTCTTGGAACTGTAGGCATCGATGAATTTCACAGGCCACGTCATGGTGAACTTACCTGAGGGCGACTGTTTGCCGCTGAGCACATCGACCACGCTGTTGCCGCCTTCCTGGCCAGCCTGCCAGGCACAGAGGATGGCATCGGGCAGATGCTTCCACGAAGCGGTCTCGACGACACCGCCGATATTGAGCAGCACCACTACCTGCTTGCCAGCCTTGTGATAGACGTCGCACACCTGCTGTATGAGCTGACGCTCCGAGGCGTTGAGGTTGAAGTCGGCAACCTTGCGGTCGAGGAACTCACCAGAGATGCGGCCTATAGTAATCACTGCCACATCGGAAGCCTCTGCCTGTGCTGTCAGCTCATCAACCGTAAACTGTTTCTCGACGGGCAGCAAACCAGGCAGGAACTTTACGAGCTGTGCCGTCTTAGGGTCGTTCTTGGCCTTAGCCTCCAGCTCCTCCTCAGCTTTCTTCTTGCTGTCGGAAATATAAGTCTCGTAGGCGCTCTTCAACTCGTCGGAGATGATGTAGCCCCCGTTCTTCAAACCGTCGACGAGCGACACGACGTAGGCATGGTTCACATTTCCCGACCCTGTGCCACCGGCAATGAAATCGTAGGATGTGCAGCCGTAGAGTGCCACCTTCTTGATGCTTTGGCCGAAGGGCAGCACGCCTTTGTTCTCCATTAAGACCATACCCTCGGCAGCCGACTGACGGGTGATGGCAGCATGGGCCTCGAGGTTGGGCTTGTTGGAGTACTTATAGCCCTGGAAACGGGGACTCCGCTCCACGAGGTTCAGCACACGCTGAACATTGCGGTCGAGGTCGGCCACGGCGAGCTTGCCGCTCTTTACGCCATCCACGATGGAGTCGAACTGCTCATCCTTGCCGGGCTGAAGCATGTCGTTGCCCGCCCACGTCTGCTTGGCACCGTCCTTGCCGCCAAACCAGTCGGTCATCACAGTACCCTCGTAGCCCCACTCATCGCGCAGGATGGTTTCTATGAGGTCCTTGCTCTCAGAAGTGTAAGTGCCGTTGATGTAGTTGTAAGATGTCATTACCGTCCAGGGCTTCGCCTCTTTGATGGCAATCTCGAAGCCTTTCAGATAGATTTCGCGAAGGGCACGCTGGGAGATATGTGCATCGGTGCTCATGCGGTTGGTCTCCTGATTGTTGCCAGCGAAGTGCTTGATGCTCGTGCCTATGTCGTTCTTCTGCACACCGGTGATATAGGCAGCAGCCGTCTTGCCTGCCACCACGGGATCCTCGGAGTAGTATTCGAAATTTCGTCCGCAAAGAGGGTTACGCATGATGTTGATGGCAGGAGCCAGCAGCACGTCAGCGCCATACTCCTTCACCTCCTCGCCGATGGCCTTGCCAACCTCCTCTACCAACTGGGTGTTCCAGGTTGAGGCAAGTAGCGTGCCTATGGGGAAGTGTGTGCAATAGTACGTAGCGTCGTCGCCCTCTCTTGTTGCGTCGATACGGAGTCCGGCAGGACCGTCGGCCAGCACCACAGCGGGTATACCTAATGAGTCGAGGGGGTAGGTGGTGCCTGCGGCACCAGGCACGAGGCTTTGGGTAGCGCCAATCACGGCATCGTTGCCCGAGAATCCCTTCATGCCTACGCCAATTACGAAGTGGGCCTTGTCCTCGAGTGAGAGCTTTGCCATCACCTCTTCCCGATTAATGGTGTTCTCTGATACTTTGTCGGCATTAGCGCAAGATGCGAGCATCATGCTAAATGCTAAATGACAAATGATAAATGATAAACCTGTCAAAAGGTTCCGGTTTTTTTTGTTAATCATAAGCTTTTATTTAAATAATAAGGGTGTAAACTCTGTGAGGTAGATGCGCCAGTTGCGCCATATATGGCCACCGTCGGTCTCCAAGTAGGTGTACTTGTGGTGCTTTGAGTCGAGGTAGGCGCGCAGGTCGTTGTTGTTCTTGATGAGGAAGTCGGTGCTGCCGATGCCGATCCAGAACAGCTTGGGACTCTTGCTGAAAAGATTATCAATCTTTTGATTGCGGTTTTCGTAGATGCCGGGGAAGCCGTCTTGGTTTTTCTGCTGTTGGTCGACAGCGGCAGAGAACAGGCCTACATAGTCGAACAGGTCAGGATTGTTGATAGAAATAAAAAGACTGTGGAAGCCGCCCATTGACAGACCAGCGATGGCCCGGTGCGCCTTGTCCTTCTTCACGCGGTAGGTCTTCTCGATGAATTTCACCACATCGGGGAAGGCTGTCTCAAACGAGCCTTCCATTGTCTTGGGAAGCATCATCGTGGGCACGCGGAAGCCCTCGGAGGTCTCACCGGGGCAGGCTTCCTGCGAGATGTTGCCGTTGGTCATCACGAGAATCATCGGCTCGGCCTTGCCCTGGGCAATCAAGTTGTCCATGATTTGGGTGGCACGTCCCAGTTCGCTCCAGGCGTTCTCGTCGCCACCGATGCCGTGTAGAAGGTAGAATACAGGATACTCCTTGCCGCTGGTCTCGTAGCCGGCCGGCGTATAGACCGTCAGCCGGCGGGTGATGCCAGCCGTGGGACTCTCGTACCACACCTTGCTCACCGTACCGTGCGTCACCTTGTTTACTTTGTAAAGGTCTGTACGGGCATCGCCACCAATCAGCAGCACGCTGAACAAGTTGTTGATGTCGCGGATGTTGTAGACGTTCAGCGGGTCGATAATCTTCACGCCGTCCACAATAATATTATAGGTATATAGTTCGGGCTTTAGAGGGGCGGTGGTGAAGCTCCACACCCCTTGGTCGTTTTTCACAAGGTCTGCCGTTCCTGGCATGTCGTAGGTGTTTCCCTGATATTCCACTTTCTTCGGTGGCAGGAAATCACCGGTAATCTGCACCTTCTGAGCCTGAGGGGCAATCAGGTTGAAAGTCACGCTGTTGTCTGCATGTACATCAGGTGAAGCCACCTGTGGCCCCTGTCCCCAGTTCAGGTTTTGTTGTGGGTGTGCTGCCATGCCCGTCAGACAGAGGACAGCCAGAAAGAGTAATTTCTTCATAGTCATCATTGGTTGTTAGTTACTGCATGCTGCAAATATACGTATTATTATTGAAATAAAAGACAATTAAGCCGAAAAAGTTATATTTGAGACGCTATTTGATGTTATGTGCAACGTGACATCATGGGCGGACACCGAAGTCCTTGCGCGACTTATCGTTGATGATATGGCTGGCCTGATGGCCATCGAACCGTGTTGGAGCAATGATGAAATCGGGTACGTTGAAGGAGAGGAATCGGTCGCGATAGAATCGGCGCGGATTTCGTTGAGGCAGCATAAATGCCTTGGTAACAACGCCGCTTGTGTCGACATGACAGAAATAGGGCCGTGTGAACAGACCGTCGTCGCGACGGGAACTTAGCACAAGCCAGCGTGAATTGGTGCTCCAGTTGTGGAACGACTCAGTATCGCCGGAGTTGGCCTCTGCCATGGGGAAGGACTGCAGATTCTGCAGATTACACAGGTAGAGATCGGCTTCGTGATGCCAGATGCTGAATTGTCCGTAGTCGGAGAGCGTGTAACACAGGAATCGACCATCGTAGGAGGGACGGGGGAAGGTTACGGATTTGCCCTGAGCCACTGCATTGACAACGATGTCTGTCTGGTCGCCAAAGGTGCCTGTTGCGGGGTCGAAATCAATACGATAGAGGTTATAGTGGATGGAGTCGAGCTGAAACGCAGATTTCGCAGATTCCACAGATTGATTCAGTTCGGGAAGGGCGCGGGCGGCGCAAAAATAGAGCGAGCGGCCATCGGCGGAAAAGACAGGATAGGTCTCGTAGATGGAGTCCTGCTTGAGCAGGGGCGAAAGAATCAGCTCGTTTTTCTCGACGTCATAGACTTGTAGGTCGGAGGCGGTATCGAAGACTTCGATGCGGTTGGGGTGGGCGCTGTGGAAGAGCTGATTGGTGACGTTGGTGGAATATGCGATGTAACGGCCAGAAGGGTGCCAGTAGGGATAGACGCAGAAACCGAGCGTCTGTGGGGTCTTAGTGTTGTAGGCAACAAGAGGGCTGTTGTCGTGACGCAGGAGGGTGGCACCGTGGGGACCACGGATGTGTAGGCTCATGTCGGCTGGGTTGCCTCGGTTGAAGCTGTGACAGTTGACGCAGCCCTCGAACTGTGTGTTCTCTATTAGCGGACGCTCGTCGAACGAGGATAGACAGCGTTCGTAAATACCCATCTTGCTCCACACCTCGTAGCCGGGTTCAATCAGTCGGTAGCAGAGGCCGTAGTCGATGCTGTCAGGAGAGACATAGATGGAGAAAGGCTGATAGGTGTGCCAACCATCGTCGTACTTGGCCGAGACGGTCACGGTGAGTGAGTCGCCGGAGTTCTGGGTAAGCAGGGCGTGCCAGTCGTCGAGGTCGAAGTCGACAGCCTCATCCCCTTGGCTGTGCAGGTTGTTGCCGTGGCGGTCGGCAATGGTGGCATCAATACGCAACACCGTCTCATCGGCCATGTTAAAGTTGAGTGGCGCAATGTTCACGGGTATGGTGACGCCTACGTAGTCGGGGTATATCTTGGGCGGGGCGTTTTCCTGCCGTGCATCGCTGACGTTTTCGTCGCAACTGGCTAAGAGGTAAGAGGTAAGAAGTAAGAGGTGAGAGGTGAGAAGTGTATATAAAATCCGTTTCATTGCTTGGTGGAAGTTTTAAGTAGTAATTGGGTGTAGCCTTCTCGGTCGCCCGTCAGCATGTAGTAAGCCACCAGATACTGATAGGCCAAGTGATTGTCGGTGTTGCTGAAGAAAAGGCTTTCGAGCATCTCAGGGGTCACATGGTCGCTGAAATAAAAATCGTTGTTGTAGGCACACTGACGAAGACGTCCGTATTCGGGATGCTTGGCAATGGCCTCTTCATTGCCCAACAGTGGTAGTGTCTCGTTGGCCCATTCACGATAGAAGAGTGTCTTTTTCAGGGCTGTGAGATATTTGCGCGCCACCTCGTAGCTGCCGTTGATAAGATTAGTTTGTGCCAGTCGTTTGTAGCATCGGCCACTTTTCTGGAAGTCGAGAATGGCTTCCTGAGCCTCGAACACAGTCCGCTGTGCGACATTGATCATGCCTAACTGATAGAATGCCTCGGCTGTAGGCATCGGACTGGTGGCATCGCTCTGCACATCGGGCAGAAGACCAGCGAGGCCGTTCTGGTTGTATTCGAACAGATGGTCGGCAAGCAGACCGTGCATCGCCAAGGCCAGGTTCTGTACTGTCACGCCGATTTGGTTGTTAGGTTTCTCCTTATTGACGGTCTCAAGGATGCGGTTCCATTGTTGGTGACAGGCCATGAAGTCGTACTGCATCACCTTCTCGGCCTTGAAATTGGCATTCTTCCAGACAAAGCTTCCCATAACGATTGCCACCAACATAAAGGAGCAAAGCGTTATAACATTTCTACTGGAAGCGTTAGCCCATCTGTGGCATACACGGACTGCGAGCGGGAGGACGATGGCAGACAGCCACGCAGCATAGAGTAGGGTAGGGAATACGGTTGGGTAACGATAGTAATGGCTACCACCCAAGGCCATCCAATAGAGTATCGGAATGGCAACAATAATTGCGATGCGTCGCCTCCACCCTTTGGGCACGAGGATACAGCCGCAAATGGTGAGCAGTGTGAGCAGGACGGCCCAGACACCCCCCAACAACGCATGCTCGTCGAGCAGGAAAAGCCAGAGTAGG
The DNA here is from genome assembly GCA_017449025.1 of Prevotella sp. Taxonomy (GTDB): domain Bacteria; phylum Bacteroidota; class Bacteroidia; order Bacteroidales; family Bacteroidaceae; genus Prevotella. The sequence goes on along the minus strand of JAFSKJ010000089.1, from coordinate 7,001 downwards.
AACGAGGGCACGAAGGTCAGGCCATAGAATGCTGACCCCACCCCTGCCCCTCCCCTTAAAAGGGAGGGGAGCCAGAGAGTCAGAAGCTGTACCGCCATGAGCAGAACCGAAATGATGGTAGCCCCCACCCACGCAAATAGGAAAAACTGTGTACAAAACCGTCCCAACAGGTCGGCAATACCGCCTGGTTGTCTGGCAATCTCCCAAATGTAGCCTCTGTCAAAAAGAAACAGCTGGTACTGCTCCTGATAGTGTAGATGGTGCGGATAGGCCAGTCCGAAGAAGAGGAGTACGGCCACGCCGAAGAGGAGCGTGCAGAGCGCTTCGATAGTGAAAAGTGAAAAGTGGGATGTGGAAAGTGAATCTTTCATTTATCTCGTTCCTTTCTCTACAGTATGAACTCAGCAGTAACGCCCCACTTCATCATATTACCTCTGGCTGACTCTTCCAAAGATTTGTACCAGTCGCCATGCAGCCGGGCATAATGACGGCCTATCGGCATCTGGACGCCGGCACCGAGATAGACTCCAAAGTGCGATGTGTTTTCCCATGTCATATCTATGATTTTCTCAGACTTGTAGTATCTGGTTTCCTTGTTTCCGAAATGGAGCACGTAGAACCCTCCGACACGGACAAGCGGGCTGATTTTCCCTTTGCCAAAGCGCTTTACCATGCCTAAAGAGAAAGTCAGCCGGCTCTTTTCATACATTGTATGCGACGGTTCTTGAGCTCCATGAACCATCACGTCGTGCTCAAAGCTTGCCTTTGGAGAATAGGCAACATTCATCTCCAAGCTGCCGCCCTTCATCACCCGTTCAATGTCTGTCTCAAAGCCAAGCCCCATCTCAAAAGTGCTGCCAGAGTAGTTCTCGTATTTTAAATCCTGATGTTGATTGACGGTCCGCTCATGCGAATAGTACGCATAACCGGCGAATACCTTGAAATGAGTTCTCACTTTGTCGGCTTTCTCCTTGTATTCATACACTATACACGAGCCGCCGTCAGTGCAGACATCCTTGTGATAGTCGCGGACTACATTTACAAGTTCTTTTCTCGTCATGTCTATCTTATTCATGCCATTAGCTGCTTTCAATGAGTTCTTCAGCAGATTCTTCACCCTGCCGAATTGTTCCCTTTTCTCCTGCAGGTGCACCTTCTCGTCTTGAGGGGATGATGACGTGATGTACGATTTGTTGGTCAATTTTTCCATCTCGCCATCCTCACGCTCAAAGAAGAAGTATTCATCATATTTGTCGGCAACACAGTAGAGGTTCATCATGCCTTGAACCATGAACTCGGCAAAGTATAACTGCGGGTCGCCATAGATATTAAGTCGGCGTGTAACAAAATATTTACCGTTATGGTCGAACCTGAAGCACTCTATGTCACCAGGCTTGTAGGTCTTGCTTTCGCTTTCTCCATTAGCTCGGAACACACATTTTTTCGACAGCACCTCGTTTGTACGGAAGTCAAGAATACCCCTGATCGTGTCTCCAGCATTTGTAATGATATATCCTGGCTTGGGATTTACCTGCGCCATGGTGAATGCGACGCTAATAAATAATGAATAAATAATTAATAATATTTTTTTCATGTTTTATGTTTAATGTTTAATGTTCGAACACCTTACTAAATTCTTCGACACTGATTTTGACAGGTTCAACCATGAACTCTGGGCGATTATAGCTCTTCAGGAGGAAGGTATTGTGTTCGGGGTCTTCCTGCGGCAGCATAAAGGCTTTTTCAGCTTTCCCGTTGTTGAAATAGGTGAAATATACCCGGCTGTAGTTACTATCATCACGACGACTGGCAACCATAATCCAGTGGCCGTTGCTCGACCATGTAGGGTAGCTTTCTGAATAGCCCTTGCTGTTCACCAGGGTAAAATCGAGGGCAGAGCCCTTTTCAACAAGAGCAGAATCTCCGCTTAATGGTATACAAACGATGTCGGCTTCCTCGTGGCGGCTGTGGAAACAACCATACCGGCCTTCGGCAAACATCAGATAACGCCCGTCAGGACTTATACGTGGCAATGTAGCACTCTTATCTTGCGACACTGCATCATAAACCAACTCCTCCTCGCCAAAATCATGAGACTTTATATCGAACGAACGGCGATACAGATTGTATTGTATCTTGGGAAAAGTTGTTCTGATATCTTTGTTACGCATCTCCTCTGGGAGGGGCATTGTCTTGCAGTAATAGAGATACTTGCCATCTGGCGACCAGGTGGGATAAACCTCCAACAGCGTGGTATCGGCACTAACGACGCTTACCGAATCGGTCTCCACGTCGTAGAGAATCAGGTCGCTGGCTTCATCGTAGACCTCAATCTTGTTATGGTTCTGCGTATGGAATGCCTGCCGTGTCTTGTTGGTAGAGAAGGCTATCAGCTTGGCGGTGGGATGCCATGACGGATAGACGCCACCGGAGATGGTATAGTCGCGCTTCAGGTTCCTTTTCGAGACCTTGCCGTTGTTCACGATGACAGTGCCGGCATTGGAGAGGCGCACGTGGAAGAGCATGTTGTCGGTCTTGTAGTTCTGATAGCTGTGGCAATTGATGCACTGGCCTATTGACTTGTCGTTCATGGTAATTTCATTGTTGAAGATTTGTGATTCCTCAAACGAGGAAAGGTTGCGCTGGGCTATCTCCATATAGCTCCACGCAACGTATGTCGGCTCAATAAGACGATATGAAATATACCCGTCGATGGGTTCTTCGGCTACATGTATCTCAAACGGACTGAACGACAGCCATTCATCTGCCTTTTGTCCCCAGACCTCGACCTTCAGGCTCTTGCCCTTCGAGGCATTGAGCATAGCGTGCCATTCCTCCTCGGGTATCTGCACCTTCACGCCGCTGCCATACGTCTGTTGCTGTCCATCAGGCGTGGTAAGACGTGCCACACATGCTTCGTACTGGTCAGCGGGAAGCATGAAGTTGAGCGGAGCAATGTTGCAAGGCACGGTGACATTGCAATAATCGGGATAAATTGCTGGCAGGCACTTGGCCTCCTTGAATGAGGAAGGTACATCGGGATGGTTTGCACACGATGACAAGAGCAATACGGCTATTGCCAGAGACAGGAAATAGGGCAGGATATTTCTTTTCATTGTTATCTTTGATGAAACGTTATTAATAGACTCTTCGGCTGAAGAGGTTGTAATACCAATATGTGTCGCCATAACTTAAGCGCATTTGCTCAGCTACTTCTTCCCGACTCTTACCTGACTGAAACAACTCCCCAAGGACATCCCAAAATTGCTTATAGCGTTTATAGAGGTCCTCATTGACCGGAATCATCACACGTTTTTCTTCCGGTGCCTTGTCCATATACAGAATGTAGGCCTCAGCCACAGGCACAGGGAAAGTCTCGCCCAGATGCAACTTGACATATTTTCGGAACGAAGCCCAAAAACGACGAGAATCTCTTCGTAGCATGGAATAGAACAAAGCCTGCTCGGATGCCAGCTTACTATCTGATTGGTACCACAGACTGATGCTGTTAACAATATAGCCGTCGCTACTCTCTACACCAGTAATCTCGTCTGTGTAGGAATTATGCAGTTCCCTAATCTTTTCAGGCACTGCCTCCGGCTTCCAATGGGTATAAAAAGGATGGTGGTGAAGTTGGGCAATATAGCGATTTGCCAGTTGGTCTTCACCATTAGCATGAGCACAGCGTGCAAGCATCTTCAGATAGACGGGGGAAAAACCTGACTGGACGGCACATTCAAAACTAAGGCGAAAGCCTTCGTTTAACATACCATAGTTGTAATAAGTCAATGGCCCTGCTATTTCCAGGAAACTGACGTGAACGGAATCCGGATTGTGTATGCCTACAATCTCGTTGCCCATAGGAAAAGAGCGTTCGAGCAAACCGCCCTCATGCATCAAGGCGACATTTTTGAGAAATACCATCGTGCTGGTTGGCTTCTTCTTCCCCTCTGCCATAGTCAGGACATCCTTCCATTTGCTATCGAAAGCATAGTGCGCCATGCGCATCTCGTCGATGTAGTTTTGGTCGTGGAACATAAGCGACGAGGTGAAGAGAATGCCTGCAACGGCACTGATTGCCGGCACGAACCACCGTGCCATATAGCGGCCGCACAGCGACAAAAGCACAGAGATAGCACCAAGCACCCAAAACGGTATGGATAGGCGCTCACTTGAGTCCATAGGCGTCTCGAAACGAGGAAAACCTGCCAATACTACATCATCTGATCTCAGATACGAATACTCCTGCGTATGCCAGATGCTGGGGGTAACTATGAGCACGAGCAAGCCTATAAGCTCACGCCATGTGGGTTTCTCGGAAAGTGCAAGACAAAGAATGAAAAGCAAAGCAAACCATCCCAGCTCAGGATAGAGGCGGAAGGCAATCAGATACCATACGAAATGCCATTTGCGTGGTGTGGTGCTTCGTGCGACCCATAAGAGCATCAGCATGAGCAGATAGCCTGCCGACTGCGAGAACCAATAGCCTCTGGCGGGAAAGATATATATCCAATAGCCAAGATCGACAACCGATGTGAGCAGGCAGGCTATGGGCAAGAGCATCAGCGCAGAGGCTCCTTTCTGTAGACGGAAAACCTTGACTCCCACGCAGAAGATGAGAACCCAGATGACCACCATCACAGCTGTGCCAAAACCAGGATGGCAGAAAAACTGTGTGAGCCAGGCACCCACATACCGCATAAGGCCAAAGGGCTTCGACAGGAGAGCATGGAAGAAGGGTGCCCCGAAGATAAACTCGGAACGGTCGTGTGCCGTATAGAACACCTCCTGATTGATATATAGTATATATAAGGTGTATGCAATGAAGGCCAACAGGCTTCCATAGAGTACGACACCAGACAGTTTGCTTTTGCTGTTCATTCTACTGCTGTTTGTTTCTTGGCGACAAAGTTAATCATCCTTTATCAGAATAACTCTCTATATGGCAAGTATGCTGCTTTGTTTCCCGGTCGTAATTGATACCGACAAGCAGCAGGCGGTCTGCATATTCGGCAACCTTGGCGGGATAGTTCTTACGATGTATCTGGTCGATGGCAGAGTTGGCGCCCTTGTCGCATTTCAACTCGAGGACAATGGCTGGTGAATCGACATTCTTACGGGGAATAAGCACGATGTCGGCAAAGCCCTTGCCCGTAGCAAGTTCACGATGCATCACATAGTCGTTACGGGCATAGTAGTAAGCTATGGATAGCACACAGGCCAGCGAATTCTCGTTGTTATAGCTGAGGATGCTGGTATGCTCGTCGTGGGCGGCATCGACACCCAGTGCTACGGCCTGCTCGTCGCCGTCGAGAGTGGCTTGAAGCAGTTCCTCTGAGGCTTGAAGCGCATCAATCACGTTTTTCCAGTTGCTGGCCTCCACGGCATTCACCATTTCGCCAGCCACCTCACGATTAGGTATATAGCATTCCTCCTTGTTCCGGTCGTATGACAGGTAACCCAGATGGATGAGCACGGTCAGCACATCGTCCTTACTGTGAATGACAGACATGTCGTTCTGGAATTTGGTGGGGTTTACTTTGCATCGTCCACCAGCCAGCATTCGTATGATGTCGTCCTTCAGACCCTCGTAATTCATTTTGATGTAGCCAGTTATCGCATCGTATGCCCCCGTCGAAGCCCAGTAGCTCTCACAACTGTCATTATAGATGGCCTGCATGACGCTGTTGGGATTGAACATCGACGACATACGTCCTATCTGATAGCCGTCGTACCACTTCTCCAGTTCGTCGAAATCCATACCGTGTTTTTCTGCCAGAGCACGGACTTCATCCTTCGTAAAGCCGAAATACTGTGACAGGGGCCCCGCCTTGATCATAGAGTATTCCAAAAAATTGTTCATGGCCGACTGTGTCTTATATTTCTTAATGGGGAGAATGCCAGTCATATAAACTCCTGCAAACACCTGCATAGTCTGTCCGCCTTTGAACATGCGGCGCAGCCAGTTCACATATTCGTCCATAGCCTTTGTGCCAGGCTTGAATTCACGGCAGATGGCATCCCACTCGTCGATGATGAAGACGAACTGCTGTTGCTTGGCGGCAACAATGCGGATGAGATAGGCCATAAGATCGTCTCTGTCACGAACGGGAACGTCAGAATAAGCTTCATAAACATCAGCCTTCAGTTCTGCATCCATCTGTCTCACAATATCCTCATCCTTGAACCGTGTCACAAAGTCTGAGATGTCGAGAAAGATGACAGGATATTTGTTCAGATGCCTTTCGAACGAGGGGTCGCTGGCAATCTGAAGGTCAGAGAACAGCGAGCGGGAGTCGCACGACTGGTCGTAGTAGGCGCAGAGCATCTTGGCCGCCATCGACTTGCCGAAGCGACGGCTGCGCGACACACAGCTGAAGCATCGCTCAGTGCAGAGCGTATTGTTGACCACGGAAATCAGTCCCGACTTGTCAACGTATTCACCATTACGGGCTCGCTGGAACCCAGCATTACCAATATTAATGTATGTACCCATAAGCAAGTTGTTAACCTATCATTCAGACTAATATTTGTTATTTGGCGACAAAGTTAAGCATTTTCTATCAAACTGCCAAATAATAACCCCAAAAAAGGCTGGCTCATGGTCAGATGAGCCAGCCCCCCAGCAATGCATGTTCGTCGAGCAGGAAGAGCCAGAGTAGCAGCGACGGCACAAAGGTGAGGCCATAGAGCCACCTCACCCCTGCCCCTCCCCGTCTGTGTGCAGTAACGCCCTTTGTTTGCGTCATGTTGACCTATTTGCCATTTGGGCTAATAGTCGGTGCAAAGGTACAAACTTTTTTTATTTGGCAAATAATTGAGGGGAAAAATTGAATAGTGTTAGGGACATACATAAAGTAATTCAAGTTTCGCATGTAAGGCCGAAGGCCTGATAAGATTACAGGCAGGTGGTGAAGCGAAGCGACGCTCGGCGACGAAGGAGACGCTTGCTACCGAAGGGACGCAAGAACCCCTGCTAAAGGCGGTGGGGTAACCCCAAC
>JAFSKJ010000088.1 GCA_017449025.1 Prevotella sp. | reverse complement strand
GGTTATTAAACAAATTACAACCTCTTTTACACAACGCTATTCATTCGTCTTAGCAAGTGCTCGTTATGAATTATTAACGGCATAACGACTGCATTCCGAATGAGCAAATCATATTCCAAGAGGGGACTGAGTAGTTACACTTTGGGATAAAAAGTGTTAAATAAACAGAAAAGATAGACCGCTACAATCTCCTTTACGTTTAAAAGTGCTACCTTTGTCAGCAGTAAAAACCATACTTAAAACTAACAATAATTAAACTATGAAGAAAATCTTTACTTTAATGGCTCTGGCCTGCACGTCTCTTGTTGCACAGGCACAGGGCAAGTATGCCCTTGAGGCTGGTACCGGCGATTTTGCTGCGGGAACGCAGGTGACGTCGGTCGCAAACATCACGATGACCTTCGGCTATGCCGGCGAGGCAGACTACAAAGACCCCAAGGCTGACGCATCGGTTGAGGGCTACACTGCCTATACTGCCGGCAATGGCGTCAACGGACAGACCGACGGCAGTTTAGGCACAACCTACATCTTCCAGCCGACGAAAAACGGTGAGATCACCGTGGCCGTCATGCTGAACGCCAACAAGCCCTTCTATGTGCTGGAGGGTGCTACGCCCCTGGCAGAATACAACGGCATCACCATTGCCGAGAAGGCAGGCAAAACATTTAAGTTCACCGTAAAGGGAGGTATTACCTACAAGGTGACATGCCAAGGCTCGAAGCTGGGCTTCTTCGGCTTTGAGTACGCCGTAAGCAACGACCAGGGCGGCGACGACCCTGTCATTCCCACCAACAGCGAGAACTACAATGCCATTGTCGATGGCAAACTGGCTCCCGAGTTCGCAGCAGTGGCAGGTGAGAACGGCGGTGTGGCCAACAACACTGCCGACGGCAAGAGCATCATCACCATCACTGCCGGCAAGGCTACCGTCACAGCTGTTGGCGGAACAACACCTGCCAACGATACGGAGATGGGCGGTGGCGCACAGCAGATTGTGCCTGGTGAAGCTATTGAGGGCCTGGAGAACACCTATGAGGTGGCTGAGGTAAAGGCATGGAACGACGTGACGTGGGGACTGAAGAACCAAGGCGACATCGACTTCTGGTATGTCACCGGCACAGGCAACCCCTACGTGAATATGTATTGCGTACAGAACTCTAAGGACGGCGACCTCATTGAAGGCAGCTATAAGGTGAGCACAGATATTGGTTATTATGAACCTGATGGTTCGGTAGGTATGCCTAACTATGGTCTATACTACAAGTTCACCGCCTCTACCCAGGGTGCCTTCAAGGTGAAGGTGTGGGCAAACAAGGGCAACCGCAAGACATTCGTTGTAAATGCAAACACAAAGAAGGCCGAGCGCCTCTATGCTTCAGGCTACATCAATGGTGTCAACGACGAGGGCGGCAAGAAGAAGCTGCTCACCGTAGAGCAGGTAGACTCCGTGCACCATATCTACATCTGGGGCAACTACGAGGCAGCCCTCGAGAAGGGTAAGGCTGAGGACCAGACCCAGGAGGAGTTCGACGCCAAGATGGCAGAAATGAAGGCTGAGTGCGAGAAAAACGAGGTCGAGCGCCAGTATGTCATAGGCAACGGCAACCAGAACTTCTGGGGCTGGCTCACCTTCGACGTGGAGCCGGGCGAGGAGTACTGGGTGTTCCAGCACAGCTCACAGATAGGCTTCGGCGGCTTTGAGTTCCATGAGGGTGTTACCGCAGAGGAGCTTATCAATGGCATTGAGGCTGCCTACGTCTACACCACCAACTTCTCAACCTACGAGAACGAAGAGGGTGAGCGCGTCACATGGAAGGGCGAGAAGGCCGTGGGCAACGGTCAGTTCACTTCCGAGGAGCCTGAACTCGATGAGAATGGTAAGCCCATCAACCTTGTACCCTTCGGCGACTACTTCCTTAACGACGGCAGCGCCGCTCGTACCAGCTACTGCCTGCTGCCCGAGGATGTGCTTGCACACTCAGACAAGACCCATCAGCTCACCATCGCCTTCTGGGTGAGTGCAGAAGGATTCACTCCCGAGCAGTACACCTACGCTCCACTGTTCACAGCCTACACCGAGAAGCAGTCGCCCAACGGCATGCCGATGCTTGCCCTTCAGAGCCGCGGCTTCGCACAGCTGAACTGCCACGGATGGTGCGACTTCACTGCTGCCAACAACGTTAGCGGCAAGAACAATGTATACAATACCAACGCATGGGAGGCCACCGACGCTGCCCACAACTCGGCAGGCAACTGGCTGGAAGACCAGAAGTGGCACTACTACACCGCAGTGTTCACCGACACTAACGCCAAGATTTTCCTCGACGGCGAGGTGAAGAACGAGTGGAATGTTGACGGAACGAGCGACGGTCAGGTCATCAGCGGCCTGTTCACCAATGGCGCTGAGCTGAAATATGTGTGCCTTGGCGGTAACCAGGCATGGGACTGGAACGACAACGACTCTCCTTTCCGCTATGCCCGCCTGCTCATCAAGAACAGTGCCATGAGTGCCGGTGAGGTAAAGGCACAGATGCTGGCCGACTTCCCAGGCTACGAGGCATACCATGCAGGAACTGACGACAGCGGCATCACAACGGTGGTGAGCAGCACCAGCCCCGTTGCTCAAGCCTACACTCTTTCCGGACAGAAGGTCGGTGCCGGCTACAAGGGTATCGTCATAAAGAACGGCGTAAAGAGCATTCAGAAGTAACTCCGGATAGCCAACATAAACAAAAAATCCCTCACAGTCAAGTGCTGCGAGGGATTTTTTTTGTTTGGCGATTCACGTTTCGTAGGTAGGGCTTTCAATAAGCCTCGACTTGTGTTACACCTCATGGAAGACGATGCCGAGGCATCAGATAGGGGTAGCCAGCCATACAGCCATGCCCATAATTACTCACACTTCTATGCCCTTTAGACCGCGAAAAACCCCCATAATAAGACCGAAAAAAGCAGCTTTCAAAAAAAAATGCACCCCAAGATGCAAATGGGCAGAAATGGGCTAATAGGGTTTCAAAGAAATGTATTATATTTGCGCCCGATTACTATTTTTTACTATGGATTATTGAACCACATGAGCGCATTTTGTACCATAATACATCATCACACTGCTGACTTCAAGGAAGCTGGCTTTGAAACTAATTATATAGACAACACAGGTAAAAATCAACAAAAAGTAATTAATATGAAAACAAAATTATTCCTTCTAACATGTTTGTTACTCCCGACAGTTGCAAATGCTGATGAAATTAATGGATTCTATTACTCTCTGAATTTTGAAAACAAAACAGCAGAAGTTATTAGCAGCCCCAATGAAAACAAATACACTGGCGATATTGTTATTCCAGAAACTGTAGTCAGTGATGAAATCACATACGATGTGACGAGTATAGGAATTTCTGCATTCTCTGGTTATACTGGTTTAACCTCAATCACTATACCCAGTAGCATCACTATTATCGGGAGTTCTGCTTTCAATGGTTGCACAGGACTAAAAAAAGCTATTTTTAATTCTGTATCATACTTCTGCAGCATCATCTTTTCCAATAAGGAAGCTAATCCATTGTATTATGCTCACCACCTCTATTATATTAATAGCGATGAAGTCACCACTATAAACGTACCAGATGGCATTACAGAAATAAGTGCCGGAGCTTTTGCCGGAGGCAGTGAAATAACAAAGATAACAATCCCAGAAAGTGTCAAAAAAATTGGTAAAGACGCGTTCTCTGGCTGTAACAACAACAACCTCACTATTGGATATGCAACCGAGGCACAATTGAAAGATATGACGTATGCTGAAGGAGAGAGCAATCCTATGTCCAAAGCCAAGATGTTCCTGGTAGGTGGCAAAGAAATAACAGAAATGATATTCGATGAAGATGTCCACGAAAAAGGCTTCTTGGGAGCTACATGGCTACAGAAAGTAACTCTTAATGAAGGAGTAACTAAGATTGGCAAAGAGGCTTTTCGTAATTGTAGTAAACTAAATACTGTGATATTTAACACCAACGGAGTAACCGAAATTGACAATGATGCATTTAACGGCTGCACAAAATTGTCAAGTATCGCATTATCCGGAAGTCAAGAAAAAGAGTTACCTACTCAGCTGCAACGTATCGGTATTGCATCTTTCCGCAATTGTCAACAATTGGAATCCATCACCATTCCACAAAGTGTAACATTCATTGGAACGGAAACATTCCTTGGATGTTACAGATTGTCATCGGTAAACATCCTTGCAGACTTAACCACCTTACCCAGTCAAATGTTTAATGGATGCAGCAGCTTGAAACAGGGGAATCTTTCTGCTGGCATTAAAACCGTTAACTACAGAGCTTTTTATGGTTGCTCTGCATTAACCAGCTTACCCAACGTAACGACTATTGGTGTGGAAGCCTATGCCAACTGTTCAGGTTTTACCACCTTGACTTTGCCTGTCACAATTACCACCATAGGAGAAAGGGCTTTTGCAAATTGCAATAATATCACAGATTTGACTATCCCGGAAGAAGTGTCTGGGTTGAACATCGGTGTAGAGGCGTTTTATGCCGCAGAAGGCAAGGGCAATCTGAAACGCATCTATTCCTATCCTATGATAGCACCAAGTGCACATGCTAATGCTTTCGATGGGCAGACAGGCATTCAACTGTTTTATTCTGAGGGTGGAACCGGTTATACTGATGAACCTTGGAGCAATTTTAATCCAACCGTATTCCAGGAAAAAACAATTACTTGGTATTTAGATGACAATACGGACAACAATTACTATTGTCAAGAAACCGTACAGGTAGGCCAACCCATCCCTGAGGTTTCGACCCCCATAAGAGATGGATGGGATTTCACTGAATGGCTATGGCCAAATGATACAGAACTGACGCTAATGCCAAATGATGATTTAGAATTACGTGGCTATTTTACAGCAAAGAAGAATTCTGATAAATCCGTGTGGTGATAAGTTCCTAAAGCCTCACAATTCCTCTTCTTCCTCTATTCCTGGCGTGTAGCTCCATTTGACATCAGAGGTGTATAAGGCAGAAATTCTTACAAGTCTATCGAATAGATCATACTTTGGATCAGTGGAGTCACGGAAGAACCTGCGATTAAACTTCCAGCAATATTCATTCAGATACAATTGCAGGAACCTTCCGTCAATCTCTTTGTGAATAGCAGCAATGCCATTTCGGCACTCACCTATTAT
>JAFSKJ010000087.1 GCA_017449025.1 Prevotella sp. | reverse complement strand
ACCCTGTTTGAGGGTGACAGAGGGTGACAGGAGGGTGACAGGTATGACAATGGTCTTTAATAAGCCCCCCAACCCCCTAAGGGGGGGGACTACAGACTCTGCAGGAACTCCCCCCCCCTTAGGGGGCAAGGGGGCTTGGGGGTGCTTTGCACCGCCCGACATTGAGAGGTGACCGCTTGCGGTCATACTGCAGTTCAACCGCACAGCACGTATTTTTCTGATTATTATTTATACTTTTTCGTTATGTAATCGGGGCTTAATCCGTAGAGTGGCACTCTACGGAGCTAAAGTGGCACTTTTTTGAAATTAAGTGCCACTTTACAGTCGTAAAGTGCCACTCAACGTATGAGGCATGTTTCACGCCTTTTTTTATGAGAAATTTTATGTGTCAGAGGTGTCAGTGATTTTTATTTTTTTTGTACGCGCGTGAGTATGTAGCTCAGCACCTAATGGCAAGGGTTGCCCAAACTTTTCGTAGTTTCTGTAACGTGCAATTTTTTTTCTGCCGATTTCTTTGCTTATTCCTAAACTTTTCGTAAATTTGCACCTGATAAAACAAATACGAGTAGTCTATGTGTACTTATAGTATCACCATTGATGAACAACTTGTGTCACAGGCCACAATTAAATTGCCTACAGGAGTCTCTTTTAATTTGTGGCTCCAGCAACAGGTTATAGAGTTGCTGAAAACACAAGTGAGTATACCACGCCGCCGCACAAGCAGTGCTGAAGATTATACAACGTCAGTGGGCAAAAAGAGAAAGCTTCAGATAGATGCCCGAGTAGCAAAAATGTTCCAGGCACGCCTGGCGACGTGAACAGCGACGGGCGGTCTCAGTGACCGACGTGGGCTGTGCCATCAACTACATCTTGGAGCAGGTGCCCTCGGTGTTCATCTTTGAGGCCGCCGACATGAATGGAGACAAGAGTGTGTCGGTGACCGACGTTGGCATGATTATCAACTGCATATTGAGCGGCATCGATGACGACACCATGGTTGCCGTCTACGACCTCGCCGGCCGACAGGTTGGCCATGCCGTTGGCAGCGGCGGCACAGCTACGGTTAGCACAACGCTGTGCGACGGTGACAAAGCCATCGTAAAGGTAGGACAGAGGACGGTGAAGCTGATAGTGAAGCCGTAGGCTGTTGTCCAAGTTGTCATAGTTGTCGTTGATCTGTTACCGATTTGAGTTGAGCGGTAACATGAAAAGAGCTACTTAAAGAAAGACAAATGAGACAAGGAGAAAAGTGGGTGTCGGAAATAATCACTACCTTTGCAGGCCAAAGCAGTTATTTTAACAATCAAGTGAAACGCATGAACAGGAAAACCATGCAATTGCTCGCGTCAATAGCCCTGCTGTCAGCAGCAACGACAGCCTATGCCCAGACGGAGCAGACGGTGAAGACCAGCGTCACCGCACCGAAAGACTATGTCACCGACATTGTGCTTAACGGAAACAAAGTGATTCTGAAGTTAGAGCAGTCAGAGACCATCACGGTAAACCTCCTGAGCACAAGCATCGCCATGACCTACAAGGACCCTCTGACCACGAGCATCTCTGACGTTGAGGAAGAGAGGGCAGGAGAGGCTGAACCCGAAACAGAGCAGGTATATGACCTGCAGGGTCGGCGAGTGGCTGAAGCCTCCGGCAGTCTGAAGAAGGGAATATATATTGTTAACGGCAAAAAGCGAATAGTGAGATGAAGACAATCGACAAGATACTGACACTCGCGGCCGCCGCCATGCTTACTGCCACACAGGCAATGGCACAGGGGGCTGCCACTGAGAAGCTCCAGATAACCAAGACCAACGGCGTGGTGGTTGAGTATGCTGCCAACGAGGTGAAGAGCGTTCATATTGAGAAAGAGACAGGCACTGTGACCGTCAACCTTGTAAACGGAAGCGCCGACAACTATGTCTGCAACGTCTCGAAGATAGGCTTTGCTGGCACGAAGGGCACACAGGTGGCCGACAACCTGTCCGACTACGGCCCCCTGAAAAGCTACGTGAACCGTGAGGCTTACCCCAACTTCGCCTTAGGCGCTGCTACCGACGTCAACGACTTGCAGAATCCTCTTTACGGTGAGAACTTCGACGAGATAGTTGCTGGCAACGAGTTCAAGTACGGCTCGTGCGTCAACAGCAGCGGCGGCATGAATTTCACCAGCGTCAGGAATTTCATCTACCGCGCCGAGAAGGCCGGCCTGCGCGTCTACGGCCACTGTTTAGCCTGGCATTCACAGCAGCAGCCCGCCTACCTCAACAGCCTCATCACCTTGAGCAACCCCGGAACCGTGCAGGGCGAGGTGTTCTCATACACCTTCGACGACGGTAATCAGCTCAACGGCTGGGGCAACAACCAGCAGCGCTCAATCGTCACAGGTTCGCACGACGGTTCAAAATGCCTGAAGGTGGTGAACCCCTCGAAAGCGAACTCATGGGAGAGTCAGGTGGCTGCCGACTTCGGCCCAGCCTTGACTGCCAACGAGACGGTAACGCTGACATTCTGGGCCAAGGCAAGTGCCGCCACCACCATATCAGCCAACCTGCAGTATCCTAACAGCGATGCCGGCTATCCTAACCGCGGTGACTTCGGGCAGATAAGCCTTACCACCGGGTGGAAGCAGTACACGCTGACCACCACCGTCAATGGCAGCAACGCCACGCGCGTGCTCTTCAACGTTGGCAACCTTGCAGGCAACATCTGGTTTGACGATGTCAAGCTGTCGGGCAGCCGCACGGAGACGATGTCGCAGCAGCAGAAGTTGGAGGTACTCACAGGAGCCATGGAGAAGTGGATAAAGGGAATAATGACTGCCTGCAACGGCAAGGTGAAGGCTTGGGACGTGGTGAACGAGGCCATCTCCGGCGGCGGTGCCGATGGCAACTACCCCTTGCAGCATGGCAGCGACACCAGCAGCGACTTTTTCTGGCAGGATCACATGGGCGACCTGGAATATGTGCGCACAGCTGTCCGCTTAGCCCGCCAGTACGGCCCTGAAGGCGTCAAGCTTTTCATCAACGACTACAACCTCGAGAGCGACTGGGACAACAACGGCAAGCTGCGCTCGCTCATCAACTGGATAAAGAAGTGGGAGGCCGACGACGTGACATACATCGACGGCATAGGCACGCAGATGCACATCAGCTGCTCCATGAACTCCTCGACACTGGCCAGCCGCAAGCGCGCCATCACCAACATGTTCAAGCTGATGGCTGCCACGGGCAAGTACGTGAGAGTGTCGGAGCTTGACATGGGCATGCAGGATGCCAGCGGCAACACCCTGAAGACCAACCAACTTACCGAGGCTCAGCACAAGATGATGGCCGACTTCTACAAATACATCGTCGACCAGTATCTGAGCATTGTGCCGCCAAGCCAGCAGTGGGGCATCTGTCAGTGGTGCGCGGGCGACGCTGCCGAAAGCCAGTGGGGCTGGAGGCCGGGCGAGCCCGTAGGCCTGTGGAACGAAGCCAAGACCGCCCGCAAGCAGGCCTACAGGGGCTTTGCCGACGGTTTGGCCGGCTACCAGTAAGCAACACGGAAAGAGAATAATAACCGAATAATCATAACAAACTATTTTCAACATGAAAGCCAAAGCCTATATCTTAGCCTTCGCTGCCATGCTCATTGGAGCAAAGGCCAGTGCACAGCTGTCGAGCAATCCCGACAAGTTCCTGGGCAACATCACCACCCGCTATCAGGTGGACTACGGCAAGGAGAAGTATTTTACCCTCTGGAACCAGATAACGTGTGAGAACGAGTCGAAGTGGGGCTCCGTTGAGGGTACGCGAAACAGCTATAACTGGGGCTGCGACAATGCCTTCAACTACGCCAAGAACCATAACTTCACTTACAAGTTCCACGCCCTCGTCTGGGGGTCGCAGTACCCAGGGTGGCTCGAGAATCTCTCAATCAACGAGCGCTACAACGCCATGCTGAAGTGGTACAATGCCGTTAAGAACAAGTACCCAACCCTGCCGATGATCGACGTGGTGAACGAGGCCGTGGGTAACCACCAGGCAGGAAACCCGATGATGAAGGCAACCCTCGGCGGTGCCGGCAAGACGGGCTACGACTGGCTCATCAAAGCCTTTGAGATGGCTTACGAGCGCTGGCCGAACGCCATACTCATCTACAACGACTTCAATACCTTCCAGTGGAACACCGACGAGTACATTGACCTGGTGCGATACCTGCGCGACTCCGGCGCGCCCATCGACGCCTATGGATGCCAGTCGCACGACCTCACCGACTGCGACTTCAACAAGTTCAAGAACTCTGAGACAAAGCTGCAGAACTCGCTGAAGATGCCCATGTACAGCACCGAGTATGACATAGGCACCGACGACGACGCCCTGCAGCTGCAGCGCTATAAGGAGCAGATACCCTATATGTGGGAGAAGCCGTACTGCGCCGGCATCACCCTCTGGGGCTACATCTACGGAGCCACGTGGACAACCAACGGCAACTCAGGACTCATCAAGGACGGCAAAGACCGCCCGGCCATGAAATGGCTGCGGGAATACATGGACTCAGTGGTGGCCAAGAATGCTCCCAGCCCCTTCCCCGGTATGAAGAAAGAGGCTTCCATCTACGTGAGGCCCAAAGACCTGAACGTGGCCAAGGGCGACGTGCTGCCCATCAAGGTGCGCGCCTCTATGGCCACGAAGACCATACAGAAGATTGAACTCTACATGGGAGCGTCGTCGACCAACATGGAGCTGATAGCCACCATGACCGAGGCCCCATACTATACCGAGTACACCGTGCCGTCAAACGCCTCTGCTGGATGGAAGTTCCTTAAGGCCGTGGCCACCACTGAGGATGGCGCCACCTATGAGCGCTTCGCCCGCTTCAACATTCTCAGCTCGACAACGAAGCGTACTCCTTACAACGACACTCCGGCCGAACTGCCAGGCACCATCGTTGCCGGCGAGTACGACAAGGGCGCACAGAACGTTACTTACAACAAGGCATCGCGCAGCACCACTTCTGCCACGCAAGACGACGGATGGATGGAGTACACGGTAGACGTGAAGGAAGAAGGGCTGTACTCGTTTGACGCCGAGGTGGCATCGGCAAAGACCGGCGGCACCTTCAACCTCAGGGAGTACGGCCTCGACAACCTTGCTTTCCTCACCGACTTCATTGAGGTGCCCAAGACCGGCGGCACCAAGGACTTCCAGACAATGCACTGCCTGATGAACACGCCTCTGACTGCTGGGCGCCACACCATCTGCCTCAACGTGGTCAAGGGCGGCTTCTACATCAAGAACCTAACCTTCCGCCGCTATGAGCAGGACAAGAAGATTAGCGTCAGCGTGTCGTCGGTGAACCCCACTACCATCAGCGTTGGCGACAAGACTACCATCACCGTGAAGGCGAAGCCCAGCACCAGCGCCATAGCCAGTGTCAACGTATATGCCAACGACCTGCTGATAGGTACTTTGACAGAGCCTCAGGCAGAGAACACGTACAGCATGGAGTTTGAGCCAACGGAGAAAGGCACCTATACCATCACCGCCATAGCCACCGATGCCGAGGGCAAGGAAAACGTTTCTGCCAAGAAGACGCTGAAGGTCAACGGCAAGCGCATTCCTTACAGCGGCAGTTCCATTACCATTCCCGGCACCTTCCAGGCCGAGAACTTCGACAAGGGCGGCGAGGGCCTGAGCTTCCACGATTCTGACAGCAATCGCGAGGGCGACACCAACTACCGCACCGATAGCGAGGGAGTGGACTTCGTTAAGGGCAATGGAGGCACAGCCATCGGCTACACGGCTGCCAACGAGTGGCTGGAGTACACCATCAACGTGACGCAGGCCGGTACCTACTCCTACGAGGCAACAGTGTCGTCGGGCACCACCGGCTCCGGTTTCTCCATCGGACTGAACGTCAACGGCAAGGTGACAACACTCGCCAAGGTCAGCGTTCCACAGACAGGCAACAGTGACTGGGGCACCTACAAGGTGGTGTCAGGTGAGCTGAGCAAGGACTTAGAGTTGGGAGAGCAGATTTTGCGCATCACCATCACCGGCGCCAACTGCAATATCGACAAGATAGAGCTGAAATGCACCAACCCCGCCGGAATTGAAAACATTGTAGTGCCCGCTGAGTCTTACGGCGAGGAGTGGCCCACATTCAACCTCTCAGGACAGAAGGTAGGCAAGGGCTACAAGGGCATAGTGGTGCGCAACGGCAGGAAAGTGATTGTAAAGTAAATACATATGCGGATGAACAAGAAATGTTTTATTGCAACAGCAATAGCCGCGGTGTCACTGGGCAGCGTTGCCGCACAGGACGGGCCTACCATGGGCTGGAGCTCGTGGAATACCTACGGGGTTAACATCAGCGAGGCGCTGATAAAGCGACAGGCCGACGCCATGGTGTCGAAAGGACTTAAGAAGGCAGGCTTCGACCACATCAACATAGACGACGGCTACTTCGGCGGCCGCGACAAGAGCGACGGGCACCTGCTGATACATCCCCAGCGCTTCCCCAACGGACTTAAAGGCGTGGTAGACCATATCCATTCCAGAGGGCTTAAGGCCGGAATCTACAGCGATGCTGGTCGCAACACCTGCGGCAGCAAGTTCAACGGCGACATCATTGGCCGTGGCGTAGGACTTTACGAGCACGACCAGCAGGATGCCGACCTCTTCTTCAAGGAGCTGGGCTTCGACTTCATAAAGGTGGACTTCTGCGGAGGCTCATATTACCACAACGACGACCACTTGGTGCTCGACGAAAAGGAGCGCTACAACGCCATAGCCAAGGCCATCAAGAACACTGGGCGCGACGACGTGCGCATGAACGCCTGCCGCTGGGCTTATCCAGGGACGTGGATTGACGGAGCTGCATTCTCATGGCGCACAACGGGCGACATCTATGACGGCTGGGACTCGGTGAAAGGAATTATTGCCGAGAACCTATACCTGTCGGCATACTCCAGCAAGGGTCACTACAACGACATGGACATGCTTGAGGTGGGGCGCTCAATGAACGCCGAGGAGGACAAGACCCACTTCGGAATGTGGTGCATCATGAACTCTCCCCTGCTTATAGGCTGCGACCTTGCAAACATCAAGTCTGCCACACTCAGCCTGCTGAAGAACACAGAACTCACAGCGCTCAACCAAGACACACTCTACATGCAGGCTTACGTGGCGGCACTCGTGAACGATTGCTACATACTGGTGAAAGACATTGAAAAGCTGAACGGAAAGAAACGGGCATTCGCCGTCTACAACCCAGGCAACACAGCCAAGTCGGTGAAAGTGAACTTCACCACCATAGACCTTACAGGAAAGGTACACCTGCGCGACGTGTTCAAGCAGAAGGACCTCGGCGAGTTCACAGAGCAGTATGAGACAAACATCCCGGCCCACGGAACACGCATCTATGTGGCTGAGGCAGAAACGCGCTTGGAGCGCACGCGCTATGAGGCCGAGACTGCATACATCAGCGACTATCAGGAGCTGAAGAACAACCAAGATGAGAAGACCGGCATCTACGAGTATGCCTCCTTCTGCTCGGCAGGCCTGAAAGCAGGCTGGTTAGGCTACAGCGAGAAGAACGACCTGCGGTGGCGCGACGTTTTCTCTGCTACTGGCGGCGAATATGAGCTTACCGTTGGCTTCATCTGCGGCGAGAACCGCAACATCACAGTCAGCGTCAACGGCAACAAGGTGAACACTCTTAGCGTCAACTCTGGTGGATGGCAGAAGGTGGGCACCAAGACCATCAGCATACAGCTCCAGAAAGGTCGCAACGAGATACGCCTGTCGAACCCAGCTAACTGGATGCCAGACATTGACTACATTGACCTGAAGTGCACAGACCAGAATGCCGCCATAGCACCAGTATTTCAGGATGAAACCAAAGGCCTCAAGGCTTACAGCCTGCAGGGACAGCCCGTGAATGCTGCCAATGCACACGGCGTTGTGGTGCAACATGGCAGGAAAGTCTTAATAAAATAAAGACAAAACAGCAAAAAAAATGCTTAAATATTGGGCGGTTACAAAAGTTTAGGCTAATTTTGCACCGCAAAAAACAGATGCAATGAGTTTAACCAGTATTGTAAGCAAGCTCTTCGTGCCACGCCAGCGTGAACTGGAGAAACACACCACACAGGGCGAGCAGCTCCAGCAAGCCACACTACAACACCTTGTAGGCAGAGGACGTGACACCGAGTATGGCAGTGCCCACGCATTCGGCGGAATAAGAGGATACGAGGATTTTGCCCGTCATATCCCCGTCAACAGCTACGAGGAAATGAAGGGATATATCGACCGCATGCGACACGGCGAAAGCAACGTGCTCTGGCCGGGGCGCGTCAAATGGTATGCCAAGTCGAGCGGCACCACCAACGACAAGTCAAAGTTCATTCCAGTCACCGCTGAGGGGTTGAAGCGCAACCACTATGGCGGGGGTAGCGATGTTGTCACCTTATATCTGCGCAACAACCCCGACAGCCGCTTTTTTGACGGCCGCGGCCTCATTCTCGGCGGCAGCCATTCACCCAACTATAATCTGCCTAACTCCTTAGTGGGCGACCTGAGCGCCATTCTCATCGAGAACATAAACCCGTTGGTGAACCTTATACGCATACCTAAGAAAGAAACGGCCCTGCTCAGCGACTTTGAACTCAAGCGCGACCGCATAGCCCGAGAGGCCATCGGCAAGAACGTAACCAACATCTCAGGAGTGCCATCGTGGATGTTGTCAGTGCTGACGCGCGTAATGGAACTCACCGGCAAGGAGCACTTAAATGATGTATGGCCAAACCTTGAGGTCTTTTTCCACGGAGGTGTCGCATTCACTCCCTACAGGGAGCAGTACGAGCACCTCATAACAAACCCTGCCATGCACTATATGGAGACATACAATGCCAGCGAGGGATTCTTTGCCGTTCAGGACGACCCTAACGACAAGTCCATGCTGCTGCTTTTAGACAGGGATGTCTTCTACGAGTTCATCGACATCACATCCAGCGACGACATCTCCAAGACTCCCGTCCCCCTGTGGGCCGTGGAGACAGGAAAAAATTATGCCATGGTCATAACCACTGCCTGCGGACTATGGAGATACGTCATCGGCGACACCGTTAGGTTCACTTCCGTCAACCCCTACAAGATTGTCATTACCGGGCGAACCAAGCACTTCATCAACGCCTTCGGCGAGGAACTGATTGTAGACAACGCCGAGCAGGGACTAAGATATGCCTGCCAGCAAACGGGCGCCGAAGTGCTGGAATACACTGCCGCCCCCGTCTTCATGGACAACAAGGCACGATGCCGCCACCAGTGGATTGTGGAATTCTCACAAGAGCCTGACGACGTAGGGCGCTTCGCCAACCTTCTCGACAAGCAACTTCAGAAGGTGAACAGCGACTATGAGGCCAAGCGCTATAAGGACATCACCCTACAGCCCCTTGAACTCATCAAGGCGCCTAAGGGGCTGTTTAATGAATGGATGCGCCTGCGAGGCAAGTTGGGAGGGCAGAAC
Organism: Prevotella sp.; assembly: GCA_017449025.1. Lineage (GTDB taxonomy): Bacteria > Bacteroidota > Bacteroidia > Bacteroidales > Bacteroidaceae > Prevotella. Next base: position 44,597 of record JAFSKJ010000087.1, on the reverse strand, counting down.
AAGGTGCCACGGCTCAGCAACACACGGGAATATATAGACCAGCTCCTCGCTTTGGTGAGCAAGCTTTCACTAATACTCCTGCTTTTCACCTCCTGCGCAAACATGGGCAGCCCCGACGGAGGATGGTATGACGACGACCCGCCCCGTGTGGTACACTCATCGCCCGTCGACAAGGCTACCCACGTCAAGGCGAACCGCATAGCCATATATTTCGACGAGTTCATAAAGCTGACCGACGCACAGTCGAAGGTGATAGTGTCGCCGCCACAGTTAGAGGCCCCGGACATAAGGGAGGGCGGCAAGCGCATAACGGTGGAGCTGAAGGACACGCTCAAGGAAAACACCACATACACCATTGACTTTGGCGACGCCATCGAGGACAACAATGAGGGCAACCCCATGGGAAACTACACCTTCAGCTTCTCCACCGGCGACCATATAGACACCCTCGAGGTGGCAGGCTACGTGCTCGACGCCTCCAACCTGGAACCCATAAAGGGAATACTCGTGGGCCTCCACAGCGACAACAACGACAGCATAATGCGCCACAAGCCTATGGTGCGCATCTCACGTACAGACAGCCGCGGCCACTTCTCGATAAAGGGTGTGGCAGCGGGCACATACTGCGCATACGCCTTGAAAGATGCCGACGGAGACTTTCTCTACGGGCAGAAGAGCGAGCAGATGGCATTTAGCACTGACAGCTTCATGCCATCGTGGAAACCCGACACGAGGCAGGACACACTCTGGCGCGACTCCCTCCACATTGCCAACATCATAACGCGGCCATACACCCACTTCCTGCCCGACGACATCACCCTGCTCGCGTTCACAGCTCCTCAGAACGACCGATACCTTGTCAAGACAGAGCGCAAGCAGCCTAACAGGGTTGACGTCTACTTCAGCTATGGCTCCGACAGCCTGCCACGACTCAATGGGCTTAACTACGACGCAGACAAAGGGCTACAGGCAGAATATACAGCCAAGCGCGACACCGTTTACTACTGGCTACGCGACTCCGCCCTTATAAACCAGGACACCCTGCGAACGGCTATGACCTACCTTACAACTGACACCACCGGACTCCTCATCAGCAAGACTGACACCCTGGAATTCGTGCCAAAGATGAGCTACGCCAAGAGACAGAAAGAGCTGGAAAAAGAAATCGAAAAGTGGCAGAAGGAACAAGAGAAGAAGAAAAAGAAAGGACAACCCTACGACTCCATCTACAACCGGCGTAAGACCCTCAGCCTAAAACTCAATGCCGGCAACTCCATAACGCCAGAACAGGTCATCACCATGAGTAGCGACACGCCACTCATGCCCTTCGACCACTCCAAGGTGCACATATATAATAAGGTGGACAGCATCTGGAATGACACACCATTCATCATTAAGCCTCGCGAAGGCAACAACCGAGAGTACGACATCTTCGCAGACTGGCAGTTGGACAATGAATACAGCCTCCAAATAGACTCTGCTGCCATCAGCGACATCTATGGCACCACATCCACCCTACTCAAAAGCAGCTTGCGAGTGGGGCGCGAGGATGAGTACGGAACACTCGCCGTCACACTCAGCGGCATACGCGACACAGGCATCGTAGTACAGCTCCTGTCAACCTCCGACGCCGTGGTCAAGCAGACACGCATACCCTCCGACGGCCATACCGCATTCTTCTTCTATCTCAAGCCCGGCAAGTTCTATCTGAGAGCCTTCGTAGACCACAACGGCAACAACATCTGGGATACCGGCGACTATGACCGCCAGCTGCAGGCAGAACCCGTATACTACTACCCTCAGGCTGCCGAGGTCAAGCAAAAGTGGGACATCAAGCTAAGCTGGAACGTCAACGCATACCCCCTCTACCGCCAAAAACCCTCCGAGCTTGTTAAGCAGAAACCCGAACAGCAAAAGAAACAGAAAAGCCGCAACGCCGAAAGAGCCAAGAAGTTAGGCAAGGAGTACATTAAGAACAAGACTGGCGTAACCCTCTAACACTCCCACCTGCCACACCTACAAAAAACTCATGATATGAAGACAAAAATCCATAAACTCATAACCCTCTCCCTCCTCCTTCTCTTCCTCCCCCACATAGGGGTGGCAGGAAGGGGCTTCTCCTCAGTAAATCATCCCCCCAAGGGGGGGCAGGAGGGGGGCTGCGGCATTGAAAACACTGCCTTCAAGGGCGGCGAGAGGCTCAACTACGACCTCTACTTTAACTGGAAGTTCGTCTGGTGGAAAGTCGGCACAGCAAAGATGTACACCGACCTCACCACCTTCCAGGGGCAGCAAGCCTACCGCTCCAGCTTAGTCACAGGCGGCAACTCCAAGCTCGACCGATTCTTCACCATGCGCGACACACTACTCTCCTATTGCGCACAAGACCTTACACCATTGTATTTCCGCAAAGGAGCACGCGAAGGCAAACGATACTACGTAGATGAGATATGGTACACATACCCTAAGAACCTGTGCCACCTCAAGACACATGCCATCACCTCCAGCGGCGAGCACCTCTACCGCCACTTCGACTATAAGGAGTGCATCTACGACATGATGTCCATCTTCCTCCGGGCACGCAACTTCGACGCCACGGGCATGAAGAAGGGCGACCGCTTCGACATGCCCATAAGCGACGCTCTGCGGCTGTCAGACTGCTGGCTCCAGTTCCGTGGCAAAGACACCTTCAAGATGAACGACACCAAGGAGAAGTTCCGCTGCCTCGTCTTCTCGTTCATGGAGCGCGAGAAAGGCAAAACCCACGAACTCATACGCTTCTACGTCACCGACGACCAGAACCACATACCCGTACGCCTCGACATGTTCCTTTCCTTCGGCTCCGCCAAGGCATTTCTCAAGAGCTATAAAGGCATTCGCTCCACCATGACATCAAAAGAAAAGTAAGCATTCCACCCACCTCAACTCAATTTCATCTCTTGTTGGTGATGTCAGGAGTTGCTGTTGGCAGACTGCTCTTGATGCTGATTGTCGCGACACAACATAGTCTGCCTTTCATGCCTCATCGTATAAGTAAAACATTCTTTCCATCATCTGCCATTTCTCGTCGCTGCGGGCATCCTCGCGACAGCCTTGCAGCTTAGCCACAAATGCCTCCCACTCAGCCTGTCGCGGTAGTGTGGCAAGACGGTCCATTGCCGTCTGCCAGTCGAATGATTCCGGGGCGTCGACTATCATCACAAGGCGCGTGCCAAGAATGTAGATTTCCATCTCAAGGATGCCCACGGCCTTGATCCCGTCGCGTATCTCCTTCCATTGGAATTCTTTTGAGTGCCACTTCCGGTACTCCGCAATCATTTCGGGGTCATCGCGTAAGTCCAGCGTCTGCACATATCTCTTCGTCTTGACAGGAAAAGTCTTCTGTGTGTATCCGTCCATCGTTAAGTCTGATATTATTTGAGTTCGTAGGGGCTTAATTTATGTATGTCCGCAAAACCAGGACGAAACCGCCACGGGGCTTGCATGGAACCACTGCCGGCATCTCGTTCACCGTGCTGATGGCCCACGGCTCGGCGGTTGTTTTCAGCGTGGCTCTCTGCTTGTCACTCACAAGCTCGCCATCCGCAAAGAGCGTTGCCCTGTGCTTTCTTCCTTTCACAAACCCAAGGGGCACACTGAGAGCCTTGGGCTCGTCGGTGCCGTTGATGCCAGCCACGTACCAAGTGTCACCACTGCGGCGAGCCAGCACAGCACTCTCGCCAGGATAACCGCTCACAAATCGCGTCTCATCCCAGACTGACGGCAGCTGTCCCAGGAAAGCCTGCACCTCCTGTGGCTGAGCCAGAAAACTCTCTGGGCGGTCTGCCAGATGCTGCAAGCCGCTTTCGAACAGCACCGTAAGTGCCAGCTCGTGGCAATGGCTCGTGATGTGCGGATGCTGCGAGTCGCTGAAGGCACAGGGAGTGTAGTCCATAGGGCCGACAACATTGCGCGTGAAAGGCAAGGTGGCGTTGTGGCTGGCTGCTTTCTTTGTGAAGTGTGGCACGTTGTTATACCACTCTGCGCCATAGACACCCTCTGTAGAGAGTAGGTTAGGGTAGGTGCGCTGCCAGCCTCGGGGAACGGGGGCACCGTGGAAGTTGACAAGCAGGTGGTGGCGGGCAGCACTCTCCAACAGGTCCTGACAGTAGTCCATGTTCATCTGGTTGTCGCCACTGAAGAAGTCGATTTTCACGCCAGCCACGCCTATGCTCTCACACCATGCAAACTCTTTCTCACGGTCCTCGGCCTTGTTCAGACGGAACTTGGGACCAGGAGCTCCGTTAACCCATCCTATCGAAGAGTTGTACCATATCAGCGGCTTCACACCCTTTGCGTTGGCATATGCCACGGCATCCTCAATGGTCTTCCCCTCGTTGGATGCCACCTTGTCCATCTCGTCCCATTCGGCGTCGATGAGCACGTATGGCAACTTCAGCGTGACAGCCATGTCCACATATTTTTTTATTATGTTGAAGTCGTTTGAACCGTGATTGTATGCCCAGTATATCCACGATACCACGCCGGGTTTAATCCAGCTGGTGCTTTCCAACTGGCATGGCTCGCTTACATCAGTCACTAATGTTGACTCAACGATGTCGCCCAACCTGCCTATGATTACCACACGCCACGGCGTATGCCAGTTGCCATTGAGCATCAGGTCGTTCTGGTCTTGTACCACGCTGAACACCTCGCCTTTGTTAAACAGGCTTGAACCGCTCTGCCGCCGCTCGATGTTCGCCTCTGTTATGAGTGCAAACACACCGTCGGCTGGTTCCATCAGCAGAGGATAGCCCCAATGGGTGTTTATCTCGTCGGTTTCCATGGCCCCGCCGAAGCCTGCCAAGGTCTTTACCGTAGCAGTGGTCGTCATTGGGAAGAACCCCTCGTAGCCGTCGCTCCACTGCTGCATCCAGCGCTTGGTGCCCTCAGCTATGACGTAGGCAGTATGCTCCTCGGGGTGCTTCTCGTTTTGCAGGTTGGAGTATTCATAGCGGAAGGCCATGCCGTCATTATACAGCCTGACAACAATCTTCGCATTGTTGCCTATCGAAGCCTCGTATTCGTTCGCTTCGTTCACACAGTGCAGGCGTTTGCCCTCCAGCATCTGATAGTCGTCGTAAACCTTCCTTACAAACGTCAGCTCTTCGAACTGGATGTCGGCCAGCTCCAGCACCTTCTGCTGTCTTGCATTCTTCTCCGCAGTATAGCTGACAACGAGCTTCTTGTCCTTTGGCATCGTCTGTGCCACAATCTTCTTGTTTGGGGAGGTGTATGCGTAGGCGTGCATCACCAGCGTCATGCCACATAAAATGATAGTCAATATAAGTCTTTTCATATATGCATATAGGTTGGTACTCACTTAACCTCGTATGTTGATAATCTTGTAGCTGTCGATGGTGCGGCGGTCCTCGATGATGTTCAGCCCCACGAAAAGCTCCTTGCGCCCCTCGAAGTAGCAGCGCAGCGTGTCCACCAGCAGTGACTTGCCAAAGCGACGCGGACGGCTGAGGAAGAAGTACTTGGCCTCCGTCGTCACCATCTTCCATACATACTCTGTCTTGTCTGCAAACGCAGCACCACGCTCACGAATCCAGTCGAATTCCTGCACGCCCACGGCGTAGCCCCGCCTTTTCTTCTTTTCCTGTGCCATATCTGCGTTTTTTTCTGTTGTGACTGCAAAAATACACAAAAAAGCCGGAAGCACAAAACTTTCGGCCAAAATCTTTTAAATTGTCTTTCGGACCTGCCACAGCTACTACAGCGGCCAGATGCCCATGCTGAGCACTAACGATGGATAGTGGCGCCCGCGCTTCCCATCAGCCCAGCCTTCAAGTCGCCTGCAACAATCGCAGAAAAGCGGCGTGCACCATCTGCACACAGATGACTTGCATCCTTGAAATATTCTGGATGGTCATGAAACACCCCCGGCGTATGGTAGTCAAGGAATGGAATGTTGTACTGCCGTGCCAGCACCTTCAGCACCTTATAGTGCGCTGGACTTACCTGCGTAAACTTGGGTGACACCATAAAGACCAGCATGATGTTCCGTTGCTGGCAAAGACTTATGAAACGCCTGAGGTAATACATTTTCAGTGGATCCGTCTGCACGGAAGGCTCTTCGGTTTCAAGCTTCTTTGGGAAAGCTCCCGAATTGGGCAAGGGGATGTATCCGTGGTCGGCATCCTTCTGACGGTTCATTACGAGTCCCCACAAGTTTGACGATGCCTTCCTGTTATAACGATAGAGCATAGACAGCCAGTAGGGCCGATAGGTGCCAGCCAGCCGGAACAGGGAGTCTGCCGCAGTGCTGCCACCCATAAGCGGCGCAAAGAAACCAAGTGCTGAAAATGGGGCGTCTTGCCTGTTGAAGTCTGTAGGCATCACCTCAAGACAAACCATCTGCGGGGTATGCTGACGCAGAATCTGGCAGAGCATGAAAAAATGTGAGAAAATATTGTTGGACCCGCCAACCCCTGCATTGTAGACTGACAATTCCAACGAGTCACTCAGTATGGACGGCACATAGTGGTGATGGCAGCGTGATGCCCCTATCAGAACCACATCCTCGTGTACACCACGAGAGACATAGCACAACTTAGGGGCCAGCACATCTTGGGAATGTTGACCCACCCACTGCATTGCACCTCCTACAGCACGGTCGACAGCCATCAACGCAGACAGCAGGACAATGATACTAAGACAGAACTTCTTCATGACATCAGAACTGGAAATAAATGAACTGCCCACCGTCGAGAACGCCGAAAAGCAGAATGGCAACAGCCAGCAACAACAGGACAGCATGGGCCGCCACTTGCTGCCCCACTCCCGTAAGACGCAACGCCCAACCATGCTCGGCTGCGTATTCACTGCTCACCAGCACGGCGATGGCTGCCAACGCCGTGGTCACTTCTGTAAACATGGCGAAACTCAGCTCTGGCATACCGAAGCGGATAACAATGCCCGACAATACGGTACAGGCTTCACCTACACTCCCGGCACGGAACAGCACCCAGCCCAAGCTGACGAGCACAAACGTAAGTAGGCAATGCAGCAGACGGCTCATGCCCCGGTAGTCGTGGCCGCCAATACCGAGCCGTTTCTCTATACAGAGCAGCCCACCGTGAAACATCCCCCAGAAAAGGAATGTCCAGTTGGCACCATGCCAGAGGCCGCTCAGAGTAAACGTCGCCATCAGGTTCAGGTAGTTACGACAGCGAGAGACGCGATTGCCGCCAAGCGGTATGTACACATAGTCGCGGAACCATGTGGAGAGCGAGATGTGCCACCGGTGCCAGAATTCGCCCACCGAGCTTGAGAAATAAGGCCGCCGAAAGTTGTCCATCAAGCGGAACCCCATCACGCGGCTGGCACCAATGGCTATCAGTGAGTAGCCCGCAAAGTCGCCGTAAATCTGGAAGGGGAACAGCAGCGAGGCCAGCAGATAAGAGCCGCCGTTATGCATCGGCATGTTGTTGAACACGGCATCGACATAAAGCCCACAGCGGTCTGCCACTACTAACTTCATGAAATACCCCCACATCATCAGCCGCAGGCCCTCCATTGCCTGCCCATAGTTGAAAGCGTGACGCTCGCGAAACTGAGGGAGCAGGTGAGTGGAACGCTCTATAGGACCTGCCACTAACTGGGGGAAAAATGACACATAGAGCGCATACGTAGGGAAGTGGCGCTCGGCACTTAACTTACCACGGTACACATCAATGGAATATCCCAAAGCCTGAAAGGTGTAGAAGGAAATGCCGACGGGTAACAGCAGCTGGAAGCGGACCATGCTGACCGACATGCCCAACGAATGCATCATGTCAGCAATGGCTGCCGTTATGAAATTATAGTACTTGAAAAGGAATAATACAGACAGGTTTACCATTATGCCAACCACCAGCCAACATTTCCTGAACAGCTTTCCTCTGCCGTGGGCATCATGCCGGCCAATCCCCAGTGCAGTGCCCCATGTTATCACTATACACAACAGCAGAAGCAGTGCGTATGCAGGCTCCCAGTTCATGTAGAAATAGAAACTTGCCCCAAGCAGCAATCCATTTCTGGCACGCAGCCATTCTGCTGGGATGGCAAAGTAACACAGACAGACAATTGGGAAGAACAGCAGGAAACTGATGGAGTTGAAAAGCATCTAAACAATTATTTGGGACGTTCTCATACTGTTCGTTTCAAATGCATCAGCGAAGGCAGGCACCAATGCTGCAAAGATGATTCCTATTGTTTTCATTTTCATGTTCATTCTTGTTTTGACGCTGCAAAGGTACTTCCATTTTGAGACGTTCACAAGGAAACAGGGTGGAAAACTGGTTCTACAAGTTATTGATTGGTACTCAGGTATTTAGGGCTCATTTTCTACCCCTCTTCCATTCCTTGGGGTGGAAACTTGATCAATTGTTGTGGTATTCAGCATCTATAGGATGCCCCTTTGGGGCATTCCCACCTATCGCGCGCACGAGATGACACGTCCCGTGCCCTGCGGTTTTCCCGCAGGGGCTGCACCCCCCTTATGCTCGCGCGTACGAGATAAGCAAAAACCACGGTTACCTCTGACACGTAATTTTTATCATAAAAATGGCGTGAAACATCGAGGCCACTCTACGGATGAAGTAGTTACAGAAGCGGGCTGTACTGTTAAAATATGTTGTGTGGCAGTAAATTCTTTATTCTTCACTTTCCACTCTTCACTTTTTTTTGTACCTTTGCACCCGCTTTCATAGCAACGAGGTGTAGCGCAGTTGGTAGCGTTCCTGGTTTGGGACCAGGCTGTCGCAGGTTCGAGTCCTGTCACCTCGACACAAAACGCAAAACCGCCTGAAGACAGGCGGTTTTTTGCTGATATACATTAAGGGACTCGCTACTTACTTGATTATTCCCTGTTCCACGAATATTTTCTTTAGGGCAATGACTGAGCGCTCCACCTGCTCCTCGGTATGTGTTGCCATAAGCGCATAGCGAACCAGTGTGTCCTGAGGTGCGCAAGCAGGAGGGATGACGGGGTTGATGAATACTCCGGCCTTAAAGGCGAGGGCCGTCACGAGGAATGTCTTTTCCACGTCGCGGACGTAGAGTGGGATGATGGGGCTTTCTGTGTCGCCAATCTCGAAGCCCTCCTCGCGGAAACGCTTCAATGCATAGTTGGTGACGTCCCACAGTGCCTGTATCCGCTCGGGCTCCTGCTGTATGATGTGCAGGGCTGTCATGGCTGCTGCGGTGGCAGCGGGAGTGTTTGAGGCAGAAAAGATGTAAGTGCGGCAGGTATGGCGCAGCCAGTTGATGGTGTCGCTGTCTGAGGCTATGAATCCGCCTATGGATGCCAGCGACTTTGAGAATGTACCCATGATTAGGTCTATCTCATCGGTAAGTCCGAAGTGGTCGCACACTCCGCGCCCCTGCTTTCCAAAGACGCCTATGCCGTGAGCCTCGTCCACCATTATCGAGCAGTTGTACTTGTGCTTCAGCTTGACAATCTCCGGCAGCTTGGCAAGGTCGCCCTCCATTGAGAACACTCCGTCGACAACTATCAGCTTGATGGCTTCCAAAGGCAGCTTCTGCAGCACGCGCTCCAGGTCGTCCATGTCGTTGTGCTTGTAGTGCAACTGCTTGGCAAAGGCCAGCCGGCGCCCGTCGACGATTGATGCGTGGTCGCGGTCGTCGCATATCACGTAGTCGTCTTTGCTGAGCAAGGCTGGGATCACGCCTTGGTTTACAGAGAATCCCGTGGAGAAGCAGAGGCAGTCATCCTTTCCAATAAACTCTGCAATCTCTTTTTCAAGCTGAATGTGCAGGTCGAGCGTTCCGTTGAGGAAGCGGCTTCCTGCGCAGCCAGATCCGTACTTGTCGAGTGCAGCCTTGGCGGCGTCAATGATGCGCTGGTCGCCAGTAAGACCCGTATAGGCATTCGAGCCGAACATCAGCACTTTGTGTCCGCCCATCTCTACTTCCGTACCCTGTTTCCCCTCAATGGCGCGGAAATAGGGGTATACGTCAGCCTCCATAAACTTCTGCGGCTCTCGGTAGTGCTTGTATCTTTCTTGTAACTGTCCCATTCCGATATAGGTGTAGTTTCTACTATTTTTTTTCTAACAGGCTGCAAAGTTACACATTATTTATGAAAAAGTGCATTTTTTTCGTAATAAATACGTTTTTTGAGCAAAAAAACTTTGTCAAACGGTTGAAAGAATGGCTTTTTTTAGTATCTTTGCACCAAAATGAGTGAAAAAAGGAAATCGGTAACGTTTATTGTTAACCCCATTTCGGGTACGCGGAGTAAGGACGAACTGCCCAAGCTTGTTGAGCAGACACTTGACTCCGACCATTTCGATTGCAAGATTCTGTATACCGAATATGCCGGACATGCCTCGATGCTGGCAGCCGACGAGGTGAAGAACGAAACGGACATCGTGGCTGCCGTGGGCGGCGACGGTACGGTGAACGAGGTGGCCCGCTCGCTGATACACACGTCTACGGCCTTAGCCATAGTGCCCTGTGGCTCTGGGAATGGGCTGGCGCGACACTTGTGCCTGCCTTTGGACATTGCCAAGTCGCTGGCTGTTATTGACCAGGCCCATGTTGAGGCTTTCGACTTTGGCGTTATCAACGGCTTGCCCTTCTTCTGCACCTGCGGCCTGGGCTTTGATGCTTTCATCTCGTTGAAATTTGCCGAGGCAGGCAAGCGCGGCCCTGTGACTTACGTTGAGAATGTGCTGAAGGAAGGGCTGAAATACAAACCGGAGGTTTACGAGGTAAGCGACGATTCGGGTGCGCATAACTACAATGCGTTCCTGATAGCCTGTGCCAATGCCTCACAATATGGCAACAACGCCTATATAGCTCCTGGCGCAACAATGAAGGACGGCGAGATGGACGTTGTGGTGATGGAACCGTTTACAGCCTTAGACGCCCCCAAGATAGCAGCAGACCTGTTTATGAAGACCATCACCAGCAACTCGAAGATCAAGACCTTCCGTACAAAGAGGCTCCACATACACCGCTTTTCGCCCGGAGCCATCCACTACGACGGCGACCCTGTTATGACCGGCACCGACATAGATGTGTCGATAGAGCATCTTGGCCTGCGCATCGTTACCAATCCCGACGTGTTGGAAGACAACTCCCAGCCCAACTTCCTGCTGAATGCCTTCAGCGATTTCTTTAATAATATAAATAATGTACGCGAGGACATAGAGAAAGGAGGCCGTCGCATACATGCCCTCAACAAGCTGATGCTTCGCAAGCTTTCCAAGCTTTAGCATGTCGAAGGCTGCGACAGGAATCACTATGCAGACACTGGTTGTTATAGTAGTTGTGGCCGCTGCCGTGCTCTATGCCGGATGGCGAGTCTTCCGCTTGCTGCACCGTCACGACAACTACTGTTGCGGGTGTACGGGCTGCCCGCTCCGCGACAAATGCTCTGACTGCGAAGGCAACAAGAGCAACCAATAAGTGGCACTTGCCGATCATTAAGTGGCACTTGCCGACCAATAAGTGGCACTTTACGGGCGTAAAGTGCCACTCGCCGGACGTTAATTGATGCAAATTGTGAAAAAAGTGATGGTTTTTCTTGGTTGTTTGCTTATTTATTCGTAACTTTGCAGCCGCATTCATCAAGAAGGTGCCTTGGATGAGTGGCTTAGTCAACGGTCTGCAAAACCGTCTACAGCAGTTCGAATCTGCTAGGCACCTCGATAGAGCGTCTGATGCCGCGGCTGATGACGCTCTCTTTTGTTTTATGGAAATGATACTGCTGACAGTTCTGATTTACTTCATGGTGCTCTATGCCGTGAGCCGCCTGACGAGCCGTAGGGCCACCAACGATACCTTTTTCCGTGCCAACCGCCGTTCGCCGTGGCCGATGGTGGCCTTGGGAATGGTGGGTGCAAGCATCTCTGGTGTCACGTTCGTCTCGGTGCCGGGAATGGTTACGGTATCGCAGATGAGCTATCTACAGGTGTGCCTGGGATTCATAGTTGGCTATGTGGCGGTGGCTTTCGTGCTGCTGCCCGTCTACTACCGCCTTAACCTTACCACCATCTACTCATACTTAGGCGAGCGCCTCGGGCGGAAGTCGTATCTGTCGGGGAGCTGGTTCTTCCTGCTGTCGAAGATGGCAGGCTCGGCTGTGAAGTTCTACGTGGTGTGCCTCATACTGCAGCAGTTTGTGATGGACTCCATAGGGGTGTCGTTCGTGGTTACCGCCTCTGTGCTGGTGCTGCTCATCTGGGTGTACACCCGCCGTGGCGGCATAGGCACATTGGTGTTTACCGACACTCTGCAGACGTTATGCCTGTTCACGGCTCTTGTGCTGATTATTCTTCAGGTGACAGCAAAGCTTGACCTTTCTCCGGCGGAGGCCGTACGCGCCGTGCGTGACAGCAGCTTGAGCCGCATTTTCGTCGTCGACGACTGGCAGTCGCCCAGCTTCTTCTGGAAGCAGTTCCTGAGCGGTGTGTTCATAGTGGTGGTGATGACGGGCCTGGACCAGGACATGATGCAGAAGAACCTGACCTGCCGCACGTTGCGCGAGGCGCAGAAAGACATGTGCAGCTACGGTCTTGCCTTCCTTCCAGCCAACCTGCTGTTCTTGTCGCTGGGGGTTCTGCTGACCATGCTGCCGGAGATGAGTGGGGTGGGGGGCGATGAGCTGCTGCCGCATTTCGTGGCTACCATGGGCGAGGGCACCGCAGTGCTCTTCACGCTGGGAATAGTGGCGGCGTCGTTCTCAAGTGCCGACTCTGCCGTTACCTCGATGACCACGTGCTATTGTGTAGACATACGCCGAAGGCTGGACGACGAGCGGCTGCGCCGCCGCGTCCACTTGGCCGTATGCGCTGTCTTTGTGGTGTTCATTCTGGTGTTCAAGGCCGTAAACAGCACCTCGCTCATCGATGCCATCTACGTCATGGTGTCTTACACCTACGGGCCGCTGTTGGGCCTGTTTGCTTTTGGGCTGTTCACTCGCCGCAAAGTTGCCGACCGCCTTGTGCCGTATATCTGCATAGCCTCGCCACTGTCATGTTTCGCCCTCGATGCTGTTGCGACACGTCTCTTCGGCTACCATTTCGGCTACGAGCTGCTCATGCTTAACGGCTTGCTTACGTTTGCTGGGCTTTGGCTAAGTTCTCGAGGAATTCGCTTGGCTGAAGGCCAAACTCCTTCTTGAAGCATGTGGAGAAATACTTGGGGTCGCGGAAGCCCACCCTGTAGGCCAGGTCGCTGACGCGGATGTCTGGTTGCTGGCGGGCTATGCGCTGCGCCTCCTTCATGCGTATGTCGCGGATAAAGTTGCTGACATTCATTCCCGTCATCGAGCGCAACTTGTTGTAGAGCGTCGAGGCACTGGCTCCCATGTCGGCGGCAAAGGCATCGCGGTCGTACTCGCCGTCGTCAAGGTGCTTGTAAACGCAGTCCAAGGCGCGCTTGAGGAAAAGCTCGTCGGCAGTAGGCTCGCTGGCCTTGTCGGCAGCTGCCGCTATGCGCTCCTGCGTCTCCTCGGCGGTCTGCTGCCTGAACTCGTTCTGTATGCGCTTGCGGTTCTCCACCAGATTGTTGATGCGCAGTTCCAGGTCGCTCATCTTGAACGGCTTGGTGATGAAATCGTCGGCTCCAATCTTAAGCGACTCCTTGCGGTCTTCATCCTGCGTCTTGGCTGTAAGCAGTATTATTGGCAGATGGCTGATGTTGGGGTCGTTCTTTATCCTGCGTGTAAGCTCGTGACCGTCCATCACGGGCATCATGACGTCGGAGACAATAAGGTCAAACTCGTTATGGAGAATGATGTTCAGGGCTTCCTGTCCGTTGGAGGCCGACTTCACCTTGTACTTATGGCTGAGCAGCTGCGTCATCAGCATCAGCAGTTCAACGTTGTCCTCCACGACGAGCACCTTGTAGGAGTCCTCGTCTGACAGGTCTGCGTCTGTATCGGCAGCATCCGACACCTGTTTCTCGCGCATGTGAGTAGAGAGGTCGAGGATTGCGCTGTGAGCAATGTTGATGTCCACCTTGTTGGCCTCGTCAATCTGCGATGGCGAGAATGCTTCTTTCCTTATGGGCAGCTTTACGGTGAAGGTGGTTCCCTTGCCCTCCTGGCTGTCGCAGGATATGTCTCCGCCGTGAAGGTACACCAGCTCGCGAGTCAAAGCAAGGCCCAAGCCCGTGCCCATGGTCTGGAAGCGCCTGTAGTCGCCGTCGTAGAAACGCCTGAACAGGCTCTTCATCTTGTCGGCGGGTATGCCGATGCCGTTGTCCGACACCTTTATTGTTATGTGGTCGTAGGTCTTGTTTGTGTTCACCTTCAGCGCCACCCTGCCGTTCTCGCCAGTATATTTGGCTGCGTTAGAGAGCAGGTTGTAGATAATCTTGTCGAGCTTGTCGGTGTCTATCCATCCCATCATGCTCTCCGGGTTGCAGTCGATAGTGAACGTCAGGCCGCGCTTGCTCATCAGCGGCTCTATGCACAGGGCTGTGCGCTGTATGTACTGCATCACGTCGCCGTGGGCCACGAGCAGTTTCAGCTCTCCCGACTGCGACTTGCTGGTCTCCAGTATCTGCTGCAGCAACCTCACCATTCGCTCAATGTTGAGCTGCATCAGGTCGTAGTCGCCGGAGTATTTGGGTTCTTGCGCCCGCAGTCTCTCTACCGATGCAGATATTACGGTCAGCGGGGTGAGCAATTCGTGGGTGATATTTGTGTAGACGACGTTCATCTGTGCACGGTTACGTATAGACACACTACGGTTGTATAGGATACGTCCGAGGTAGCCTAAAACAGCAAGCGCAATTATTGCCGCCGTGATAATTATAACCTGAATAACTGTCATCGATGGTTAAGGTTTCGCGCACAAAGGTACGTTTTTTTGTTCAAAATGGCGAAGAAATACGGAAGAAATGTTCAAGAAGAGCCCGGAAAAGGTGGAAAAAGCGTTAATTTAGGTAGAAAATACGTGAGTTAACGCATTTTCCACCTAAAAAAGCGGATGTTCGACATGGGTTGCGAAATAATAGTCTACCTTTGCAACACGAAAGAATTTTAATGGTTAAGGTTTATGGTTGATTAATTTAGTTTTTATTGAAAAAGCCTCGCTGGGAAGCGGGGCTTTTTCATATTTCAGGCATCCGCAAGTTCGGCAAAAGACGCCCTGAATAGTCTTCAGTTTATTTTATGAGCTTAATGATTTGCTTGTCGTCAGCCTTAGGCAGTACTGTCTTCAGGTGGGCGAGCATTCTGCCGAAGGATTCCTGTGGAGTGCGTTCGCAGCGACAGGCATCACGCCCCAAGAGTGCCTCTGGCGTGGTAAGCAGTGCCCACCCCCAGCCGTATTCGTGATTGTGCTTGTCGCGGGGATAGACAAAGTCCTCGGTAACTATTCGGCAAGCCATCTGCAGGCGGGTTATGTAGTTGTCGAAACGGCTTCGCATCTTTGGGCCGTTGAAGCCGCAGGCCGCACGCAGCTCGCGAGTGATCATGCTTCCGTGCTCAGCAAGCGTAAGCAGTATGGCCTCTTCAATGCTTCCTGCTTCCGGCCATGACAAGTTTTCTTCTTGTCTTTCAGGAGAAATAATATGTGCGCTGCGGCGGTAGTTGCAAAGGTCTGGCCACCACTTACGGCTTACAAAGCCGGCTTTCCCGGCAAAGAACTTGCCATACACGCAATGCCCCTCAGTCACTATGGGGCCTTTCCACTTCCATAGTGGCCAGTCCCACCCGCCGTCGTCGAAAACCACAT
This sequence comes from Prevotella sp., assembly GCA_017449025.1. Lineage (GTDB taxonomy): Bacteria > Bacteroidota > Bacteroidia > Bacteroidales > Bacteroidaceae > Prevotella. The sequence goes on along the minus strand of JAFSKJ010000087.1, from coordinate 28,854 downwards.
ACCTGCAGTCCTCATCGACAATGTCTTCTGCCGAGTAGCCCCGTATGCCACTATCGAGAAGCGGGAGGAATCCCACTTCCTGAATGTAGTCCATCAGTTCCGGACAGCTGTGTATCTCCATATTCCAGCTATTGCTCCGTCGTTCTTCATGTTCAGCTAAAACTCTACCATCCTGAACGAGTAGGGCGGCAGTGTGAGATTGTTGCCGGCCGGCATAATGGCACGTTGGCAGTCTATGCGCTGGTCTTCTGGCTTGCCTTCAAAGCCTTCATACTCAGCCCCTTCGGGGATGCTTATGCCCTGAAGGGTGAGTTGCAGCTCCACTGGCAGGGCGTTGACGAGCTTCAGGAAGCGTCGGCCTGTAGCTGTGTTGTTGACCACACTTGCTGCCACACGGTGGCTCAGCTGAGGATTGTCGGTTGTGATTTTTGAGCAGACATACTCGTTGCCACCGCCTATTGAGAACAGGCGCTGCACGTCGTAGGCCGGCGTGGTACGCACGGCGGTGTTGGAAAAGTATATCATGTCGGGGTTCCAGTTTGAGTGGCCGTCCTTGCAGAGCATGGGTGCGTAGCTGGTCATTTCCACTATGTCGCCGTTGCGCTCAATGTCGGTAAGGTAGATGGCCTCGCTGAGTGCTGTCTCTACGTTGGGGCGCTTTGCCTTTGTCGATGCGGCATACTCTCCAAGGTAGACCTTTGGTGAAGGCACGCTGACAGTATCTTGGTTTATTGTCCGCGGATAGCTGTCATAATAGTCGCGGTGGTGCATGAACCATCCGGTGGACTCATAGTAGTGCTCGTCAACCATGTACTGCAGGCCGGGGTTCTTTCTTGCAAACTCCCAGCCCTCGAGGTAGTCGGCCGACGGTGAGTGGAACGGCCCTGCGGTGCCGCAGATCTTGATGTAGGGGTATTTCTCGCGTATGGCCTTGCATATCATTTCGTAACGCTCCTCAAATACGGTGCTTATGATGTCCTCGTTGCCTATACCGATGTATTTCAGGTTGAACGGCTCGGGATGTCCGGCGTCGGCGCGCATCTTTGCCCACTTCGAGGTTTCCGGGTCGCCGTTGGCCCAGTCTATCAGGTCGAGCAGCTCCTGTATGTATGCCGGCATCTGCTCCATGGGAATGCCGCCCTGCTGCCCGCCATAGCCCGAAGCATCGTTGGCAGAGTTCTGGCATGGCACTCCGGCGGCCAGTACGGGCAGCGGCTCAGCCCCGATGTCTTCGCAGAACTGGAAGTACTCGAAGAATCCCAGTCCGCGCGTCTGGTGGTAGTGCCAGATGTTGAAGTCGGGCTTGCGGTCTTGCAGCGGCCCTACTGTCTCGTTCCAGTGGTAGATGTTGCCGAGTCCCTGTCCGTGGCTCATGCATCCGCCGGGGAACCTCACGAACTTCGGCTTCATGTCGGCGATGACCTGTGCCAAATCCTTGCGCAGGCCGTTTACGCGGTTCATGAAAGTCTCCTGTGGAAACAGCGAAATCATGTCTATGGCTGCCTCGCCGTCCTTAATTCCCACGAGCACCAGCCTTGCCTTGGCTTCCGTCTGCTTGGCGGTGAGCGTGGCCGAGTATTGTGCCCACTCGTTGCCATGCGTCTTAAGCTTTGCCGAGGCAATGGCCTTGCCCTCCGGGTTGATGATGCTCACGGAAAATTGCTTCTTGTCGATGTCGCGCAGGCGCACGTACATAGTGTAATTATAAGTCTTGCCCGCTTCAACGGCCATGCCGTCCCAGCCCTCATTGTAGAGTGTGTCGGTGCGCAGCAGCACGTAATGTGGGTTGGCGGCGCTCAGTGCCTGTACAGTGTCTATGCGCAGGCCCCCTGTCATGCTCCATGCCGTAGTGGCGTTCCATCCGTTGTGGTCTTTCTCTGTGTACTCGAAGTCGCGGTTCTGCACCATTTCTGCATAGAGTCCGCCGTCGGCGGCATAGCTTATGTCCTCGAAGAACACGCCAATGAGTTTGTCGCTTATGGCCTTGCGCTGGTTGTTGTCTACGGTGAGTGTCGCCTTCACGGGTGCCTTGAGGCTCGCCAGGTTTGTGGCGTCGTCGTGCATGCGCTCAAGGCTGATGTGATAGTCTTCAGCCTGTGCATCCATGTGGCGTGCCACCGCCAGCAGCTCATCGGGCGTGATGTAGAATATGTTTCCTTCGTACAGGTGGCCGTCGACTGTTGCCGTGTCTACTATCCACACGGCGTCGTCAACGTTGGTTGGCTCGTCGGCGGTGAAGTGTCTGAAGTCGGCCGAGGCACTGACGTAGCGGCGCCCCTCACGCGACTTGTAGTAGATGTCGGCAGAGTTGTCGGCCTCGAGCACCACCGGCTCTAAACACTGCGATGTGCTCATGCGCGGAAAGTCCTGCGGGCGCCAGTTTATGAGGTCGCGGCTATAGGCGGCAGCAAAGGTGGGCGAGTGGTCGTTCACCTGCCACACGGCGCGCCACGTGCCGTCGGTCATGCGGGCTACCGACGGCTTGTACATGCGCTTCTCGGCCCCCCATGTGCCATAGTCGGAGCTGCACAGGCGCCCCATGTCTGTCCATAGAGTGCTGTCGCGGCGGGCTATGTGAAGTCCGCCTTGGGGGTTGGGAGAGAAGATGAATATCTGGCGGGTGGTGAAGTCGTACACGTCGTCGTCGGCTGTCTGTGCGCTGACGCTGCCTGTCATGACGGCCAAGGCTATTGTTGCTATCAGTTGTCTCATAATGCAATCGTATGGGTTAATGCGCAATTTTGGTTGCAAAGTTAAGGAAAAAAACTCTTTTCGGGCATTTGCTGGTAGTTAATTAGGCCATTAGGAATATTAAAAAAACTAAAATCTTTATTATATAATAAGGTATAACGGGGAGATTTGAGTACTTTTGCGCCCCAAAGATGATAAAAGCAACAGAAAGCATGCAAAAAAACCTTGTAATAGTGGAGTCGCCAGCCAAGGCGAAGACCATTGAGAAGTTCTTGGGAAAAGACTTCAAGGTGATGTCGAGCTACGGCCACATACGCGACTTGAAGAAGAAAGAGCTGAGCATTGACGAGAAGTCGCTTGAGCCAGAATACGAAATCCCTGAAGAGAAGAAGAAACTTGTGGCCGACCTTAAGAAACAGGCCAAGGATGCCGAGCAGGTGTGGTTAGCTTCCGATGAAGACCGTGAGGGAGAGGCCATCTCTTGGCACCTGTGCGAAGTGTTGGGACTCGACGGAAAGAAGACCAAGCGCATAGTGTTCCACGAGATTACCAAGCCCGCCATTCTTGAGGCCATAGAGCATCCGCGCACACTCGACATGAACCTTGTGAATGCCCAGCAGGCACGTCGCGTGCTCGACCGCCTGGTAGGTTTCAAGGTGTCGCCGGTGCTCTGGCGCAAGGTGAAACCGTCGCTGTCGGCAGGCCGTGTGCAGAGCGTGGCCGTGAGGCTCATTGTTGAGCGCGAGCGCGAGATACAGTCCTTCAAGAGCGAGGCTTTCTACAGCGTCAATGGCATCTTCGCGGTAACCAATGCCGATGGCTCGCAGTCGGAGGTGAAGGCCACCCTTGCCACTCGCCTGAAGACCCACGACGAGGTGGAGCAGTTCTTGGAGACATGCAAGGATGCCACTTTCACCATAGAGACTATACAGAAGAAACCGCTCAAGCGCATGCCTGCGCCCCCCTTCACCACATCCACCCTGCAGCAGGAGGCAGCCCGTAAGCTGGGCTTCACTGTCAGCCAGACAATGATGGTGGCGCAACACCTCTATGAGAACGGACAGATAACATACATGCGTACCGACTCGGTGAACCTGTCGAAACTCTGCTTAGGTGCTGCCAAGGAGGAAATTAAGAATGCATACGGCGACGAGTATTCCAAGCCGCGTCAGTACCACACCAGCTCGAAGGGCGCTCAGGAGGCTCATGAGGCCATCCGTCCGACATACATGTCGAAGACAACCATCGAGGGAAGCGCCCAGGAGCGCAAGCTCTACGAGCTGATATGGAAGCGCACCATCGCATCGCAGATGGCCGATGCAGAGATAGAGAAGACCACGGCAGAGATTCGCCTGAACGTTGACGGCACTATCCTTCAGCCTTCAGCCGTCACACCCCAGCCCGTATTCGTCGCCCAGGGCGAGGTGGTCAAGTTCGACGGATTCCTGAAGGTATACCGCGAGTCGGTAGACGATGATGATAATGCCGATGTCGAGGCACCCCACATGCTTCCGGCGCTGAGCGAGGGCCAGCAGCTTGTACGCCGTGAGATATCGGCAACAGAGCGTTTCAGCCAAGGGCCGCAGAGGTACACCGAAGCATCACTTGTCCACAAGCTCGAAGAGTTGGGCATCGGGCGCCCGTCTACATACGCCCCGACCATCTCCACCATTCAGCAGCGCGAATATGTGCAGAAGGGCGACAAGAAGGGCGAGGAGCGCACATACACCATTGACACCCTTAAGGGTAAACAGATAACGCAGAAGACGCGCACGGAGCTTACCGGCAACGAGAAAGGCAAGCTGTTGCCAACAGATGTGGGCATTGTTGTCAACGACTTCCTGATGAAGAACTTCGCTGACATCATGGACTATAACTTCACCGCCAAGGTGGAACAGGACTTCGACCGTATAGCCGAAGGCAGCGAGAAGTGGTCGGCCATGCTCAAGGGCTTCGACAAAGGCTTCGAGCCTACGGTTGACAAGGCCATGAACAGCCGCGACGAGCACAAGGCAGGAGAGCGGCTGTTGGGCACAGACCCCAAGAGCCATCGCCCTGTCTACGTGAAGATAGGCCGTTTCGGCCCAGTGATACAGATAGGCAGTGCCGAGGACAAAGACAAGCCGCTGTTCGCACAGCTGCCTAAGGAGAAGGGCATGAACACCATAACCCTTGACGAGGCTCTCGAACTGTTCAGGTTGCCGCGCACCGTGGGAGTGTTCGAAGGGCTGCCCGTCACCATCGGAGCCGGACGGTTCGGGCCATACGTGCTCCACAACAAGAAGTACACGTCGCTGCCAAAGGATGCCGACCCCATGACCGTCACACTTGAGGAGGCCATAGAGCTGGTGAAGGACAAGCGCAAGCAGGAGAGCGAGAAGCACCTGAAGATATTCCTCGAGGATGACAAGCTTGAGGTGCTCAACGGCCGCTACGGCCCCTACTTGGCCTACGACGGCAAGAACTACCGCCTGCCGAAGGCTATGCACGAGCGTGCCAAGGAGCTTAAGTACGAGGAATGCATGGCAATAATCAATAAGGGCTGATGAAGAGAATAGTCCTGATAGGCTACATGGGGTCGGGCAAGACCACTGTGGGCCGGGCATTGGGCAAGGAGCTGGGGTTGCCGTTCTACGACCTCGACTGGTACATCGAGAGCCGCATGCGCAAGAAGGTGAGCCAGATCTTCGCCGAGCGTGGAGAAGATGGCTTCCGGCAGATAGAGCGCAACATGCTGCACGAGGTGGCCGAGTTCGAAAACGTGGTCATCAGTTGCGGTGGAGGTACGCCGTGCTTCTTCGACAACATGGAATACCTGAACCAGCAGGCACAAGTGGTGTGGCTGCGCTGTGAGCCGGAGGTGCTGCGGAAGCATCTGCTGATGGGCAAGGGCGACCGGCCGCTGCTCAAGGGCAAAAGCCCCGACGAGCTGCTGGCCTTCATTCAAGAGCAGTTAGAGTGGCGTGAGCCTTTCTACTCCAAGGCCACCTATACCCTCGACGTGTCGCTGATGGACAACTTCGACAAGATAAAGATAACAATAGAAAAACTCCGCCAACTATTAGAGCTATGAAGAAATGGACTATTGATGACGCCCGCGAGCTGTACAACATCAACGGCTGGGGCACCAGTTACTTCGGCATCAACGATGCCGGCAACGTCTATGTGACACCATGCAAGGACTCTGTTCAGATAGACTTGCGCGAGGTTATGGACGAACTGCAGCTGCGCGACGTTACGGCCCCCGTCTTGCTGCGCTTCCCCGATATTCTCGACAACCGCATAGAGAAGACTTGGAGTTGCTTCAAGAAGGCATCGGAGGAGTATGACTACAAGGGCGAGAACTATGTGGTTTACCCCATCAAGGTGAACCAGATGCAGCCTGTGGTAGAGGAGATCATATCCCACGGCCGCAAGTTCAACCTCGGATTGGAAGCCGGCTCAAAGCCCGAACTCCATGCCGTCATAGCCATGCAATGCCAGAGCGATTCCATCATTGTCTGCAATGGCTACAAGGACCAGTCGTACATAGAGCTGGCTCTTCTGGCGCAGAAGATGGGCAAGCATATCTTCATAGTCGTGGAGAAGATGAACGAGCTGGAGATTATTGCCCGCGTGGCCAAGCAGCTCAACGTCAGGCCCAACATTGGCATACGCATAAAGCTGGCATCGTCGGGCAGCGGCAAGTGGGAGGAGAGCGGCGGAGATGCCTCAAAGTTCGGGCTCACCAGCGCAGAGCTGCTTGAGGCTCTCGAACTGTTAGACAAGAAGGACATGCGCGACTGTCTCCGCCTCATACACTTCCACATTGGCTCGCAAATAACCAAGATACGCCGCATACAGACCGCCCTCAGGGAGGCTTCGCAGTTCTATGTGCAGCTCCACAAGATGGGCTACAATGTTGACTTCGTAGACTGCGGAGGCGGACTTGGCGTGGACTACGACGGTACGCGCTCTCCATCGTCGGAAAGCTCGGTGAACTACTCCATCCAGGAGTACGTCAACGACTGTATCTATACCTTCGTCGAGGCAGCCAACCGCAACGAGATTCCCCATCCCAACATCATTACCGAGAGCGGCCGCTCATTGGCAGCCCACCACTCGGTGCTCGTCATCAACGTGCTCGAGACGGCCTCGCTGCCCGAGATGCCTGAGGAGTTCGAACCCGATGAGGAATCCCATCAGTTGGTTAAAGACCTTTATGAGATATGGGATAACCTGTCGCCGCGCAACGTGCTCGAAGACTGGCACGACGCCGAGCAGATACGCGAGGAGGTGCTTGACCTCTTCGCCCACGGCATTGTTGACCTGAAGACAAGGGCGGAGATAGAGGCCATGTACTGGAGCGTGTGCCACGAAATCCACGCGCTGGCCAAAAACCTGAAGCACATCCCAGAGGAGCTGATGAAGATTGACAAGCTGCTCGCCGACAAGTACTTCTGCAATTTCTCGCTGTTTCAGAGCCTCTCCGACTCTTGGGCCATCGACCAGGTGTTCCCCATCGTGCCAATACAGCGCCTCAATGAGCGCCCCACACGCAACGCCACCTTGCAGGACATAACATGCGACTCTGACGGCAAGATAGCCAACTTCACCACCAACCGCCATAACACTCACTCCCTGCCCGTACACGCACTTAAGAAGAACGAGGACTACTATCTCGGTGTGTTCCTCGTGGGGGCATACCAGGAGATTCTTGGCGACATGCACAACCTCTTCGGCGACACCACTGCCGTGCACATCTCAGTGAAGGAAGATCACTACCACATAGACCAGATTATCGACGGCGAGACTGTGGAGGAAGTGCTCGAATATGTGCAGTACAACCCCAAGAAACTTGTCCGCCAGCTTGAGGTGTGGGTCACCAAGAGCGTCAAGCAGGGCAAAATATCGCTCGAAGAGGGCAAGGAGTTTCTCAGCAACTATCGCTCAGGACTCTACGGCTACACCTATTTGGAATAAGAGAAGAGCTGCAAAGAGGTGGCAAGCAGCCCCTGCCTCGTTTACAAAATGCACAAAGGCTCATGGCTGAGCCACGCAGCAATGCACCTCTCCGAGAACGGTGTCGAACATCTTCCTATATGCCTCCACCTTCTTCCCGAAAGCCAGGGGATAGGCCCTTGACGACGAGGGCAGGCGATAGAGCATTATGGGCTTTCCTTCGCTATTGAAGACCTCAGGTATGTCAACGCAGGTGTTTACCTTTGGCATGACAGGAATGTGGAGCGAGCAGCAGATGGTTTCCGTGGCCTTCTCGCCAGTGGTGACAATGGCACGGCAGTGGGGCAGTTGCAGCAGAAGGGCGTGGATGTCTGTCGGCTCCACCACCTCCAAGAACTTGTCTGAGGCATTGTCCTGCAACCGGCGTATGGCGGTGGAGGTGTCGAAGAAGGCAAGCCCAGTGTCACGGCAGAATGTCACAATCTCATCCGCCTTGAAGCTTTTGGCTTCCACGTCCACAAACTGGTTCCTGTTGCCGAAGAACACCTCTCCCTCGATGCGCCAGTGGTCGTTGATGAAGTTAGGGTAGTAGAAGTCCATGCACCAGCGCTTGCGCTGCGGCGGAAAGCTGCCTAAGAACAGCACACGTGCATTACTGGGCAGGAATGGGCGGAGCGGGTGGAACTCAACGCCGTCCCTGCTGCGGGCTATATTCTCGGTGTTCAGATAAGATGTCATAGCTACGTTATTCTTCAGTCATTGTCTGTTGCCTTTCTCGCATTTGTTCAGCAAAGGTAGGGAAAAAAACGCAAACGGCGATAATTTTCCGCCATAAATCTTGGCCGTATCGGAAAAAAGGCTTAACTTTGCAGAATCAATAATAAAATCAACAATCATGAAGAAGAGACTATTCAGGCTGTCCGTGACAGCAATCATGCTCTTGGCAACTGTGTCTGCAAGTGCACGCTTCGATGCTGCCAAGAAAGATGCACCACGATTCTACGCAGGTCTTCGCGCAGGCGCAGGAGTTACCACCTATTATAATTTAGAGGATCCCATAGCTCTCGCCACTCCCCTTGGCGGAGTGGCTCTGGGCTTCAGGGTTGCCAGAATACCTCTCTACCTTGAGACGGGAGCATACTACCAAAACATGGGGTCGAAGTTTGAAAACCGTTGGTCGGGCAAGTACTACAACGGCTATAGCTCCTCAAGCCACGAATCCTCTACGCGTAGTTATGAGAAATATAAGGTTAACAACCATTCGCTCATGGTTCCCCTCGTGGCTACCTATCGCTTTTATGCTTCCGACAACATTACCTTACAGCCGTTTACAGGCTTCTTCGGCTCCTACGGCTTCGATGCCAAGGCTATGGACTTCGGCCTGCGCGAAGGTTTCGGATGCTCCTTTGGCCATCTGCATGTCAACTTAGGTGTCAATCTTGGCCTCGTAGGACAGGACGTAAACAACGACGACACGGGAGCCTGGGTTAGGGATGCCTACCATCTCTCCCTGTTCCTTGGCATAGGCTTAGACTTCTAATACACTTAACACAAAAATTATTATGAATAGACAGAAAAAATTTATCCTTCAGGAGAATGAGATTCCTACACAGTGGTATAACATTCAGGCCGACATGCCTAACAAGCCCATGCCGCCAATCCATCCGGCAACGAAGCAACCCCTCGGCGTCGACGACCTGGCACACATCTTCCCGCGCGAGTGCTGTGTGCAGGAGCTTGACACTGAGCATCGCTGGATAGACATACCCGAGGATGTGCTCGACAAGTACAAATACTATCGCAGCACTCCGCTGGTGCGCGCCTATGCCCTCGAAGAGGCTCTCGGTACACCTGCCCACATCTATTTCAAGAACGAGAGCACCAATCCCTTAGGTTCTCATAAGATCAATTCCGCACTGCCTCAGTGCTACTATGCCAAGCAGGAAGGCACAACCAATGTCACCACGGAGACCGGCGCCGGACAGTGGGGCGCAGCCCTGTCGTATGCCGCCAAGATCTACGGCCTCGACTGTGCCGTCTACCAGGTGAAGATTACCATGCAGCAGAAGCCCTACCGCTCCAGCATCATGCGCACCTTTGGCGCCGTTGTCGAGGGCTCTCCCTCAATGTCTACCCGTGCCGGTAAGGACATCCTGACCAAGGACCCCACCCACTCAGGGTCATTAGGCACCGCCATCTCCGAGGCTGTAGAGCTGGCAACCACCACCCCCAACTGTAAATACACCCTTGGCTCCGTGCTCAACCACGTAGGACTTCACCAGACCATCATCGGCCTTGAGGCCGAGAAGCAAATGGCCATGGCTGGCGAATATCCCGACATGGTGATAGCCTGCTTCGGCGGAGGCTCCAACTTCGGCGGCATAGCCTTCCCCTTCATGCGCCACAACCTGAGTGGTGAGCGCCACACGGAGTTCATCGCCGCTGAGCCTGACAGCTGCCCGAAACTCACTCGCGGTCAGTTCCGCTACGACTTCGGCGACGAGGCCGGCTACACACCGCTGCTGCCCATGTACACGCTGGGCCACAACTTCAAGCCGAGCAACATCCACGCTGGCGGCCTGCGCTACCACGGTGCAGGCATGATTATCTCCCAGCTCATCAAGGACGGCTATATGCACGGTGTAGACATCCCGCAGTTGGAGACCTTCGAAGCCGGCATGCTCTTCGCGCGCACCGAGGGCATCATACCCGCCCCTGAGAGCACACACGCCATAGCTGCCACCATCCGCGAGGCCCTGAAGTGCAAGGAGACGGGCGAGGAGAAAGTCATACTGTTCAACCTCTCCGGCCACGGACTCATCGACATGCCGTCGTACGAAGCCTACATCAAGGGCGACCTGCAGAACTATACCGTTACCGACGAGATGATTGCCGAGAACCTTGCTGAACTCGACAAGCAGTAGAAAAACCGTAAGAACTACACATAAAGCAGGAGGGTGTGCCAAAACTGGCACACCCTCTTGCTTATCAGCTCTGTGTGAGACATCTCTTGTACTGCCTTAGCAGATTTCAATCTGTCTTGACACCTTCACTTTCTCTTCAACCACCTTCGGCAGCTCCACGGTGAGCACGCCGTGCTCTACGCGGGCGGCAATCTTATCCTTCTCCACATCGTCGGGCAGTATCAGAGTCTGCTCGAACTTAGAGTAGCTGAACTCACGGCGCAGGTAGCGGGCGTTCTTGTCCTCCTCCTTCTTCTCCTGCTTCTGCTCCATCTTGATAATGAGGTTGCCCTCGTCGTTGATGTGTACGTTGAAGTCCTCCTTTTTCATTCCTGGAGCGGCCAGCTCCACAGTGTAGGCCTTGTCCGACTCCTTTACGTTGATTGCCGGTGCGGTGGCATTAGCCCGCGGCATGAAATCGCTGTTGAAAAGATCGTTGAACACAGCGGGAATCCAGTTGTTTGTTCTCATTGTCGGCATCATAGTTTTGTCCTCCTAATGTTTGTTTTTATTTGTTATACATGTTGTTTTGTTGTTCTCCGAGCTTTGCTTGCCAGCTCTCATTCTCAGCTGGTGGTTGCGCTGCTCACCTACCCTTTAGGCAACAAGCATGCCAGCGTACAATATTATGTCATATTGACAGTAACGGGTGACAATATGACACAATCAATACGACTTCTTGCCCTTTAGTAGCCTTTCCCGCATTGCGACCACGTCACGGCTGCATGGCTGGCTACCCCTATCCGATGCCTACGGCATCGTCTTCCCATATATCAGCAAAAGGGGTTGCATGGGGTGTTATTAACTCAAAAAACCCAACCGAAAACACACCTGTTCTTCCCTTTTTCTTGAGCCAAATGTCAATGATTCTCCGAATTGTTTTACACTTTTCAACCGTGAAACATAGAGGCTCAACCGTAGAGTGGCACTTTACGGAGCTAAAGTGCCACTTTACGACAAAAAAGTGCCACTTTACGGTCGTAAAGTGCCACTCTACGGATGCCCCCCAATGTTTCACGCCGTTTTTGTGAAAAATATACGTGTCAGAGGTGTCAGTAAGAAAGTGCCATCTTGTACGTGCGCGCTAAATAATTTCATTTCCTCTCCACTTTGCCATTGCAGCCAGTACGGCGACAATGACCACGTATGCGGACACTGTCTGCAGGGCTGTTGGGTGAAGGCCTTCGATGCTGGCGTATGGAAGGGCGGCAATGCGGGTGAGAGCGGCGTTGAGCCACTGCACCATGCCTGTAAGCATGACGCCACAGGCAGGCACGGCCAGCGTGAGAAGAGATAGATAGACAACTAAGGTGGCGACGGGAATGACAAGCACATTGGTAAGCAGGAAATAGGTGGAGAAGCGGCCGAAGTAGTAGGCCACAAGCGGTGCCGACCCAACCTGCGCCGCTGCCGACACGCTGAGCAGCGACCACAGCGTGCGCAGCCACCGGTGGCGCGTGAGCATGCCAACGGCCAGCAGACTGTTGAATAGCGGCGTCAGCACCAGTATGGCGAGCATGGCCGCAAACGACAGCTGGAAGCCCACGTCGAACAGTGCCCAAGGGCTGTAGCAGAGCATTACGATGGCCGTGAAGGCAAGCACGTTGACGGGTGTGCGGTTGCGCCCGGCCAGGGAGAAGAGCATGTAGATGCTGAGCATGACGGCAGCCCTGACGACACTCGGCGGCATGCCCACCAAGAGCACGAAAGCCCAGAGTGCCAGCACCGACAGTGTCACGGGTATGACTCGGCGCCGGCGGCGTGAGAAGAATAGCGACAGCAAACCATAGATGATGCCGAGATGCAGGCCGCTGAGTGCCAGCACATGAGAGGCACCGCTGATGCTGTAGGTGTCTTTCAGCTCGCGGGTGAGCGCCGACTTGTCGCCGAGCACCATTGCAGCCACCACTGCAAACTGCTCGTTGCTGAGGCCGGCATGGCGCAGACGGATGGTAAGCTGATGGCGCCACACCATGAAGCGCAGACGTGTGCGCTCCAATAGCGGTATGGCGGCGAGTGAGAGCTGCTGCCGGTGCCACTGCCCGCTGCGTACGAAGGCCGTGCCTGAGAAGCCGTGGGTTTCCAAGTAGTCGCGGTAGCTGAAGTTGCCGCTGCTCCAGTCGCTGCCTCGGCTGAAGGCGGCAGTGAGCACCAGTCCGTCGCCAACCTTGACGGCGCGGCTCAGACTGTCGGCCTGCAAGTAGGCCTTCACGCGGCGTCCGCTGCCCGTAAGCAGCAGGTCGAGGACCACGGTCTTGGGCTTGGCCACAGGCTCGGCGGTGACCACGGTCTCTACGGTGAGAGCCTCCGCGGGCCAGTCTACGACAACGGCCTGCCTCTGCCTTGCTGAGAGCACCACGCCGAGCAGCATGCAGCACAATGCTATCACCGCCGACTGCAGTCGCGGCTTGCGCCAGAAGAGCAGTCCCACGACGATGGCCACGGCAAGTAGCGACAGCCAGAGCATGCCTCCGGCCTCCGTCTGCCGCCCCACCACAATGCCTCCCGAGAGGCAGACGGCAAGCTTCAGCAGCGGTGCGTAGAGCAGCGACCGCCACCTTCTCATCGGCGCGCCCACCTGCTCAGCAGCAGGGCTCCGATGGCGGCGGCAAGGGTCACTCCGGTGGCGTTGGCGGCAAGGTCGAGCCACTCGCCCGAGCGGCGTCCGCCAGTGCAGTACTCCTGTAGCAGTTCGAGCAGCCCGCTCATGGCTATGGGCGCCGCCCACGCCAAGAGCAGCAGGCGGCGGGCGTTGCCATGCTTATGCCGCCGCCAGTATTCCCACCACAGCACGGTACACGTGCCGCCATACATGACTATGTGTGTCCACTTGTCGATGAATTTCACGTCGTTTAACGGCATGTGCTCGGGTATGAAGCCTAACGAGAGATACCAGACAACGGCGAAAAGAGCCACAGTGTAGGGGTAGCTGACCAGTAAATGTGACAAATATTTCATATTTGCGTTGTTTTTGGTTGCAAAAGTAGAGAATTTTTTATACTTTTGCAAGCAAAACGCAAAGAAAGTGGAAATGGCAAAACTTGAAAGAGCCAGTTTCGGCAGCAAGCTGGGGGTTATTCTGGCCACGGCAGGCTCTGCCGTGGGCTTAGGCAACGTGTGGCGCTTCCCGTATATGACGGGGCAGAACGGCGGCGCCGTGTTCATCATCATCTATCTGCTGTGCGTGCTGCTGTTGGGCATGCCCTGCATGATCAGCGAGTTCATAGTTGGGCGGCATGCGCAGTCGAACACCGCCCGTGCCTTCAGGAAGATGTCGGGAGGCACGGCATGGTCGGCAATAGGCTACATGGGCGTGCTCACAGGATTCCTCATCACAGGCTACTATGCCGTGGTGTCGGGCTGGTGCCTGCAGTATGTCTGGGCATCGTTGGTGGGTCACCTGCAGGGCAACCCCGAATACTTTAAGCAGTATTTCGCCGACTTCAGCAGCGACCCCGTGAGGCCTATCTTCTGGACTGTCGTCATCCTGCTCACCACCTACCTTGTCATTGCCAAGGGCGTTCGCGACGGCATTGAGCGGGCATCGAAGGTGCTCATGCCCACGCTCTTCATCCTGCTGTTGGTCATTGTGGTGGCCTCGTGCATGCTTCCTGGAGCCAAGGAGGGCATAGAGTTTCTGCTGAAGCCCGACTTCTCGGCCATCAACAGCGATGTGTTCCTCGGTGCCCTCGGCCAGTCGTTCTACTCGCTGTCGATAGCCATGGGCTGCATCTGCACCTACGCCAGCTACTTCTCGAAGAGCACCAACCTCACCAACTCGGCGCTGCAGATAGGCATCATCGACTGCTTAGTGGCCATACTTGCCGGACTGATGATTTTCCCCGCCGCCTTCTCGGTGGGTGTAAGTCCCGACAGCGGCCCGTCGCTGATTTTCATCACCCTGCCCAACGTGTTCCAGCAGGCTTTCGCCAGCATGCCCATTGTGGGATACATCATTTCGCTGCTCTTCTACGCGCTGCTCTCCTTGGCGGCCCTCACCTCGCTCATCTCACTCCACGAGGTGAGCACGGCCTTCCTGCAAGAGGAGATGGTCATCACCCGCAAGAGGGCTGCCATGAGCGTGACCGTGGTAACGTGCATCATAGGCGCATTCTGCTCGCTGTCGCTGGGAGCCGTCGACTTCCTCGGCATAGCAGGGCGTACCATGTTCGAATGGTTCGACTTCGTAACCGGACAGATATTCCTGCCCGTCGTTGGCTTCCTCACCTGCATCTTCATAGGGTGGTTCGTGCCCCACAAGACAGTGCACGACGAGTTCACCAACTGGGGCACGCTGCGTGGCCGCTACTTCCACTTCTACATCTTCCTCGTGAAGTATGTCTGCCCCATCTGCATCATCTTCATCTTCCTGCATCAGTTCGGACTGATTTAGACTAATACAAGGAAAGCATGAGCAGAGGAAACTTCGGAACAAAACTGGGCATTGTCCTGGCCACGGCAGGCTCTGCCGTGGGCTTGGGCAACGTGTGGCGCTTCCCGTTCATGACGGGCCACAACGGAGGTGCAGCCTTCATTCTGGTGTATCTGGTGTGTGTGCTGCTGTTAGGCCTGCCCGGCATGGTGAGCGAATTCATAGTGGGGCGCCACTCGCAGGCCAACGCCGCTGCCGCCTACGGAGGCATAGGCCACAGCAGGTGGTGGAAAGGTGTGGGCTATCTCGGCATAGTCACCTCAACCATCATCCTTGGATTCTACGCCGTGGTGGCCGGCTGGTGCCTGCAATACCTGATGGCCTCTGTCAGCGGTAATCTGCGTGGCGACAGCCAGTATGTGGTGGACTATTTCCAGCAGTTTTCCTCCCATCCCGTGAAGCCCTGCCTGTGGGCTGTGGCATTCCTGCTGCTCACCCACATGGTGGTGGTGCGCGGCATAAGCTCGGGCATTGAACGCGCCTCGAAGCTGCTCATGCCGGTGCTCCTGGTGCTGCTGGTGGTAATTGTGGTGGCCTCGTGCATGCTGCCCGGGGCGGGCGCCGGCATAGAGTTTCTGCTGAAGCCCGACTTCAGCAAGCTTAGCAGCAGTGTGCTGCTCGAAGCCCTCGGACAGGCGTTCTTCTCGCTCAGCCTTGGCACGGCATGCCTCTGCACCTACGCCAGCTACTTCTCGAAGACCACCAACCTGGCACGCTCGGCAGTACAGATAGCACTGCTCGACTCGCTGATAGCCATCCTTGCCGGCCTGATGATTTTCCCGGCGGCCTTCTCTGTGGGCATACAGCCCGACAGCGGTCCCTCGCTCATCTTCATCACCCTGCCCAATGTGTTCAGCGAAGCCTTTGCGGCCATGCCCGTCGTGGGCTACGCCATCTCAGTGATGTTCTACGTGCTGCTGGTGTTTGCCGCCCTCACCTCTACCATTTCCATGCACGAGATAGGCACAGCCTTCTTCCACGAAGAGCTGAAGCTCTCGCGCAACAAGGCCGCCGTCATCCTGACCGTCATCTGCAGCGCAATAGCCATTGGCTGCTCGCTATCGGTGGGCGGACGTGAGGCTTTCGTGATGTGGGGCAGGTCGCTCATGGACTGGTGCGACTATGTCACGGCCCAGGTGATGCTGCCTGCCGGAGCCTTCCTTACCAGCCTGCTCGTGGGGTGGTTTGCCAATCGCAAGCTGGTGAGCGACGAATACACCAACAACGGCACACTGCGCGGCCACTTCTTCCACACCTACCTCTTCTGCACCAGATATGTGGTGCCCGTCTGCATACTGCTCATATTCCTGCATCAGGCGGGAGTGATATAATCTGTTCTTTTGACAATAAGGTTTTAGCGCAATGTTCAGCTTCCTGAAGGAGTTCTTCTACCTGCAGCAGTCCGACCGCAAGGTGATACTCACCCTGCTGGCCGTGGCGGCGGTGGCATTGGGGGGGGTATTTTTTACTGGCAACGACAACGCTGCCCTCACCACCAATGGCGCTGACAGCATAGATACAGCAACGAGCGACGGGAGAGAAGCTGCCTACGACAGCCGCCACAGTAGCGGCAGGCAAGTCAGCTATGCCGTTGACGGGCGCAAGACGCAGCTCTTTGCCTTCGACCCGAACAGCGCCGACAGCACACAGCTGCTTGCACTCGGACTGCAGCCCTGGCAGGTGCGCAACATCTACAAGTACCGGGCGGCAGGGGGCGTCTACCGACGCCCTGAGGACTTCGGGCGCCTCTACGGGCTGACGGCAGGAGAGTATCGGCGGCTGAAACCTTATATACGCATATCGGCAGACTATCAGCCTGCGGCAAAGCTGCCCGAGGTGGAGGCTGCCGACAGGCAGCATCCCTTCGGCATAGAGAAAGACACGGCAGTATACCCGAAGAAGATTGCGGCAGGCGAACAGGTGGTGCTCAACACTGCCGACTCCGCCACGCTGCGCTCTGTGCCTGGCATAGGAATACACTTCGCCCGCGAGATTATCTCCCACGGGCGATTGCTTGGCGGCTACGTCAGCGTAGACCAGCTCGACGAGATAGACTTCTTTCCTAAAGAAGCGAAGAAGTACTTTGTTGTAAGGAATGCCCAGCCTGAAAAGCTGAACGTCAACCGTCTTACCTTCAGCCAGCTGCGCCGCCATCCTTATATGGGCTACCATCAGGCCAAGGCCATTGTGGAGTATCGCCGTCTGCACGGCCGCATCAACAGTCTCAGCCAGCTTCAGCTCAGTCCGGCGTTCACGCCAGAGGTAATCAGTCGCCTTGAGCCATACGTTGAGTATTGACAGTCCGTACAACCTTCTTCCCACCAACAATGAGCAGTCCGTGAGTGCTTGCATCTGCCCGACGGCCTGACAGGTCGTAGACATGGCGGCTGCCGCCATTGTCGCGTGCATCGCTGAAGCGTAGGTCGTCGATGCCGCTGCTGCCGTTGACGGCTCCCAGCAAGGAACCGGACTGGCTGTAGTAGCCGGTGTTCACGAAATCGAGGTCGGCAGTCTGCTGCCCGTTGTTATTGTTGTTGAAGATTATGTTGGCTGGCATGGTGGCGTGTGCTCCTGTGTAGGCGTTGTTCCACGTCCATTTCCACACGCTGAGGCCGTCGGCGGTGGTGCCCACGCGGGTGCAGGAAGCTCCGGGCCATGTGCCGCCGGTATAGTTGCCGGCGCTGTCCCACGCCCAGCACTTGACGGTGGTCCACGACTTGGGAGCCTCGAAAAAGGCGCACACCTCGCCGTCGGTAACGGTGCAGAAGTCGGGAGCGGTGAAGGTGCTTACCTCGCTGTCTATGGCCTCGACAGTCGAGAGGTCTACATTGCCGCTGACGAAGAGCATGTAATTGGTGCCTTTAACGGCCATCTTGTAATTGTCGGAAGAATTGTTGCCGCCAGTGTTTACCTGTCCTAATAGCAGAACCACATTCCCCTTGCTGCCCTGCACGATGACGGTGCACCCTGTCTGCTCTGGCAGTATGGACAGGATTTTGCTCTCGTTGGTGATGCCCGCAGCCTTGCGCACGGCGATGAGCTTCTTTATGGCCTGCTTGTTCTGCTGCCAGTGCTTAAGGAAGATGCAGGGCGTGCCGGGCAGGGTGAGGATGAAGGCGTTGGCCGCCTCCACGTTGGCATAGAGCGGTGCACCGCCCTCGCTTGTGGAGCGCCCGGTGTCGTGGTTGTCGACGAAAGTGACGGCATAGCGGGCGTATGCGGGGTCGGTGGAGAGTGCCGCCTTGTTCAGGTCGGCCCAGTTGCTGCCGTTGTTGCTGAATGCCGAATTAATGTAGTATTTCATCGGGAAGTCGAAGGCGGCCGACTGTATGACGCCGTCAACCTTGGTGCCGTTGATCCAGTTGGTGACCACGGATTTGTTGCCGTCCCAGCACTCACCAACAGAATAGGTCACGTTGGCGGCCTTGTTATACTTTCCTACATACTTGGCGGCAAAGCCCTTCACGAAGTCATAGCGGAAGCCCACGTAGCCCAGGTCGTTGAGCAGGAAGTCCTCGTAGGCCATGACGTTCTTCTGCACATTGGTGCCGCTGTGATCCAGGTCGCGTGCGCCGCCCCATCCCTCGCCGGTGTCCTTGGCGCCGGTGGGCTTGTAGCCGCTGTCCTTCGACTCGTCGTCCTGGCAGATGTCGGTTGCCGTCAGCTGGTAGGTCACGCCCTTGTAAGTCTCGGCGGGGAAGTGCAGCCAGTCGCCGTCGACGCTGGCACGGTGGTTAATGACCACATCCTCAATGAGGCCGGTGCCACGATCCTTGAATGCCTTGATCATGGAGCGCAGCTGTGCCTCGGTACCGAAGGCGCTCTTGTGGTCAAACCAGTAGACGGGGTGGTAGCCCATGTTCATCGTCATGGCGTTGGCATAGGCTGAGTTGGGCACCCAGATCAGGTCGAAGTACTTGGATAGTTCGTCGGCCTGGCTCTCAAGGTTCTGCCAGTTGGTGTCGGCGTAGGAATCCCAGTAGAAGCCCTGCAGCATCACGCCGCCATAGTCCGCTGGCCAGCCCTGTGCATGCGTTTTGCTAAATGATAACAGAAAGATGAAAAGGGACGAACCAATCAGCGTTAGTCTTCGTTTAGAATTGCGGTGTTTCATGTCATTCTCAATTAGTAATACTTATTTGTCTATGAATTGGCTGAAGGCTTTGAACGCTGGAAGCGCTCGGCCGGTGTAATTGTCGAAAAGTCCGCGGTTGAGCCAACCCTTGGTTACCTCGCTGCTACTGGCATTCTCTTCGGGAAACCACCAGAATAGACCTTTCACGTTCCAATGGCGGCGCAGCTCTTCTACCAGCTCACGGGTAAAGGTCAGCTGTCCGTCTACGGTGATAGGATAGAATTCGCTGTACTTGTCGGGCGTGGCCCAGAGATCATTCTCGTGCGAATAGTAGGCTGCGGTCTCGACAATCATCACTTCCTTTTCTGGGAAGAGCCATGCCATCCGGTCGAGGTTCTGGCCAAGGTTACTGATGGTGCCATGCCACATGGGGTAATAAGATAGTCCGATGATGTCGTAGTCTACTTGGTGGCGGCGCATCTGCTGGTAGTATTTCCGGGTAATGTCCCATGAGCCGGCCTTTTCTGTATGGATGATGATCTTCGACTGCGGACACGCTTCACGGCAGGCTCGGCTGCCAGCCTGATAAAGTCGGCAGAGGTAGTCCCAACTGGCCTGTTCGCGTGCTAAGGCCTCCTCGCCGGTCGGGTTGTCCTTGGAGCCAGCCCAGGCAATCTTCCCCAACGGCCATAGCATGCCGTTGGTCGTCTCGTTACCCACCTGTATGAGTTCGGGCACTACGCCCCGCTGCTTCAAGGCCATCAGGGTGTTGCGGGTATACTGATAGACAGAGTCGGGAAGGGCTTCCCTGCCGGTATTCTGCCACCGTTGGGGCATGGTCTGCTTACCCGGATCGGCCCAGTAATCGCTGTAGTGGAAGTCAAGCAGCAACTGGAAACCGGCCCTCTGGATACGGCGGCTGAGCTTCAGCACATAGTCAAAGTCCTGACAGACGCCCTCCTCCTTATGCTTCTGGGGAGAATGCTCGGGGTCTACGAACAGCCGGATGCGTATGGCGTTCCAACCTTGCTGTCTGAGGAAGTGCAACAGCTTCACGGGCTGTCCATCCATGTCGCGGTACACCGTTCCTTGTTCCTCGTAGGAGGGGAGCAGCGATATGTCGCCACCAAGCAGCCGCTGTTGGGCGGCGGCAGGCAGGTAAATGCACGCCAGTGCAAGGATGACAAGTGTTTTTCTCATGCTGTTCAAGGTGAAGAAAAAGCGCAAGACCCGTAGCGATCCTGCGCTTTTTCCTAATATGAGTTGTTATTAATCAACAGCGGTAATTGTAGCATACGACTTCGTATCGCAGCGAGGGAAGAATTTAATCTGCACCTTGCCGATGACGGGAACGTCGATGTTGTCGTTAGAGCCATTGACAACGTTCTGCAGCGATCCGCCCCAGTTGCCGTCCTGATTGTCCCAGGTACCGTTGCCCTTGAACTTGATCTGACCTTCGTTGAGGGTGGCGATGCATTCCCAGCAGCGCTCACCGAGGTTGTAGGTCATCTCAACTCCGTTATCCCAGTCGTTGTTCACGGCACTGCCTACCACGAAGATGCTGTTGATGCGTGTCAGCGTGTAGGTCATGTTGGCCAGGTCGACGTCGGCGCGGTAGAAGCCGGGCGTAGCCAGCAGGTTGCCCGAGCTACCGTCGTTGACCATCGTTCCGCCCGTATCTGAGCAGGTGCCGGCACCGTAGTTGCCGTTGTCCCACGAGTTGTATGAGCCTTGGAACTTGAAGGCACCCATGCCGCCCGACCAGTCTGCATCCTGGGCATAGAAGAAGCCCGTGTACACTCCATCTTGGTTAGCGCAGTACAGCGGTTGCTCAATGCTGCCCCACTCATTGTTGACGCCTGCCTCATAGATGTATTCGGTGAAGTTGAGCGGGGTGATCTCATAGGTCATCTCGGCCATGTTGACGCTGAAGCGGTAGTACTTGGCCTTGCCGTCGATGTGGAAGGAGTGGTCGCCGTCGAGGTTGTTGCGGCGGTCGAACGTTCCGCTGAGATCCTCGCTGGCGCCGGTGGTGCCGAAGAGTTGTTTCCAGTCGCCGGCAGCCACGGCGTTGATGGCATCGGTGTCGCCAAATGCGAACCACATGTCGCTGCCGCTGCCCTCAAAGACATAGGTGAAGACGGGGTCGTCGAACACGTCTTTGTCGCTGTGGGAGAACGGCATGGTCAATGCAGCGTCGGCACTCCAATCACCGGGACCTCCTATGAGATAGTAGTTGTCGGAGATGTTGACTGGCTGTACGGAGAAGGTGTACTCCATCATGTCGATGGTAATCTTGATTTTCTTCGAGCCAGCGGGAACACAGAACGAGTTGTCGGCGCCCATGTTGTAGCGGTAGTCGAGCGAGCCAGTGGTAGCCTTGTTCTCGCCGCCCACAATGCCCAACAGCTTCGACCAGTCGTTCTGGCCTATGGCGTCACAAGCCTCGTCGTCGCCAATGGCAAACCATGTGTCGCCGTCGGCAACGGCATCGATGACTATGGTGAATATCGGGTCGTCGTAGACATCCTGGTCGCTGTGCGAGAACTTCTGCTCTTTCGACGCGGCAGAGCCTGCCCAGTCCTTGGTGCCGCCCACCACATAGTAGGCAGGGGCGATGTGCGGAGCCTCAGGGGCAATGTTAACCTCTACGTTGCCGGCATCGATGAAGACAGCCTGACCATCCTTGACGGCGTTGACAAGCACGCGGGCACTGAACGTGCGCACGTCGGGGCGCTTGCCATAGGTGCTGACAATCAGCTCTTGAAGCGTCTCCTTAGGTCCCTTGCCGTCGACAGTGGTGTTGATAAGGGTCATCGACGGCTCGTCGATGCCCTGCGGCGTCAGCTCTACGCGGGCATTGGCAACCTGGTAGCCGTCGGGAAGGGCTGGCATGTTCAGTGTGAACATGGGAACCTCGTCGCCTGCTGTGGCCAGGTTCTGTGCTGCCACGGCCGAGGCCGTGAAGCCGGGAATGGTGATGGCATTCTCCGCGCCATTGGTCTGGGGTGCTGCCCAGTCGCCGAAATCCTCGTTGCAGGCCGTGGTGAACAGGCCTGCCAGTGCGAGTGACATATATAATGCTATCTTTTTCATATTACTTGTTGGTTTTTAGTGTTTACTATTTAACTTCACCCGTATTGTTGTTGAAGTCGACGTAGAGCTTGCTGCCTGTGCTGACGCTGACAGAATACTCCTCGCCAACGTCCTCGGCCCAGTTGTGAGGAATGTCAACCACGCGGAAGTAAAGCTCGCCGCCGAAGAGTGTAAACTCTGTGCGCCACCAGTCTTCGCCCGGAACGGAGATGTAGGCGCGCAGCTCACCGCTGCCAGCAAATTCGGGCGACACCCAGATGTTGTCGCTGTTGGGCTGCATCTCCCATTCAGGGTTGGAGTCGTCCCAGTTGCCACCGGCACCACTGCCGATGATGTATGCGTGGCCGTCGTAGACGCCGAGGATGTATTTCACCTTCTTGCCCTCTATGCTGGCTGTAAACTTGAGAACATACCAGCCGGCCTTGCTGAAGACTATGTTGCCGTCGTTGTCGGTGGAAATCTCCAGACCGTCGACATGGTTGTCGAACTCGCTTATCTTGTCGTAGCCGAACCAGTCGTTGGGCTTGTTGCCCCACTTGAAGCCGTCGCCACCATTATATATCATGGTGTAGAACTTGCCCTCCTTGCCGTAGACGGGAGCCAGAGGCTTCCATGTGGTCCAGGCGGTGCCTATAGAGTTGCCACAGACGTAGACAGCCGTGGGCAGGGCCAGCTGCACGGGAGGCTCGTAGGCATAGGCCTTGATGGTGATGGGGTTGGAGAACACCTGTCCGAAGTCCACGCCGGTGTCTGCCAGGAAGGCGCGCAGGCGCAAGTATGCGCTGATGGGGCCTTCGGGCAGGTTGTCGTCGTTGGCTGCCTTGTACTGGTCTAGCAGGGCGGTGTTAAGCTCGTCGCCGTTGACGCTCAGGCGTGTAGAGGTGTAGGTGGTGGGCAGTTCTGTCCACGTGCCGTCGGCTCCGGTCAGGGAGGCCTGCACGGCGTAGGTCACTGCTGCGGGCCAGCCGCCGTAGTCGGGCTGGTTGGTGGTCAGGTTGACCGTTCCGTTTGGAAGGTCGTAGACATTGCCTGCAGCCAGTCCCGGAGTGTTGAGCACAAAGCTCTGGGGAATGCTCAGCGTGGGGTTGCTGTCGTTGTCGTCCTCACATGAGGTGAGCAAGGGCACGGCTGCAACAATCAGTAGGAGCATGCTATTTAATATCTTTTTCATAATAATCCTCAATTATCAATTATTAATTATCAATTTCTAATATCCCTCGTTCTGTATGAGGTTGGGATTGTTGGTCAGGTCGTTCTTCGGCAGGGGGAAGATGTTGCGGAAGGCAGGGAACTGTGTACCGTTCAGGTTGTTGCCCATCCACTCCCAAGTGTACTTGTTCTGCCCGCCGAAGAGTCCGAAGCGCACCAGGTCGACGCGGCGGCGGCCTTCGAACCAGTACTCCTTCGACCACTCGGAGAGGATGTCGCTGAGCGAATATTCAGCTTGCGTGATAGCATGTGCGCGGCTGCGCAGGGCGTCGATCTTCTCCTTGGCGGCGGCAGTAGCACCGTTCAGGCGTGTCTCAGCCTCGGCAAAGGTGAGGTAGGCCTCTGCAATACGCATCAGCGGCAGGTCGGTGTCTACCTTGGCCAGCGAGCTGGCGGGCTTGCCGTCGGAGCGCACGTTGCGGAACTTTATGCAGCTGTAGCCCATTGACTGGTCGCTCTCGTCGGTGATAGTGCGGGTGTACTTGGCCTTGGCGTCGCCGGTGTAGAACAATGCGCGGTCGTCGCCGGCAATATCGGTGATCTGCTTCACCGACTCTGTCTCCTCGGGCAGCTCAACATTTCCGAAGAAGGTGTCGATGAGGCTGCTGCGCACGCGCAGGCACTTGCCCCATGAGCAGTCGGTGCCCGAAGGCACGGTGATGTCCTGGTTGTCGGTGCTGGGCTTGGCATAGCTGGCCAGCACGAGGAAGTTCATGGCTCCGTGCGACGTGGTGTTGATGCCGTCGTGCAGCACGGGGAAGACGTTCTCATACTGTGCTCCGTTGGTGTCGTTGTCGGCCAGGAACAGCATCTGGTAGGGTGAATACTGCTCGCCTGTCGACGGGTTTGTGGCTCCCGTCTCGCAGAGGTGGTAGTATCCGTTGTTAATCACCTTCTCGGCATAGTCCTTGGCATCCTGCCAGCGGGCATTGCCGGTGTAGACCTCTGCATTCAGGTAGAGGCGTGCCAGCAGCAGCTGTGCTGCCACCTTGTCCACGCGGCCGTACTTGTTCTGTCCGGGGGCTGCCAGCAGGTTTTCCAGCTCTTTCAGCTCGTTCTCGATGTAGCTGAAATACTGTTCGCGGGTATAGCGTATGCCGGGTTCCAGACTCACCTTTTCTACAAAGGTGGCGTTGCCGTAGAGATCCATCACGTAGTAGTAGTCGAGGGCGCGGATGAAGCGGGCCTCGGCACGCTTCAGGGCTGTCTCGGCAGAGTTGTCGCCGGCGGTCTGCTCCAAGTAGTAGTTACAGAGCGTGATGGTAAAGAACAGACGGTAGTAGAGTCCCTGGGTGCGGGGGTTGTCAGAGCCGTAGGTGTTGTGGATTATGTCGGGCACGCCGGCATCGTTGAGCCACTCCCAGTGAGCCTCGTCGGTGGTGAACTCGTTCATCTCCCAGTTCATGCGGTAGAACTCCGAGCGGCCCTCGTCGAAGTCGGCAATGTCGCCGTTGCCGTCAGGGCCTTTCTGTCCGGTAAGCACGAAGCTGGCGTAGATCTTGTTGAGCAATGCGTCGGCGTTGAAGTCGCTGGTCTGCTGGGGATTGATGTTGTCCACATGCAGGTCGTTGACGCATGCCGTTGTCAGTCCCATCGACAGCATGAGTGCTGCTGCGGGAATCACTGATTTAATTCTATGTAGTTTCATACGATTGTTTCCTTTCTTTATGCTAAATTCTCTGTCGGTAATCTCTCATGGCTCTTCTTAGAAATTCAGGTTCACACCGAGGATTCCCACGAAGGGTCGCGGATAGATAACGCTGTCATAGCCACCATCGATTTCGGGGTCGAGGCCCTTGTACTTGGTGATGGTGAACACGTTCTGCGCGGTCAGGTAGACACGGCCGGAGAGGTAGTCGTCGAAGGTCTTGAACGAGTAGCCCAGAGTGATGTTGTCCATCTTCAGGAACGATGCGTTCTGGATGTAGTAGTCGCTCAGTGCGTCGCGAGACTCAGATGCTGTCCAGCCTTTGTCTACAGCCATGTTCAGGATGTTGTGCCAGGCAGAGCCGGAGTATACGCTGCTCAGTCCGAGGTTGGAATTGCCGGCCTCTATGGCGTTGTAGACGTAGTTGTTCAGGCTGGCGCGCATTGAGAAGCCGAGGTCCCAGCTCTTGTAGGTGAGCTTCGAGGTGAAGCCCATGGTCACGTCGGGCGTAGACTTCTTGTAGTAGTAGCGGTCCAGGTCGTTGATAATGCCGTCGGCGTTGCGGTCTACAAACTGTCCGTAGACTGGCTGTCCGTCGGCGTTGTAGACTTGCTGGTAGGTGTAGTAGGCCTCCACGGGCTTGCCCACGTGCCACGACTTGATGCCGTCGCTGCCGGAGTCGCCGATGGCGAGTCCGCCGTGAACAATCTTGTAGTCCTCGCCGGTGCTGGCCACAAGCTCGTCAATCTCGTTCTTGTTCCAGGTTACGTTATAGCCCAACTGCCAGTTCCAGTCGTTGGTCTGTATGGCGCGCCAGTTGGCAGCGAACTCAACACCCGTGTTGTGGAGCGAGCCGATGTTCTGAGTAACCTTGTTGGAGAAGTTGGTGCCCACGGGAATCACCACCGTGTTGATAAGGTCCTTGGTCTTGCGGTGGTAGAAGTCGAGGTTGAACGTCAGGCGGTTGTTGATGATGCCGAAGTCCAGGCCGGCATTCCAAGTGGTGGTCTTTTCCCACGTCAGGGCGTTGTTGTAAGCGTCGGGGCGATAGGTGCGTCCGTCGCCGAACAGATAGTAGTAGGCACCCTGTGAGTTAGGTGTGTAGGTGGGGATATAGGTATAGTCGCCAATGCCCTCTTGCTGACCGGTAATACCCCATCCGGCGCGCAGCTTCAGGTCGGAGAGCCATGTGGCGTTCTTCAGGAACGGCTCCTCGTTGATCTTCCATGCCAAGGCTACCGACGGGAAGATGCCCCACTGCTGGTTGTCGCCGGTGTCGAGCCAGTTGAAGCGCGACGAACCGTCGGCACGTACCGTGGCGGTGAGCATGTAGCGGTCGAGAAGCGAGTAGTTGAAGCGGCCGAAGAACGATACCAGATAGTTCTCTGACTTGTAGAGCGTGTTCTCCGATGGCAGGTATTCCGTGCCAGCCAGCTTCTTGCCGTTGTCGTCTACGCGGAGTGAGGTCTGCGGGTAGAGTCCGGCATAGTAGTAGTCGCTCTTCTTGTGGAAGTGCTGCCACTCATAACCGGCCATCACGTCGAAGTGGTGGGTGTCGGCCAGGTCCTTCATGTACTGCCCGTAGATGTTGAACGACAGGTTGTACGTGTCCTGCTTGCTCCATCCGTTGTTGCCGAAATAGTAGTTGCCGTTGTAGCTGTAGGGCGAGTGCCTTACGTTGCTCTTGCCGGTGGTGTAGTCCATGCCGGCGTTCATGTGTATGTGCAGGTCCTCAAAGCCGTGGATCTTGTAGTCGGCCTCGATGTTGCCCACAAAGGCCTTCGACTTACCCTTGTTAGAGTAGTTGTAGAGGGCGGCCACGGGGTTCTTCGGAGCCAATGAGTTGTAGTTGGTGGTCCAGAACGTGTCGTTCCAGTCGGCGCTGCCGGGCCACTGCCAGTACTGGCGGTAGCCGCTGTTGTAGCTGGCGCGCGGGTCGTAGACGGGCTTCGTGGGGTCCATGAAGAGTGCACCGCTGATGGCGTCGCCCTGGTTGGCGTAGGTGGTCTTCGAGTACATTCCCTTACCATTGATATTAAAGGTAAGGTGGTCGTTGAGAAGCGTCGGCGAAAGGTTGATGCTCGCCGTATAGCGCTGGTAGTCGCTGGTCTTGATAATACCCTCCTGGCCGGTGTAGCCTAAGCTCACGCGGTAGGGCATGTTCTTCAGGCCGCCGCTCACGGTCAGGTTGTGGTCGACGGAGAAGGCCGACTGGTAAATCTGGTCCTGCCAGTCGGTGTCGGCAAACTGCTGCTTGCCGCTTGCGTCGAGATAGCCCAGGTTGGCATACTCCTGGCTGGCAAAGTACTGCTCCTCGCTATAGCCGCGGGTTTTCATCACCAGGTTCTTTACGTAGCCCATGTACTCGGAGGCATCCATCACGTCCATCTTGTTCCTGACGGTGCTCACCGACACGTTGCCGTTGTAGCTGAAGTGGGCCTTCTGGTTCTTCTGCCCCTTCTTGGTGGTGATGATAATCACACCGTTGGAGGCGCGGCTACCGTAAATGGCCGTGGCCGAGGCATCCTTCAACACGGTGAACGACTCGATGTCGTTCGGGTTGACCAACGACAGGGGGTTCGAGGCTCCCTGCATGCCGTAGTTGTCCATGGCCAGACCGTCGATCACAATCAGAGGGTCGTTGGAGGCATTAAGCGACGAGCCGCCGCGGATGCGGATGGTTGCACTGGCACCCGGAGCACCACCGGAGTTGGTGATGTTGACACCGGCCACCTTGCCCTGAAGGGCATCCTGCGCACTGGTAATCAGGCCGTGGTTCATCTCGTCGGGCTTGATGGCCGTCACAGAGCCGGTCAAGTCGCTCTTCTTGGCGCGGCCATAGCCTATGACCACCACATTTTCCAGCACCTTGGCGTCGTCTTGAAGTGTGACTTCAACGCTCGGCGCTGCTTTCACCGAGGCCGACTGATAGCCTACATAAGTAACGTTGAGCGTTGCGCCCGCATTTGCCTTGATGGTGAAGTTGCCGTCGAAGTCGCTCACGGTGCCGGTCTGTGTGCCGGCCACCTTTACTGTTGCTCCGATGACGGGCTCACCAGTGGCATCTTTCACGTGTCCCTTCACAGTTATCTGCTGTGCAAAGGCACTCGCCGTCAGCAGCAAGCCCACAATAAGGGCCAGCATTCTGAACGGGATTTTCTTGTTTACCTGCTTCATCATTACATTGAATTAGAGTTAATTTATAGTTTTGATAGTCTTTCAATGTGCAAAGTTAGCTTTCTTTTGCTTTCGTTGTTCTCTTTTTGTTATAAATACTTATATTATATACGCGCAAACGATTGCATCATACCACTGCGTAAGCCGCCCTCGCCATGCAGCCCCAATATCCTGCCATAATAAACCAACCGAACCTACCAAACCTACCGAACCTACTCCTTCGAGCACGCCTAAGAAATAAGCAAAAATCACTGACACCTCTGACACGTAGATTCCTTCATAAAAAGGCGTGAAACATGCCTCATCCGTAAAGTGGCACTTTACGGCCGTAAAGTGGCACTTAATTTCAAAAAAGTGCCACTTTAGCTCCGTAGAGTGCCACTCTACGGAAGAGGCCTCGATGTTCACGCCATTTTTATGAAAAATTACGACCTGTGCGGTTGAACAGCAGTATGACCGCAACGCGGTCACCTCTCAATAACCGGGCGGTGCGAAGCACCCCCGGAGAAGCAGAGGGGAGGACAACGACCCAGAAGGGGTCGCCCTATACTGCTGCTGGGGCACTCTTTCAGAGTGCATTCGTAGTGTTCCTACTTCCGCAGGTCCTTCGGACGCTGCGGTT
>JAFSKJ010000012.1 GCA_017449025.1 Prevotella sp. | reverse complement strand
CTTGTAAACCAGAAACTTATATAATAGTGTAGGCAATGTAGGTAAAAAAGTAACATTATATTATTATTTATGATTATCCGCAAAGATACCACCAAAGCCCGAAGGGCTGATAAGACCACAGGCTGGAGCGGCACCCCTGCCTGCGGTCTGTTGCCCCTTTGGGGCTTTGGTGGTACGATAGCGGATAATCATTATGAATTATGATTTCCTTTGCATTGTAAATAGTGGTAGTGACCGGCGCGGGGCAAAGGTGATATTACAGTTTTTTTTGAAAATAGGGTGTCATGGTGACAGAATGGCCTGCCACAAAGCGTTTGCACCCTGTTTGAGGGTGACAGAGGGTGACAGGAGGGTGACAGGTATGACAATGGTCTTTACGCTCTAAAGTGCCACTCGGTTTCCGTAAAGTCAATCGGCCACGCCTGACGGGCTGTGTCCTCATGTTTGCCCCATGCCCCCCAGTTTGTTCACCTGTTAAGCAGGAAGCGCTCAGCCTCGATGGCTGCCTGACAGCCGCTGCCGGCAGCTGAAATGGCTTGCCGGTAGATGGGGTCGGCGCAGTCGCCTGCAACAAAGATGCCAGGCAGCTTGGTGCGCGGCGTACCGTCGATTTTCTTGAGATACCCCACTTCGTCGGTGTCAAGCCAGTCACGGAAGATGTCGGTGTTAGGCTTGTGTCCTATGGCGAGGAAGAATCCGTCGATGGCAATGTCTACTGGCTCCTCGTCGGGTTCGCCGCGGCGCCTTACGAGATGTGCGCCCTCAACTCCGTTTTCTCCGAACAGGCCGATGGTGTTGTGCTCAAAAAGGATTTCAATGTTCTCGCGTTCACGCACGCGCTGCTGCATGACCTGCGAGGCGCGAAGGAATGGCTTGCGCACCACGAGGTATACTTTCTTGGCGAGCGACGACAGGTACAGGGCATCCTCGCAAGCCGTGTCGCCGCCTCCGACCACAGCCACGGTCTTCTTGCGATAGAAGAATCCGTCGCAAGTGGCGCATGCCGACACGCCTTGGCCGTTGTATTTGCGCTCATCGTCGAGTCCGAGGTACTTGGCCGAGGCTCCGGTGGCTATAATCACAGTGTCGGCCGCGATCTGGTTGCCGCTGTCGTCGGTGCAGACATACGGCGCTTCGGAGAAGTCTACCTTCACTATTTCGCCGTCGCGAATGTCTGTGCCGAAGCGTTCGGCCTGCTCGCGCAAGTCCATCATCATCTGGTTGCCGTCCACACCCTGTGGGTATCCGGGGAAGTTCTCAACCTCTGTTGTCTGTGTAAGCTGCCCGCCAGGCTGCAGCCCAGAGTACTCTATGGGCTGCAGATTGGCGCGACTGGCGTAGATGGCAGCAGTATAGCCAGCGGGGCCGCTGCCTATAATCAAGCATTTGGTATGTTCCATAAACCTTTTCGGGGGTTAGTGCAGCAAGGCTTCTATCTGCTGGGCTATATTCTCTATCTTCTCTGTGGGTTCGAAGCGTGCCACTACCTGTCCTTTCTTGTTGATGAGGAACTTGGTGAAATTCCACTTGATGCCTGGCTTTTCCTTGTAGTCGGGGTCTTCCTTTGAAAGCATGTCGTCAAGAATGTGTGCAATGGGGTGCTCCATGTCCCAGCCTGCAAAGTTTTTCTCTGCTGTTAGGAATTTGTAGAGTGGGTCGGCATCGTCGCCGTTCACCTTTATTTTCTTGAATCTCGGGAACTCAGTGCCGAAGTTGAGCTTGCAGAACTCGTGAATGCTCTCATCGGTGCCAGGGGCCTGCTGGCCGAACTGGTTGCAGGGGAAGTCGAGAATCTCGAAGCCCTGTGAGTGGTACTTCTCGTATAGTTTCTCCAGTTCCTCGTACTGAGCGGTGAAGCCGCACTTTGTTGCTGTGTTGACAATGAGCAGCACTTCGTTGGCATACTCCTTCAGCGACACATCCTTTCCCTTCCTGTCTTTGACAGAAAAATCATAAATTGTTTTCATTTTCTTTTGTGTTGAATATTTGGAATTGAATATTTAGTATTTAGAATTAAGAGCTATCTCGCTTTGCTGCGATTAAGGATTGTGAATTAAGATGTATGAGTTTGGCTGCAAAGATACGTAATAAAACTGAGGTGGCAAAATTTTAGGCTGTTAATTTTTGTTGTAGTTGTTTACCTTCCATTCAAGCACTCCTCCCGACTCGCCCTTACGCAGCTGGGCCACAATCTTGAGCCCCCTTGTGGTCACTGCCTTGAAGTCGACGCTGTTGTAACAGTCCTTGCGTACGGTGAACGGGCTGTGATTCTCAACCTCTTTCCACTCGTCGTCGGAGGTCTTGTAGAAAAGAGTCCATGACTCTGGCGTGCGGAAGTTGCCGTCGTAATGGTCGAAGTCGAGCCAGTAGACCTGTACGTTCGACACCTCGTAAGGCTGTTCGAATTCATACGCGATACTTTCCCTTGTGCCACGCTTCAGCCACCAGTAGTGATAGGGCTTGGAGGTGTCGCTGCTGCGCTTGGGCTCCCACTGGTCGTTCACTCCGCCAGCCCATGAGTCTGCCGGTGCTGTCTCGGGTGCATCGTTCTGTATGGGTCCGCGGTTGCAGAATGTCTGTGCCCGGCTGGCAATGGTGGGCAGAGGTGTGGGCACTGCCTTGGCCGGGCTGTTGGCTATCCATACCTCCATTTGCTGAGGTTTGCGGTTGTTCCATACCGAGTAAGGTATGGCGCGAAAGCTTGTGTCAGCTATGTTGCCGTCGTGCTCCACCTGCTTGGCTTTTCCGCTGAGCACCGTCACCCCGCCTAAAAGTCCTTGCTCGAATTGGGCTTCAACGGCTGTGGCATTGAGAATGTACTTGTTGAACACAGTGCCGTCGGGCTGGTCGATGCCCTCAAGACAGTAGATCACAGGGCCTCGCTCAAGGGAAATCTTTCCGCGCAAGTCCTCGGCATTGTCGTTGGCCACGACGCGGCGCACATCCATTGGCAGGTTCAACTCTATTACGTCGCCCTGCTTCCATCGGCGTTCAATGGTTATGTAGTCGTGGCTTTCGGGGTAAAGTTCCTTGCCGTTTACACTGACACTATAGTTCGGGGCCTTGTCGAGATATGTGTAGAGGGCGGTGCCCATGGGGTGCTGTTTCAGCCAACCGGGCAGGCGCAGCTTGATGGCAAACTTGCCACCACCTTTACTCACCTTGATCTGTATCTTGCCGTCCCAAGGGTAGTCCGTTGTCTGCTGCAGCTCCACCTTGTTCTTTCCCACTTGTATGTCTGCGGTGCCCTGTACGTAAAGGTTCACGTAAACCATGGGTGTCCCATTGGCCCTATAAGCATAGACATATCCCGGCACAGAGGCGATAAACCGCGTCACATTGCCAGGACAGCAGGCACAGCCGAACCATCGCTGGCGCTCATGCTCACCGTCGCTCTCCAAGGGGTTGTCGTAGAAGAATCGGTCGCCGGAGAGCGACACGCCGCTCAACACATTATTATATAGTGCGTGCTCCACCACGTCAATATACTTCGATTCACCCGTGGCGAGGAACATACGGTAGTTCCAATACACATTGGCAATGGCAGCGCAGGTCTCGCAGTAGGCCGTGTGCGAGTTCAGCTCGTAGTTGGGACCGAAGCCCTCGCCCTGGGCACGGCTGCCGATGCCGCCCGTGATGAAGAGTTTCTTCGATGCCATGTTTTCCCAGATGCGCTCCAGCGCCTCTTGATATGCCTTGATGCCAGTCAGCGCTGCCACGTCGGCCACGCCTGAATAGAGGTAACCTGCACGCACGGCGTGACCTACAATCTCGTCCTGCTCAAGAATGGGCTTGTGGTCCTGCGAGTACATGCTGGGCGCATGGCCGTCGGTACAGCGGCCCGTCTCGTCGACGAAGTACTTTGCACCCTCCAAGTAGCGTTTGTTGCCCGTCACCTTGTAGAGCTTGCACAGCGCCATCTCTATGATTGGATGCCCACCGGGACGGTGTATCTGTCCCTCGTTGGGGCCGAAGGTCTTGCAGACCAAGTCCGCATTCCTGATGGCCACGTCAAGGAACGTGCGCTTGCCCGTAGCGCGGAAGTGGGCCACGGCGCTCTCAATCAAATGGCCGCTGTTGTACAGTTCGTGCGAGTTGATTTTCTCCCATCGGTGAGTGCCCCACCAGCCGCTCAGGCGCGTACATTTATTGGTAACGCAGGTGGTCAGGTAGCCGTCCGGCTCCTGCGCCAACGCAATGAGGTTGATAACCGAGTCGAGGTAGTGGTCCAGCTGTCGGTCGTACTTGACGGCCAGCGCATACGATGCGCCCTCGATGACCTTGTAAGGGTCGGTATCGTCGAACGAGAAGTCGCCACGATGCTCCTTGACGTCGGTCTTGTAGCGGCCGTTGTTCTGCGCAGCCAGCGCGAAGTTGTCGAAACGCCCGCTCTTCTCACACTCGCGGAAGGCGGAAGGGATGGATACCGTGCGGTTCACCTCGATGCGCGGTGCCCAAAACACATCGTTGAGATGTACCTGCGTAAACGGCACTTCCTTGATTTGGGCACTGGCTCCCGCCGTCCAAAGGAGCACCACTGCCGCCAGCATTGACTTGTATTTCATAGATTCTAAGTAATTTCTGGTGCAAAGATAGCACTTTTTTACGGAAAAGCATTACCTTTGCAGCAAAATTGTTTGTCACGACCAATAAGACGACGTTGCGATGAGTTATGATTTGATGGTGCTCGACAAGCACAAGCGATTCAAAAACCACAATGATTTCGTGAAGTGGTTCGAGCAGGAAATGGACTGGGAGGATGACATTGACTACAATGACTACCGGCACACGACCCCCAGTTTGCAATCGTGGTTCCTGGAGATGAAGGACCTCATCCGTCCTATGAATGGAGAGTTTGCGCCTTCAGAGGAAGAGGTGGACAGTGGCGATTTCCTTGACGCTGACTATGTCATTGACCGAGAATGTATCTATGTCGCCTTTGCCTGGTCCGACGCCGAGCGTGCTTTACGGTTAGTGAAGGAGCTGGCCCTGAAGCATGATGTTGCCTTCTACGATGCCAGCGGCAGTGATGAGGTCGTTTACCCTGACGGCGAGATTCTGCAGCCGACCCCATCAGACGGAAGAGAAGCAGCAGTCCATCTCCCGCCAAACAGTGCCGGGGTACGGTCTGAGTTCAGCAGGAAGTACTTCGGCACGACGCCTGTGCTGGTGGCTCTTGGCATAATGGGAATGACACTTCCCGCCTTGGTTCAGTCTCCCACGTGGCCTGTGGTTGTCGTTTCTGGCTCCATCGTGTTGGTCGCACTCGCCATCTGGCTGAGTATGCTGAAGACGATAACCATTCTGTCGGACGGGATGGAAGTGAAAAGGACTTTTCTCCCATTTGTCAAGCGCTTCTATTGGTTCACGGAGTTCGACTATTCCCAAGTGGACGTGACGAGGACGGGTGAAAGCGTGTTTCGCCTCATTAGCCAAGGTGAGCGGGTGGTCAATATCTCGTCTTACGTGTACGCCAACTACCACTTGCTTTCGGCTTTGGTACCTGTTCGTGACAAAAGCCATTTTACCAGACGGTCAAATGCTGAAGTGAGGTCGGTGTTCAACAAGTGGAATCTGTGGGGCTTGGGCGGTCTCTTTGGTTTGTTTGTGGCCATATCGTTGTTTATGATTGCAGATGCTGCATACGAAGGAAATCTTGGGATGATACTGTTTGGCGTTTTTATGTTGGCTTTATTTGGGGCGTTCTTGCTGATAGCCCTATCCTCCTTCGACATCATTGCAATATGGAATGGCCAGTTCTCCGTGCGCCGCTTGGTATGGCCGTTCAAGGTCGAGACCTATTTGCTGGACGACATGGACGGCTGCTACAGGGTGTTGGTCAAGTCTAACGGACAGTTAGGCTTGAAAGACAAGGAGTCGTGGTGGATTGTCAAGGACAAGAGACTGATGCTTTCTTTTTCTGAACCCTACTACAAGAACTACGAGGAACTGAAGGATGCCTGCCAAATCACATTCTTAGGACACCTGACGATTACTGAATTGCAGTCGTGGAGATTCCAATTGAACAGAAAGATAGACATTTTTTAACAACACATTTTCAATATGAAACGTACAATTCTCCTTTCACTCATCACCCTTCACTTGTCACTAATCGCTACCCACGTAGTGGCGCAGAAGGGCTATCCCATCACCCCCGTGCCCTTCACCGCCGTCAAGGTGACGCCCGGCACGTTCTGGGGACAACGTCTCGAAGCCTCGCGCAACACGACCGTGCCACTGGCCTTCTCGAAGTGCGAGAGCGAGGGCCGCTACAAGAACTTCGAGAACGCTGCCGCACACCTCAAGGACCCCTCGAAGGTGTTCAAGGTGAACGGCGTGGGCTATTCGTTCGACGATACCGACCCCTACAAGACGCTCGAAGGCGCTGCCTACATACTGCAGACCTATCCCGACAAGAGGTTGGAGGCCTACTGCGACTCCGTTATCGACATCATCGGCCGTGCGCAGGAGGCCGACGGCTACCTCTACACCGCACGCACACAGAACCCCGCCGACCCGCACCACTGGGCTGGCGACCGCCGATGGGTGAAGGAGGAAGACCTCTCGCACGAGCTTTATAACCTCGGCCACATGGTCGAGGGTGCCGTGGCCTACTGGCAGGCCACGGGGAAAAGAAAGTTCCTCGACATTGCCTGCCGCTATGCCGACGTGGCCTGTAAGGAGGTGGGACCCAATCCTGGGCAGATGTGCGTAGTGCCCGGCCACCAGATAGCCGAGATGGCGATGGCACGCCTATACCTTGCCACCGGACAGCAGCGCTATCTCGACTTCGCCAAGTTCCTGCTCGACTACCGCGGCAAGACACAGATCAAGAACCCCTACAGCCAGAGCCACCAGCCTGTCACTGAGCAGGACGAGGCTGTGGGACACGCCGTACGCGCCGCATATATGTATGCCGGCATGGCCGACGTGGCTGCACTGACTGGCGACGAGAGCTATATCCATGCCATCGATGCCATCTGGGACAATATCGTGACCAAGAAACTCTACATCACCGGCGGCATCGGCGCCACTTCTAACGGCGAGGCCTTCGGCAAAAACTATGAGCTTCCCAACATGAGCGCCTACTGTGAGACATGCGCAGCCATCGGCAACGTATATGTGAACTACCGCCTGTTCCTGCTCCACGGCGAGTCGAAATACTACGACGTGCTGGAGCGCACGCTCTATAACGGACTCATCAGCGGCGTCTCGCTCGAAGGCAATGGCTTCTTCTACCCCAACCCCTTGGAGTCGATGGGCCAGCACCAGCGCCAGGCATGGTTCGGATGCGCCTGCTGCCCCTCCAACATCTGTCGCTTCATACCCTCGCTGCCGGGCTATGTCTATGCTTATAGGGCCAATGAGACTAATAAGGCCAAGGGGGCACCTATGGTCTACGTGAACCTCTTTGTCGCCAGTAGCGCCACGCTGGGGGTAGGCAAGAAAAAGGTAAGCCTGAGCCAGCAGACCAGCTACCCGTGGGACGGCGACATAACCGTCAGCGTCGACAATAACTCCGTAGGCCTGTTTGCCATGAAGATACGCATCCCCGGATGGGTACGTAACAAGGTGGTGCCCAGCGACCTTTACACCTACACCGACAACAAGCGCCCTAACTACACAGTCAAGGTGAATGGAACTCCACTCCTTTTGGAGGGGACGGTGGAGGCTGACGGCTATTACACCATCACCCGCAAATGGAAGAAGGGCGACAAGGTACAGATTCATTTCGACATGGAGCCTCGCGTCGTGCGTGCTAATAATAAGGTGGAGGCCGACCGAGGTATGGTGGCCATAGAGCGCGGCCCGCTGGTCTACTGCGCCGAGCACCCTGACAACAGCTTCGACATCATGGGTGCCCTTGTCAACCAGAATCCGAAGTTCGTAACGGGCAAAGGCCAGATTGCCGGAACACCTGTCGTGACGCTCGTCACCCATGCCCAGACACTTAACTTCAACAAGCAGGGCAGGCTCGAAGCCAAGGACCAGACGCTCACGCTCATTCCCTATTATGCATGGTGCCATCGCGGCAGTGGGAAGATGCGTGTATGGTTGCCTCAGGACCTCAACGCCACCACTCCCTCACAGCCAGCCACGCTCGCCTCGGAAAGCAAGGTCAGCAGCGGGTCGAAGGTGCCGGCCATCTCCTCTGTCAACGACCGCCTGATACCCAAAGACGAGAGCGACCGTTCCGTTCCCTACACCCACTGGTGGCCTAAGAAAGGCACCACGGAGTGGCTCGCCTACGAGTTTCCGCAGCAGAGTACCGTACAGAGTGCCACCGTCTATTGGTTCGACGACGGTCCATGGGGCGGATGCCGTGTGCCGCAGTCGTGGCGGATTCTCTATCAGGATGCCCAAGGCCAATGGCAGCCCGTAAGCGGTGCCGACAGCTATCCTACTGACAAAGGTAGTGCCTGCACTGTTAACTTCGACCCAGTCAGCACCAAGGCTGTGAAGTTAGAGGTGGTATTGCCCGCCGACAACTCAGCAGGATTGTTTGAGTGGAGTGTAAGATGACCTAAGCAATTCACTTCCAATTATTCCTGCTGGTATTCATACAATGCATTCCCAAGGCCATTTCGATAGCATTTTTCAGCGTCCCCCCTGGGTGGTAGTGTTTGCCCTGACAGCTGCTATAGCATGGGGATGGGCGTTCCCGCTCATCAAGATGGGCTTCAGTGCCTTTGGCATTACGGCAGACATGACGGGTAGCAAGATGCTCTTTGCGGGCATCCGCTTTGCTGCGGCAGGTCTGATTGTCCTTTCTGTAGCCCATGGCAGCGGACGTTCATTCAAGACGGACATCAGGAAAGACTGGTGGTTTTTCCTCGCCTTTGCGCTGATGAACACCGCGCTCCACTATTTCTTCTTCTATGTCGGTATGTCACATAGCGAAGGTTCACGGGCGGCTATCCTCAATTCGCTCAGCACCTTCCTTGTAGTGCTTCTGGCCTGTGCCTGTTTCAAGAGCGACAAGTTGACCTCACGGAAGATTCTTGGCTGTGCCGTTGGGTTCTGCGGAATCCTTGCACTGAACCTTGGCGGAACTGACAGCGGACGGTTCACTTGGCTGGGCGACGGCATGATTATCCTGAACGCCATCTGCGGGGCAACGGCTAACCTGATGACTCGTGGACTGAGCCGACGGGTGGACGTCTTTGTCGGGACGGGCTATAGCCTCACCGTCGGAGGCCTGTTGCTCATCATTCCCGGGCTGGCCTTTGGCGGCACTCTGCCCCAAGTTAATATACTCGGCATCGTGTGCCTGTTGTTGCTCATTGCCATCTCTGCCATCGGATTTGCACTCTACAACAAATTGCTCAGTCTGAATCCTGTTGGAAAGGTGGCCATATACAACTCGCTCATACCTATCGTCGGTGCCGTCACCTCCTGTCTCTGTCTTGGAGAAACATTCCATGCGAAATATGCCCTTGCCGGAGGACTCGCTGCACTTGGCATCTACATAATAAATAAAGGAAAGAACTGACACATGAAAACCTGTTTTCTCTTCCTCATGTCTTCCATGCCTTTCGCCCGGCTTGCCTGGGGGCGTCATCTTCATTTCCTTATGGTCTTTTTCCCCGTTTTGTATGATGTTGCCTTTGGTGGAAGAGCCTGCCTTTCTGCCATTCAGCGAAGTCCATGAGTCTTTCGGCAAAAAACGTAGGGAACCTCATTCCTGAGATTCCCTGGAGTCCTCTTTCGAGGCATATATAGAACACTAATGGAACAACCTTAGCGGCGACCTCCGAAGTGGCCGGAACCACTGCTATTGCTGCGGGGCTTTTGAGCAATTTCGCGATGCAGAGCCCTATGAGCATTATTGTGGTTACTCATATTATGGCCATGCGAGCGGCCATAGTTAGAGCGGTGACCACCCTTGTAGGTCTCGAACACCGTTGGGCGAGCCTTATAGAAGTGGCCTCTGTTGTAGTGGGCGTACACTGCGAATGTCCAGCCGCCAGCCTTCCATGCCACGGGGCGATAGAAGTGGCTCAGTGCTACATACCTGTCATACTGCCAGCTGTCCAGCACATAGCGGAGGTCGGCATTACGGCGGTCCCACCAAATGCCAAACACGTCGCCATGACCGTTCAGGCTCATTAGGTAGTCGAGGTTGATCTCATAGACTGCCTCATACTGCGCAGCGGTAAGGTTCAGCTCGTAAGCCATCTTGTCGCTCAGGAAAAGAGCCTCGTTCCTTGCTGCGTTATAGCTCATTGCGTTGGCCGAGATGGTCATGACCATCATCACTGCCATAAGTAACATCTTCTTCATATCTTAATCTCCTATCTTTAAAGGGTTAAACATTTTGTTTTCTTGTTCACGGTGCAAAGATCGCAACTTTTTGCCTGTTCTACAAGGGATAAACTCTAAAATGGAGTGGGTGAAATCCTATAGTTTCATAGGGAAATCCCCGCATGGCACTCCCTACTTCCACACGCGCGTCCGAGATAGCAAAAAAATACTGACACCTCTGACACGAAAAAACTTCGCAAAAATGGCGTGAAACATGCCTCATCCACAGAGTGGCACTTTACGACCGTAAAGTGCCACTTAATTTCAAAAAAGTGGCACTTTAGCTCCGTAAAGTGCCACTCTACGGATGAGGCCTTTTTGCTGAAATAATCTGGGGATTTGCTGATTATATTTCTGTAGTTCTGGTGGAAAGTGTACTTTTGCACCTGAAATTTTGAATTGAAAGAAAATGAGAAAGACATTTTTAATGCTATTCAGCATTTTCGTGCTGTCAGGCTCTCTGATGGCACAAGTTGAAAACAACCATACTCAGGGGCAACGGCCACCAATGGGACAACGTCCTCCTGGCAGACCTGGGGGAAGACATGGTGGTCCAGGAGGCATGGGGCGCCCTGGAGGACCAGGCTCGCGCAATACGAATATAACCTACGCTGGAGCTACGGAGTTGAAGGCAGAGTCAACTGAGACTGGCAAGACTTACAAGAGCGAAAAGACCGATGAGAATGCCTTGTTGGTTTCCACCAAGGAGGCAGTGACCATCTCTCAGCCTACAATCAACAAGACGGGTAGTTCCAATGGTGGCGACAATTGTAGCTTCTATGGTGTAAACGCAGCCCTGCTTGTGAAGGGCGGCAGCACCACGACCATCAAGGGTGGCACCATCACCAGCGACGCTAATGGTGCCAACGGCGTATTCTCTTATGGTGGCAATGGTGGACATAATGGCGGTGAGGGCGATGGCACCACCGTCATCATAGAAGACACTAAGATTACGACTACCGGTGGTGGCTCTGGCGGTATCATGACCACTGGCGGAGGCGTGATGAAGGCCAAGAATCTGACCATCAACACCAGCGGTCGTTCGTCGGCTCCGATTCGTACCGATCGTGGTGGCGGTGTCGTAACCGTAGATGGCGGCAGTTATACCAGCAACGGGCTTGGTTCACCTGTTATCTACTCCACAGCTGATGTGACAGTATCAAACGCCACGCTTACATCGAACATGTCCGAGGGTGTCTGCATTGAGGGCAAGAACAGCATCACGCTGAACAACTGTCAGATGACTGTCAGCAATACGCAACGCAACGGGCATGCGCAGTTCCTTGACGCCATCATGATTTACCAGTCGTTCTCAGGCGATGCCGATGCAGGCAACTCACATTTTACGATGAACGGCGGACAGCTGACAAACAAAAAGGGACATCTGTTCCATGTGACCAACACAAATGCTATCATCATGCTGAACAATGTCAACTTGGTGAATGAGGATCCTGCGAAGGTGCTGTTGTCGGTATGTGCCGACGGATGGCAGGGAGCAGGCAATAAGGCTACAGTCAACGTGAGTCGTCAGCAGTTGGAAGGCACTATCCTCGTGGGCAACGACTCTGAGCTGACGCTGACGCTGGCAGACGGTTCCACCTTCAACGGCTGTATCAACGGCAACATCACTAATGCAGAGGGCAGTAGCGTTTCTACTGAGACAGGTACGGTGAATGTAACGTTAGGCGATGACTGCACATGGACGCTTACTGCCGATTCTTTCATTACATCCCTGAAGGGTGATACCTCACGCATCAAGGCCAATGGCCACCGGCTGTTTGTGAATGGTAAACAGATAAAGGTAGATTGATTCCCTTTTCCACCGTCCTTGTCTTTTGGATTAATAGTAGTTGTGAAATAATGATGAAGTTCATACTAAAATTGTTTGCAACGGCTCTGCTGGCTTTTTCTACGGGAATGTCGGCTTATGGTATGCCAAATGGTGGAATACTGAAACCGCGGCTGGTAGTGTGTACGGACATCGCTCCAGGTAATGTGGAGCCCGACGATATGGAGTCGATGGTGCACCTGATGACCTATGCCGACATGTTCGAGATAGAGGCGCTGATTACGTGCGTATATGAGGAGTCATACCGTCATGGGAAGTGAACGGGGGGGCATCAAGGTTATTGGCGAAGACAACGACTCGCCTGGCAGCCAGTTGCTCATCCGCCTGGCCGACGAGGATAATCCAAGGCCTATCTATGTGGCAGGTTGGGGTGGTGCAAACACGCTGGCGCAGGCCATCTGGCGTGTCAAACAAATCATAATCCCGTTGTTGTGATTGACGGGCATCATGGTGCTTCGCCATTGGTCGTCCACGCGAATGCTGGCGAGACAATTCGTTTGGATGCCTCACAATCTAAAGACCCCGATGGCGATGTCATCCAGTTCCTGTGGTGGCAACAGCTGGAGATAGGCACAGCGAGGCTAACTATCGACAATGCGGAGAGTAGCATCGCCAATGTCCATATCCCTGCCGATGCAGCAGGTCAGAAGCTCCATCTCGTCTGTGAAGTCAGCGACCAAGGAAACTTTCACTTGAAAGGATATCAAAGAATCATCATTGACTTCAAGAAATGACCGTCATCGAGGATGTATTCACAATATGAAGTGGACAGTACTATCTGATAACCGTACAAATGACAGCCAGTTCGAAACAGAGCATGGCCTGTCGATTCTATTAGAGACCGACAAGCATCACATTTTGCTGGACACTGGAGCCAGTGATGTGTTTATCCGCAATGCAGAGAAGATGGGTATCGACCTCAGTAGGGTGGACTATGTGTTTATCTCTCACGGACATAGTGACCATGCAGGAGGTCTGAAGCACTTCTTGAATATCAACGAACGTGCTAAGGTTATTGTCTCGCCAGATGCTGTGAATGGTAAATTCTTTTCCAAGCGAGGGAATCTCCATAGTATTACTGCGGAGTGGCCAAAGATTGACGATGGCAGACTCGTCTTGATAGTTCAGACCTGCGCAATAGCAGAGGACATCCATGTAATAGCTCATATCCCTCAGAACCATCCGATGCCCAAAGGAAATCAAAATCTCTATGTGCAGAACACCAATGGCGATTATATCCACGACGACTTCCGTCATGAGTTGGCTCTGTATGTCGACGGCCTGCTGTTTACAGGCTGTGCCCATAGCGGTATGGAGAATATCCTGGCGGCTTGTCCGTGGCCGGTTCATACCGTTGTCGGAGGTTTCCACTTACTCGACGGGCAAGAGACGGAAGAAGAACTGACAGCTCTGGCTCAAAGGCTGAA
The DNA here is from genome assembly GCA_017449025.1 of Prevotella sp. GTDB lineage: Bacteria > Bacteroidota > Bacteroidia > Bacteroidales > Bacteroidaceae > Prevotella. The sequence continues at coordinate 22,615 of JAFSKJ010000012.1, read as the reverse complement.
AGCTAAATATCCCGAAACCCAGTTCTATACCAGCCATTGTACGGGTGATAAAGTCTTTGCTATACTAACGGCCGTGATGGGTGAACAGCTTCATGCATTCAACTGTGGCCCCGATATGCAAACATATAAGAAGATTCTGTTCCTTCATGGATTCTATGCCAGCGGCAGTTGTGTGCCAGCTCTGGCATTGAAGGAGGCTTTTGAGAAGAGAGCCACTGTGCTGACTCCTGACCTTCCACTCCACCCTGCCGATGCCCTCAGGCTCATTCGCGAAATCTGCGACAAAGAGAAACCTGATATCCTTGTGGGCAACAGCTGTGGTTCGTTCTATGCACAGATAATCTCACCGATTATCGGAGTCCCTGCCCTTCTCGGCAATCCGCACTTCAAGATGACGGAGTTCCTTCGTGAGCGTATCGGCAACAATCAGTACAAATCACCAAGAGCCGACGGCAAGCAGAATTTTGTCATTGATGAAGCCTTGATTGAGGAGTTTGCAGAAATGGAGGCCACTCAATTCAACAACTGCAATCCCGACTTCAAAGACCGCAACTGGGGTCTATTCGGAGAAAAGGACACGCTGGCACACTTTGAGTCAACCTTCTTGGAACATTACAATAAGACGTTCCATTTCCCCGGTGGTCACACTCCGACAGCAGATGAAGTCCGTAACTGGTATGTACCTCTGGCTGAGAAACTGCTGAAATCAATTTGAAAAGTAAATGAAAGAACAGAGTCTCCTACATATCGTCCTTATCTACCTCGCTGTCATCAACGTGGTCACTTTCTTCATGTACGGTGTAGACAAGTGGAAAGCCCGAAAATCTAAATGGCGTATTAGAGAGATCGCACTACTTGGATTGGCTGTGCTTGGTGGAAGTATCGGAGCTTGGCTGGGAATGAAGGTCTGGCATCACAAGACCCAGCATAAGGGAGGAGTCCGCGATGTTGATAACATCGTGGAGGGCACCAGTTCAAGTATGGTATTCCTGCCATTATCATTGTTCAACTTGCACTAATTGGTTATATATTATACAGATGAAAAAAATAATAAACCCTTGGCGAAACCATCCAGAATACAACTGTTTCGGTTGTTGTCCTGAGAATCCTATTGGGCTTCACATGGTTTTTTACGAGGATGGAGATTACATTGTAAGTACCTGGCATCCCGAAAAGCGCTCGGCTTCGCCGCTTCGCTCTGCGAAGAACTATCAGGGATGGGTAAATACTATGCACGGTGGCATACTTAGTACACTGATTGATGAAGTGTGTGGATGGGACCCAGGAGAAGGCCAAGGAAATGGGATTCATTCATTGTGACGTGGAAGAATGAGTTTCATAAAGTACATAGCAGACGAGAACCACTACAAGGAAGTCCTGTCATTGGTTGGTAAGGCCAAACAGACGGTGTGGATTGGAACGGCAGACATCAAAGACCTGTATGTCGATGACAAGCCATTTCTTGCTCTGATAGCCTCTTTGCTCAAAAAGGGTGTGGAGGTCAGGCTGATTCACGCCAAGGAACCAGGGACTGCATGGAGAGAGGATCACGAGAAGCATCCTATCCTCTATGACGGCATGGAGCGTGTGCTATGTCCGAGAGTCCATTTCAAGCTCATCATCATCGACTGTACCATTGCCTACATCGGCTCAGCGAATCTGACAGGTGCTGGCATGGGCATGAAATCGCCTAAGAAACGGAATTTCGAGGCTGGCATCCTGACCGATGACCCGGAAATGCTTGAAGCAGCCATTGAACAGTTCGATAATGTATGGATCGGCAAGTTCTGCAAGGACTGTGGCCGACGTGAGTATTGTTCAGATCCTATAAAGTAAAAAATATATGAAGATAATAAACGACCAACTAATTAGCAGCGTGGTGGAACAGGCAAAAAAATCGCCACGACTGAGGATGAACTACAACTTCCATCAGAGCCTTCAGGACAAGTGCCATCGTTTCCTCAATGCCCTGGAGCCTGGTACTTTCATTCCTGTGCATCACCATCCAGACAAGGATGAGACCTTTGTCATCCTGAAGGGCAAGGTCAGAGTGACAACCTACAAGGACGATGGCGGGGTTCTGGCATCCTGCGTCATCAGCCATGAAAGCGGAACCTATGGTGTTGACATTCCAAAAAACGTGTGGCATGGATTAGAGTGCATTACATCTGCCGTACTTCTGGAATGTAAGGCAGGCCCCTTCATTGAGCATGAGGTAGACGGGATCTTGGAGATAAAAGACGGTAAGGACATCTATCTTGCCGGAGGGTGCTTTTGGGGAACGGAGCACTACTTCAAACAGATTGAGGGTGTGGTGGAAACGTCAGTTGGATTTGCCAACGGACATACTGCTGATCCATCGTACAAGGAGGTCTATACGGACACGACGGGCTATGCAGAGACGGTACATGTGAAGTACAATCCCGGAGTGGTCAGCCTCGAATTCCTCCTGCAGATGTTCTTCAAGGCTATTGACCCTACAAGTCTCAATAAGCAGGGACATGATGAAGGGACTCGTTATCGTACTGGTATCTACTACACCCAAGCGGAAGATTTGCCCGTCATCGAAAAGGCTTATGCTGAAGAGCAGAAGAAATATCAGCAGCCCTTGGCTGTTGAAAAGCTTCCGTTGCAGAATTTCTATTCAGCCGAAGAGTATCACCAGGACTATCTTGACAAGAATCCCACCGGCTACTGTCATCTGCCAAAGTCACTATTTGAGTTTGCAAGGAAGGCGAAAGAGAAAAATAGAGGGAAGCCTGCGGGCCCCACCAGGGACTTCGGCGGGGCTGTGTTCTAAGGAGTCAGGGAGTTTGGGAGTCGCCTTCGGCAAAAAACTATCATGCGTATGCGTGTCACATGCTGTCAGCGGGAACAGAAAATTGAAAATTACTCTTCTCTATCTTGCTGTTTTGGGGAAATACCAACAAAATACCACATAACTATCCAAAAGATTATGATGCAGATGAACGCAATAAGGCAAGTGGTATCAGATAGCAATCCATGTTTCGAGAAATTCACGATGCCATGAAATGCAGCGCATAATAGCAATGAATGGGTGTCACTCACCACCTTTCCTATTCCCCATGAAGCGAAAAGCAGAAGCAGGAAGAATGACAAGGCACTTCGCTGATTTAAATCCAGATGCCACAGAAACCACATCACCGTAATGATAAATACATACTGCCACACAGGCAATTTCCTGAGTTCATATTGCAAGAATCCTCGCCAACCATATTCTTCCAATAGCCCATACGCAAATGCCCAAAAACATATCACGCCCAAATCCCATCCGCCGATAATGCCAAAGACAATGCATGGTATGACTATAGTCGCAATGGATTTCCAGGCAGACTTGCCTATGAGAGTGTATTCCGTTTTACGTTTGAAAATAAACATAGCCACCAATGCTCCGATAGCGGGACCAAGCCCCGTGGCAAGCGCTGCGGAAACTCGAAGCGCATAGTTCGTTTCAATTGACGGATACTTGTTGACAACATACAATGTTATCAGGCGCACCAGTAAGGCTATTATATAAAAGGTAGCTATTGCACCAATGTGAATGTTCTTATAACTTAAGTTTTGTTTCATGCAGAATTCCGAATTATCTGTTTATGAATTTTAGGCTGGCACTTCAAATGCCTTTGGTGAATGCCAACGAGATGATGCTGACTTTGGTGCCGTCGGCTTTCTGCAGCTCACTACCGCAGGCCAGGGTGGTGGCTCCTGTGGTAACCACATCGTCGACGATGAGGACATGCTTGCCAGCCACCGCCTCAGGTTTCTCTAACGTGAAGACACCTTCCACATTCTCCTGCCGCTCCCAGCGGCTCATGCGTGTTTGGCTCTTTTCGAAAGCCGTGCGGCGGACTACGCGGCTGGCAACAGGCAGACCGGTGGCCTCCCTGATGCCTTCGGCAATGCAGAAACTCTGGTTATAGCCGCGCTGCCTCTCACGCTTGCGGGCCAGTGGCACAGGCACCAGCATGTCAATGCCGTGGAAGAAGCCGGAAAGCGAAAGCTCGCTCGCCATCATGCGTCCCATGACCTGTGCCAGCTCCGGCTGGTCGTGGTATTTCATGTTGTAGACGATGCCTGCCACCTCCGAGCCAGACTCGAAGAAGAACAGTGCGGCCGCCCGCTCTATGTCCATGCGCCCCCAGAAAAGACGCGCCATGATGTTGTCTTCGGGATGCTGCCAGAAGAATGTTCGCGGCAGGTGGCGGTAGCAAAGGCTGCAGATGCCCTGCTCGCTCACAGTGAGCCGGGAACCGCAGACGGGGCAGAACCGTGGCGCGATGGTGTCGAGCAAACGACTCCAGAAGCTTATTCGCATGACTCAAGGAGATAGTCGGCAAAGATGCGGGCAGCACTCTCCACCTTCGCGGCACAAGGCCGACTCTTGTAGTATTCTGCCGTGCGCTCGGAGGCTATGTATGTGGGATGAGCCTTCTCGTAACCCTTCAAGCCGAGTATCTCTGCACAGATGAGGCTGCCATTGTCGGCCTTGGAGCGCTCTAACAGCCGCTGCACCACCTTATAGCAAAGGGACTTGCCCTCGCGGTCGTTGCCCTCGGTCTGCCCGCAGTGGAGTCCGACAAGCATGACAATGGCCGAGACGGCTCCGCACATCATGCGGAGGCGCCCCACGCCCCCTCCGAAGCCAGCCGCAATGCGTTTGGCCATGGTTTGGTCGAGGCCGTAGACATCGGCAAAAGCCGCGACCACACTCTGGCAGCATCCGTAGCCCGCCATGAAGTTCTCAACGGCCTTGGCGACCCTCTCATCACTCTCTTCTTTGGTCATAATATACATTGTTTTAGTTAATCGTGTGCAAATTTACGAAAAATCCGTGGAATATCAGTTCTTTTTTTTCGCTATTTGGAAATTATTTGTTAACTTTGCGCCGAAATTGTTCGTGACACCACTAAAGGGGTTGCGGCAGTGGGGTAAACGGAGCATATTTTGTTTAACATACAAATATTTATTAACAATGATTTATTCAAAAGAAGTAGAAAACATGTGTAGCGTTTGCAAAGGCGCTTACCATGGTCCTGCACCCATTCCCGAAGAGGGCAAGTGGGTGGCAGTGAAGGAGATCAAGGAGATTTCGGGCTATACGCACGGCATTGGCTGGTGCGCACCTCAGCAGGGTGCCTGCAAGCTGAGCCTGAACGTTAAGGATGGCATTATCCAGGAGGCTCTGGTGGAGACGATTGGATGTACGGGCATGACACACTCAGCAGCCATGGCTTCTGAGATTCTTCCCGGCAAGACCATTCTCGAGGCCCTGAACACCGACCTTGTGTGCGATGCTATCAACACTGCTATGCGCGAGCTGTTCCTACAGATTGTCTACGGACGTACGCAGAGTGCTTTCTCTGAGGGCGGTCTGGCTATCGGTGCCGGTCTTGAGGATCTGGGTAAAGGCCTTCGTTCACAGACGGGTACACTCTATGGCACCGTTGCCAAGGGCACGCGTTACTTAGAGCTGACAGAGGGTTATATCACCAAGCAGTATCTTGACGCGAACAACGAGGTATGCGGCTACGAGTATGTACACCTCGGCAAGATGATGGAGGCCATCAAGAATGGCATGGATGCCAACGAGGCTCTGAAGAAGTTCACTGGTTCATACGGTCGCCGTACTGAGGATCAGGGTGCAGTAAAGGCTATTGACCCACGTAAAGAATAAAGGAGGATACGACTATGATAAGAAAAGTACAGTTTGAGAGTCAGGAGCGCCGTATGGACCAGGTTCTTGCTGCTCTTAAGGAGAATGGCATCAACAGTATTGAAGAGGCCAACGAGATTTGTGAAAAAGCAGGTGTGGATCCCTACCAGATGTGTGAGGACACTCAGCTGATCTGCTTCGAGAACGCCAAGTGGGCATACGTTTGCGGTGCAGCCATCGCCATCAAGAAGGGTGTGAAGACAGCCGCCGAGGCTGCTGAGGCCATTGGCATCGGCCTGCAGAGCTTCTGCATTCCCGGCTCAGTAGCCGACGACCGTAAGGTGGGCATTGGCCACGGGAACCTGGCTGCCCGTCTGCTCCGCGAGGAGACGGAGTGCTTCGCCTTCCTGGCAGGCCACGAGAGCTTCGCTGCCGCGGAGGGTGCCATCAAGATTGCCGAGATGGCCAACAAGGTTCGCCAGAAGCCCCTGCGCGTTATCCTTAACGGTCTTGGCAAGGATGCAGCCCAGATTATCAGCCGTATCAACGGCTTCACCTACGTGCAGACCAAGTTCGACTACTTCACTGGCGACCTGGCTGTTGTGAAGGAGGTTCCTTACGGCAACAACCCCAGCCGCCTGAAGGTGAAGTGCTATGGTGCCGACGATGTGCGTGAGGGCGTGGCTATCCTGTGGAAGGAGAATGTAGACGTCTCCATCACTGGTAACTCTACCAACCCCACCCGTTTCCAGCACCCCGTAGCCGGTACCTATAAGAAGGAGCGCGTGCTTGCGGGCAAGCCTTACTTCTCTGTGGCTTCCGGTGGTGGTACTGGCCGTACCCTGCATCCCGACAATATGGCTGCTGGTCCGGCATCTTACGGTATGACCGACACGCTTGGCCGTATGCACTCCGATGCTCAGTTCGCCGGCAGCTCTTCAGTGCCTGCCCACGTAGAGATGATGGGTTTCCTCGGCATGGGTAACAACCCGATGGTGGGTGCTACCGTATCTGTTGCCGTTGCCATCGACTTGGCTTTGAACAAGTAAGCAGATAACCACACGTGATAGAGAGGTGGGCACCGTCGGTGCCCACCTTTTTATATAAGAAAGGTGAAATAAATCGTCATTTATGCCTCAGTGTCAGAAAAAAATGGTAATTTTGCAGCCGATAAGCGCAGATATGTTATCTCAGCGATATTAATTGATATCAAACAATATACTTATGGCAGAAAAATTGGAAGTGAAGGAGCTGGAACAGGTTGTTGTCCGCTTCTCAGGTGACTCCGGCGACGGCATGCAGTTGGCCGGAAACATCTTTTCTACGGTTAGTGCCACCGTTGGTAACGGCATCTCTACATTCCCCGACTATCCCGCTGACATCCGCGCCCCGCAAGGCTCGCTGACGGGTGTCTCCGGATTCCAGGTGCACATCGGTGCAGGCAAGGTGTACACTCCGGGAGACAAGTGCGACGTGCTTGTGGCTATGAACGCAGCCGCCCTGAAAACGCAGTATCGCTATGCCAAGCCCGGTGCTACCATCATCATCGATACCGACTCCTTCGGGCCGAAGGACCTGGAGAAGGCGCAGTTCAAGAGCGAGGATTACCTTGGCGAGATGGGCATTGACCCCGACCGCGTCATCCAGTGCCCGCTGACCACGATGGTGAAGGACTGTCTGGCAGACTCAGGCATGGACATGAAGGCCATGATGAAGTGTCGCAACATGTTCGCACTGGGACTCGTCTGCTGGCTCTTTGACCGCGACCTGGAGTTGGTGAACAACTTCCTGCGCGACAAGTTCGCCAAGAAGCCCGCCATTGCCGAGGCTAATATCAAGGTGATTCAGGCCGGTTGGGACTATGGACACAACACCCACTCGTCGACGGTGAACGTCTATCGCATAGAGTCGAAGGTGAAGGAGCCGGGACGCTACATGGACATCACGGGCAACAAGGCCACAGCCTACGGCTTCATAGCTGCAGCCGAGAAGGCTGGCCTGAAGCTCTACCTCGGCAGCTACCCCATCACCCCCGCCACCGACGTGCTCCACGAGCTGTCGAAGCACAAGTCGTGCGGTGTCATTACCGTGCAGTGCGAAGACGAGATTGCCGGCTGCTCGTCGGCCCTCGGCGCTTCATTCGCCGGTGCCCTCGGTGTCACCTCGACCTCCGGCCCCGGCATCTGCCTGAAGTCGGAGGCCATGAACCTCGCCGTCATTATGGAGCTGCCGCTCGTGGTGCTCGACGTACAGCGTGGCGGCCCTGCCACCGGTCTTCCCACCAAGTCGGAGCAGACCGACCTGCTGCAGGCGCTCTTCGGCCGCAACGGTGAGAGTCCGATGCCGGTGATGGCTGCCACCAGTCCCACCGACTGCTTCGACGCAGCCTATCAGGCTTGCAAGATAGCTCTTGAACACATGACTCCTGTGGTGCTGCTCACCGACGCTTTCGTGGCCAACGGCTCTGGTGCCTTCAAGCTGCCCGAGATGGACAAGCTCGACCCCATCAACCCACCCTATGTGCCAGAGGAGCTGAAGGGCAAGTGGACACCCTACATGCGCGCCGAGAACGGCACCCGCTACTGGGCAGTGCCCGGCCGTGAGGGCTTCGCCCACATCCTTGGCGGACTGGAGAAGGACTCGCAGACTGGTGCCATCTCCACCAATCCTGAGAACCACGACCTGATGACGCGCCTGCGCCAGCAGAAGATAGCCAACATACAGGTTCCCGACCTCGAAGTCAGCGGCGACGTCGACGATGCCGACCTGCTCATCGTGGGCTTCGGTTCTACTTACGGACATCTGCACTCGGCTATGGACGAACTCCGTGCGAAGGGCTACAAGGTGGCACAGGCTCACTTCAAGTACCTGAACCCGCTGCCCAAGAACACCGCCGAAGTGCTGAAGAAGTACAAGAAGGTGGTGGTGGCAGAGCAGAACATGGGTCAGCTTGCCGCCTACCTCCGCATGAAGGTAGACAACTTCGTTCCCTACCAATACAACGAAGTGAAAGGCCAGCCATTCCAAGTTGCTGATCTTGTCAAAGCCTTCAGCCCCCTCCTGACCTCCCCCTTGGGGGAGGAATAGATACCTCTGCTGATGAATGACTTTGAATTTAAGACGGCTGATCCTTGCTGGTATGACTTGCTAAAAAAGTTTGCCAAAGAAAACAGAAAGAATCCTACCGAGGCAGAAAGCCTATTGTGGGATTGTCTTAAAGAACGGCAACTTAGACAGCCTTTTAGAAGACAGCATATCATAGGCGACTACATTGCAGATTTTGTCTGCATGCCTTCAAGACTGATTATTGAACTGGACGGAGGTTACCACCAGTTGCCGGAACAGCAGGACAGCGACGAACAACGACAACAATGGTTGGAGGCTCAAGGATTCACAGTCATCAGATTTACAAACGAAGAGGTAACAGGAAATATTGACAACGTATTAGAAACAATAAAACACTATTTAGAATAGGAATTATGGAATCAAATATCAATAGAAAAACTAATAATTCCTCCCCCCAAGGGGGGAGACAGTGGGGGGCTTCTGATTTCAAGAAAGGCCAGCCCCGTTGGTGTCCCGGTTGTGGCGACCACTTCTTCCTGGCATCGCTCCATAAGGCTATGGCCGAGATTGGCGTAGCCCCTGAGAACATTGCAGTCATCAGCGGTATCGGCTGTTCCAGCCGTCTGCCCCACTACATGGCCACCTACGGCATGAACACCATCCACGGTCGTGCCGCCGCCATAGCCACCGGAGCCAAGGTGGCTAACCCCAACCTCACCGTCTGGCAGGTCAGCGGCGACGGCGACGGACTGGCCATCGGCGGCAACCACTTCATCCATGCCAACCGCAGGAACATCGACTTGAACATGATCCTGCTGAACAATCGCATCTACGGCCTGACAAAAGGCCAGTACTCGCCCACGTCGCCCCGCGGCTTTGTGTCTAAGTCGAGCCCATACGGCACCGTCGAGGACCCGTTCCGTCCTGCCGAGCTCTGTTTCGGCGCCCGCGGACATTTCTTCGCCCGCTGTGTGGCCACCGACGCCAAGGGCACCGTCGAGGTGCTCCAGGCAGCCTACAAGCATAAGGGTGCCAGTGTCACTGAGGTGCTGCAGAACTGCGTCATCTTCAACGACCACTGTCACGACGTGGTTTATAACAACGAAGGCCGCAAGAAGAATGCCATCTACGTGCGCCACGGCGAGAAGCTTGTCTTCGGCGAGAACAATGAGTACGGACTCGTGCAGCAGGGCTTCAGCCTAAAGGTGGTGGAGATTGGCAAGGACGGCTATACGCTCGACGACGTGCTTGTTCACGACGCCCACTGCGAGGACAACACCCTGCAGCTGAAGCTGGCAATGATGACTCCCGAGGATGGCTTCCCCATCGCCCTCGGCGTTATCCGCGACGTGGAGGCTCCCACCTACAACGATGCCGTGTATGCACAGATTGACGAGGTGTCGGCCATGAAGAAGTACCACAACTTCAGCGAGCTTCTTGAGACAAACGACATCTGGGAAGTGAAATAAACAAAACCAATAACAACAAACGCTATGATACTTTTCTTTAAGACTCCACAGCAGAGTATAATTGCCACAGAAGTTGACCACCAGCTGAGCCAGAAGGAGACAGACGAACTAAACTGGCTTTACGGCGGAGCCGAGATGCTGAACGCAGAAAAGATGGAGGGCTACTTCGTGGGGCCACGCCGCGAGATGGTGACACCCTGGTCGACCAACGCCGTGGAAATCACTCAGAACATGGGCCTCGATGGCATCAGCCGCATTGAGGAGTATTTCCCCGTAGAGGGAGAGGACTCCGACTACGACCCCATGCTGCAACGCATGTATAAAGGTATTGACCAGAACATCTTCACCATCAACATCAAGCCTGAGCCTATCAAGCACGTGGAGAACTTGGAAGAGTATAACGAGCAGGAAGGCCTGGCACTCTCGCCCGAGGAGATAGAATACCTGCACGGTCTGGAGAAGCAGAACGGCCGTCCACTCACTGATTCCGAGATTTTTGGTTTTGCGCAGATCAACTCCGAGCATTGCCGCCACAAGATATTCGGCGGGACATTCATCATCGACGGCAAGGAGATGGAGTCGAGCCTGTTTGCCATGATCAAGAAAACCACGAAGGAAAATCCGAACAAGATTCTTTCTGCCTACAAGGACAACGTGGCCTTTGCACAGGGACCTGTTGTGGAGCAGTTTGCTCCCAAGGACCAGAGCACCAGCGACTATTTCCAGGTGAAGGACATTGAGAGCGTCATCTCGCTGAAGGCCGAGACTCACAACTTCCCCACGACGGTGGAGCCTTTCAACGGTGCTGCCACAGGTACCGGCGGTGAGATCCGCGACCGCATGGGCGGTGGCGTCGGCTCTTGGCCCATCGCAGGTACGGCTGTTTACATGACAGCCTACCCGCGGTTGAATGAGTCCAATGGGGCCGATAAGTCCCATAAGCCCCATCTCCGTGACTGGGAGGGCATTCTGCCCGTACGCCAGTGGCTGTACCAGACACCCCAGCAGATTCTGACCAAGGCCTCGAACGGTGCCAGTGATTTCGGCAACAAGTTCGGCCAGCCGCTGATTTGCGGTTCCGTGCTGACGTTCGAGCATCAGGAAGGCAAGGAGAAGTATGCTTACGACAAGGTTATCATGCTTGCTGGCGGCGTGGGCTATGGTACCAAGCGCGACTGCCTGAAGAAAGAGCCGCAGAAAGGCAACAAGGTGGTAGTGGTAGGTGGCGACAACTATCGCATCGGCCTCGGCGGCGGCAGCGTTTCATCTGTGGACACTGGCCGCTACTCGAACGGCATTGAGCTGAATGCCGTGCAGCGTGCCAACCCCGAGATGCAGAAGCGTGCCTACAACCTTGTCCGTGCCCTTTGCGAGGAGGACGTGAACCCCGTTGTCAGCATCCACGACCATGGCTCTGCCGGACACCTGAACTGTCTCTCCGAGCTTGTCGAGGAGTGTGGCGGCGAGATTGACATGACCAAGCTCCCCATCGGCGACAAGACACTCTCTTCGAAGGAGATTATTGCCAACGAGAGCCAGGAGCGCATGGGACTGCTCATCGACGAGAAGCACATCGAGCATGTTCGCCGCATTGCCGAGCGTGAGCGCGCCCCGCTCTATGTGGTAGGCGAGACCACCGGCGACGCCCACTTCTCGTTCCGTCAGGGCGACGGCGTGAAGCCTTTCGACCTTGACGTTGCACAGATGTTCGGGCACTCGCCGAAGACCATCATGCGCGACAATACCGTGGAGCGCCACTACGCCCCAGTGGAATACCATAAGTCCAATGAGTCCAATGAGTCCCAGCAGTTAATCAACGACTATCTGGAGCGCGTGCTCCAGTTGGAGGCCGTGGCCTGCAAGGACTGGCTGACCAACAAGGTGGATCGCTCTGTGACAGGAAAGATTGCCCGCCAACAGTGTCAGGGAGAGATTCAGCTGCCATTGAGCGACTGTGGTGTAGTGGCACTTGACTATCGTGGTGTCAAGGGTATTGCCACTGCCTTGGGCCATGCCCCTCAGGCCGGACTGGCTGATCCTGCCGCAGGAAGTGTGCTGTCGGTGGCCGAAGCACTGACCAACATTGTGTGGGCACCGCTGTCGGAAGGACTCGACAGTATCAGCCTTTCAGCAAACTGGATGTGGCCCTGCCGCTCGCAGGAGGGTGAGGATGCCCGCCTCTATGCCGGTGTGAAAGCACTGTCGAACTTCTGCTGCAGCCTTCATATCAACGTGCCTACGGGCAAGGACTCGCTGTCGCTCTCACAGCAGTACCCCAATGGCGAGAAGATCATTTCGCCAGGAACGGTCATCGTCAGTGCCGGAGGCGAGGTCAGCGACATCAAGAAGGTGGTCAGCCCCGTGCTCGTCAACGACAAGAACGCCTCCATCTACCACATCGACTTCTCGTTCGACGAACAGCGCCTCGGCGGCTCGGCCTTCGCCCAGAGTTTGGGCAAGGTGGGCGACGACGTGCCAACGGTTATGAACCCCGAATACTTCGCAGATGCCTTCAACGTCATCCAGGAGCTGATAAACCGCGGCTGGATCATGGCCGGACACGACATCTCGGCCGGCGGTCTCATCACCACCCTCTTGGAGATGACGTTTGCCAACACCCGTGGCGGCATGCACATCAACCTGCATGATGTATGTCATGACGGCGACATCGTGAAGACCCTCTTCGCTGAGAACCCCGGCGTGGTCATCGAGGTGAGCGACGGGCACAAAGCTGAGTTCAAGGAGTTCATGGAGGAGCAGGGCATCGGCTACGCCAAGATAGGCTACCCCGTGGAGGACAGCCGCACCATCGTGGTGAAGGCTGGCGACCAGGAGCTGACCTTTGACATCGACCATCTCCGCGACACATGGTATAAGACCAGCTATCTGCTCGATTGCAAGCAGAGCTTCAACGGCAAGGCCAAGGAGCGCTTCGAGAACTACAAGAAGCAGCCCATAGAGATGAAGTTCCCGAAAGGCTTCACGGGCAAGCTCTCACAGTACGGCATCTCCGCCGACCGCCGCGAGATGACGGGCGTCAAGGCAGCCATCATCCGCGAGAAGGGTACTAACGGCGAGCGTGAGATGGCCTACTCCATGTATCTGGCTGGCTTCGACGTGAAGGATGTCATGATGACCGACCTCATCAGCGGCCGCGAGACTCTGGAGGACATCAACCTCATAGTCTTCTGCGGTGGCTTCTCCAACTCCGACGTGCTCGGCTCTGCCAAGGGCTGGGCTGGCGCATTCCTCTTCAACCCCAAGGCCAAGGAGGCTCTCGACAAGTTCTACGCCCGCAAGGACACACTGTCGTTGGGCATCTGCAACGGTTGCCAGCTGATGGTGGAACTGGGGCTTACAGGTGCCAAGGGAGCCAAGATGCTGCACAACGACAGCCATAAGTTCGAGAGCGAATTCATCAGTCTCAGCATACCAAAAAACAACAGCGTGATGTTCGGCTCGCTCAGTGGCTCGAAGCTCGGTCTGTGGGTGGCCCACGGCGAAGGGAAATTCTCTCTGCCGGAAGCTGAGAGCGCGTACAACGTCATTGCCAAGTACAACTACTCCGGCTATCCTGCCAACCCCAACGGCTCCGACTACGACGTGGCTGGCATCTGCTCTGCCGACGGCCGGCATCTCTGCATGATGCCCCACTTGGAGCGTGCCGTCTTCCCGTGGCAGAACGCCTGGTATCCCGCCAACCGCCGCAGCGATGAGGTGACACCATGGATTGAAGCATTCGTAAATGCACGTAAGTGGGTGGAGGAACACAGCTAAAGAACCTCTCCAAGCCCCTCCCAAGGAGGGGATGTTTAGATAGTAACTGTAATGCAAAAACAACAATCAGAATATGCAATCAAACATCCCTCCCTTTGGGAGGACGTGGGGGGGCTGTTTACCACCTTCTTCAGGATTGGCATGTTCACCCTCGGCGGTGGATATGCCATGATTCCATTGATAGAGGAGGAGGTGGTGAACCGCCATCGCTGGGTTGGCAGGGAGGACATGCTCGACCTCATTGCCATAGCCCAGAGCTGCCCCGGCGTCTTCGCCATCAACATTGCGGTGTTCGTGGGCTACAAGCTGCAGAAGGTTCGCGGAGCCGTTGCCGCTGCCATCGGCACTGCCCTGCCTTCTTTCCTTATCATCCTGGCTGTAGCCATCTTCTTCGGAGCCTTCAAGGAGAACCGCTTTGTTGCCGCCATGTTCCGCGGCATACGCCCCGCCGTGGTGGCGCTCATTGCCGTTCCTACGTTCCGCATGGCGCAGCGCGCCAAAATTGGCTGGACCAACTTCTGGATACCCGTTGTCTCGGCTCTGCTTATCTGGCTCCTCGGTGTTTCACCTATTTATATTATACTGATAGCCGCCATCGCCGGCTATGCCTATGGTGCTTATGAGACCAATAAGTCCAATGAGACTAATAAGCCCAATGAGACTAATAAGCCCAATAATCCTTAGCAGTCTATGATTTTCCTCTACCTGTTCATCACGTTCTTCAAGATTGGCCTCTTCGGGTTCGGTGGCGGCTACGGCATGCTCTCGCTCATACAGCACGAGACGGTGGAGCACTATCACTGGCTCTCCACTGCTGACTTCACCGACATCGTTGCCATCTCGCAGATGACTCCCGGACCCATAGGTATCAACTCGGCCACCTACTGCGGCTACACCGCTCTCCACAATGCCGGCTACGGCGAGCTGATGTCTGTACTCGGCTCGGCCACCGCCACCTTTGCGCTGGTGCTGCCGTCGCTCATCCTCATGATTCTCATTTCGAAGCTCTTCATCAAGTATATGAAGACGCGCACCGTGCAGTCGGTGTTTACCGCACTGCGCCCTGCCGTCGTGGGACTTCTTGCTGCAGCCACGCTGCTGCTTTGCAATGCCGAGAACTTTTCCACCCCTGCTGTCAATCCCTGGCAGTTCTGGATTAGCATTGCCCTTTTTGCCGCCACCGCTTTCGGTACTGGCTATCTGAAAATCAACCCCATCCGCATGATCTGCTACTCCGCCGTTGCCGGACTGCTTCTGCTCTACTGAGCGCTGTAGCTCCTGTCGCTTTCGTTTTTCTCAGTCATTGTTAGAGACGAAGGTGGCGGGGCGGGCGTCGGTTTTCAGCACGTCGGCAAACTGCTGCGGTGTAACGGTTACGGGACCGGTCATCAGCTCGGGTATGTTGTAGCTCTTCATCAGCTGGCGGTGGTAGTCGGGGTCGGCGCTGGGCAGCTCGAAGGGTTTGGTGGCTTTTCCGTTGGCATCTATATGTGCGAAGAATGGGCGGGTGAAGTTGCCGTCGGAGCGGCGGCTGCTGAACACAATCCAGCGTCCGTTGGTGCTCCAGGTGTGGTAAGCCTCCACGTCGGGACTGTTGACGGCCTTGAGGGGAGCGGCGGAGGGCGTCTCTGCACTCAAGTCCATGAGCCACAGGTCGGCGTCGCGGTGCCAGATGTGGAAGCAGCCCCATTCGCCTACGGAGAGCAGAAGCCAGCGGCCGTCGGGCGACAGCCGTGGCAATGTGGCGCTGAGGCCCTGAGCGGCGGCGTCGAACACCAGCTCGCGGGGGCCGAAGGTGAGCGTGTTGTTGTCGAAGGCCTTGCGATAGATGTTGTACTTTATGTCTTTGTAGTGGTTCACCACGCTGCTCATGGCCGATATGGAGCCGTCGTCGATAGTGTCCTGGGCTACGAAGTGCGCAGAGCTGTAGTATAGGTACTTGCCGTCGGGGCTCCAGCATGGGAACACCTCAAACTCGTCGGAACGGTTCTCTATGGTGCGCACATCGCCGTGGTCGGCATCGTAGAGTATCAGGTCGCTCTCGCTGTCGAACACCTCAATCTTGTTCAGGTCGCGGGTGTGGAACATCTGCCGGGTGATGTTGGTGGAGTAGGCTATGAGGTTGCGTGTGGGATGCCAGGCCGGATAGACGCCTGCCGACAGGGTGCTGTCGGTCTTGAGGTTGGTCTTGAAGATGTTGCCGTCGAGGTTGATGAGGGTGCCGCCGTTGGCCAGGCGGGCATGGAACTGCATCTTGTTGGGGTTGCCGCGCTGGTAGTTGTGGCAGTTTATGCACTGTCCTTCGGCCTCTGTCGAGCAGAGCATGTTGTCGTAGACTATGCTCTCGTCGAAGTTCTCCAAGCAGCGCTGGCTGATGGTCAGCTCCTCGAAGGCTACGTACGACGGTGAGATGAGCCTGTAGCTGAGCCACGGGTCTATAGGGTCGGCAGAGACGTGGATGGCGAAGGGCTTGAAGCGCGTCCACTGGCCATCCTTCTCGGCGTAGACCTCAACGGTGATGTCGGCATTATTGCACTTTCCCACCATGTCGCGCCACTCGTCTTCGTCGGGCATGGCCTTCCGCCCGCCGCACACAATCTCTGAGCCGCCGCCAGTGAATCGTGTCACCACGTCGTCGGCCTGGCTCATGAGCTGGAAGCGCAGCGGTGCAATGTTGGCAGGAACGGTGACGTTGGTATAGTCGGGGTATATGTCGGGCAGGCTCTTGCTGTCGGTGTATGTTGGGGGCACCTGTGCCTGCCGGCATGCGCTGAGCAGTGCCAGCGTGAGGAGTAAAAGCGGTAAGCGTCTCATAGTGTTCAATCAGTTTGTTGTGAGGTCGTGGTAAAGGTAGTAGTTGAAGAAGTATGTGTTGCCGAAGCGGGGATAGAAAGCGTTGCGCATCTGCGGCTCGCTCATGCCCTGGCACTTGGTGGCGAAGTTCATGAACTGCTTGTAGTTGTTTACCACCAGCGAGTCGAAGGGCATCTTGCTTATGTCCACCTGGTGCTCCAGGTTTCCGAAGAGCAGTGCCGCCTCCTGGAAGTGGCGGGGCATGTGCTGGCCCTTATGCGTCTCGGCATAGCGGAAGAATGCGGGCCAGAATGTGGGGATGACCTTGAGCTGCATGGCGGCTATGAGGCTCAGCTCGGTGCTCAGCGGCTGCATCTTGTTGCGGCAGCTAAGTTCCATGAGCAGGAAGGTCTCCATGAAAGCGCGGTCGCTTGACAGGGTGTTGTCGTAGTCGAGCAGTGGGACTATGGGTCCCAGCTCGGCGTCTGCCGTTATCTTGTCTGGATGGTTGGCAAGTGCCAGATAGTGGCTGCCCATGTCTGAGTAATAGCGTGTGTGGCTGAGCAGATCGGCGAACTTCCGGGCCAGTGCCTTCTCGCCGTTGAGCACGGCGCAGCGCAGCATCTGTCTGAGATAGTCAACGCGCCAGCCGTATTCCACACCGTCCTCCATGCACCACCGGTAGCAGAAGTTCAGCACTCCGTAGTGTACGTAGATGGTCTTGCCGCCTATCTGCACCATGCGCACGGGGATGTCGGCGGCCGGTTTCTTGGAGCCGTCGCGGTAGTTGTAAAGTTCGTCGCCGGCCCGTCCGGCCTTGAACACGGCCAGGTTCTTGAACATGACCATCATTCGGGAAGGTTCGTCGTCGATGGAAGAGGCCACGTCAAGCACGCCCTGCCAGTCGCAGCGCTCCACGCAGTCGGCCATGCGCAGCTCGTGGTGGAAGTTGGCATCGCGGAACCATAGGCGGGAGCAGCCCCACACCATGGAGGCAACAGCGGCGGCATGGAGTACGAACGTAAGACGCCTGCCAGTGGCCTTTGGCTGCTTGGCAGTGTGCTTCTGCTGTTTGGCGGCGTGTTTCTGTTGCTTGGCAGTGTGCTTCTGCTGCTTGGCGGAAGGCTCTGGCTGCTTGGCGGAAAGCTCTGGCTGACTGTCGGCAGTTTTCTTAGGAGCCTTGTAGAGGGCTGACAGGATGACGAGCAGGACGGAGAGCAGGGCGTAAGGCAGGTAGTGGAGGTCGAAAGAGGCCTCGCTGAGATTGAACTGAGGCAGTCCTACGGTCCAGATGTCGGCAATATTGGTGCGGCAGAAGGCATAGCGGTAGCACAGCAGAGGCACGGCTACTGCCACTATGGCTCCGCCTACGGTGGACATCAGCTGCCAACGGCGCGAGAGGTCGGGCAGCCGCCAGCCTATGATGATGATAAGCACCGTGGCCAGCAGGGCGTAGAAGCCCACAAAGGGATAGAGCACAACGGGCGTGAGCACAAGGACGGCGGGCCTGACAATGCGGGGCAGTGAGCGGTAGAGCCACACGGCGGCAACGGCCACTGAGAAGCCTATGGGGCCGGCGAAGAAGTGGCCGTGGAATTTCAGGTAGTACATCCAGTAGCCTATGGTGAAGTCGGCCATCAGGATCAAGGCTATGGGAAGCAGGGCCACGGGTGCCCACACGGCACTGATGCGGAACGTGCGCCACGTGAGTAGCGACAGCAGGCCTGCCCATGCTGCCAAGAGTGCAGCGCCCAAGTGCGGATGGTAGCAGAACTGTGTGAAGTAGGAGCCTGCGTAGCTCAGCAGGCCTCCGGCCTGTGTTACTTTGTCGGTGAAGAAGGATGGGGTGTAGAGGAAAAGGTCGAACTCCTGCAGGCGGAACAGAGTGTCGCTGTCGTTGACAATAATGGCGACGAAGGCGCAGACGGTGGCCGCAACGATTAGCAGGGGGGTATAGATGGCCGTTAGCTTGCTCATGGATAGTTGGTAAAAAGGGTGGGGTAGAGGGCTTGATGTTTCTGGTGTAAGCAAAAGCCGGCATAGCATCCAGGGAGGGATACCATGCCGGCTTGTTTTTATGCGCGGAGTCTGGAGACTTACTCGGCAACAAGCGTGAAGCGCTTGAAGTCGACAATCTTCAGCTCCTTGTCCTGCTGGGCGAGCCACTGGCTGACAGTAGCCTTGTCGCCATCGCCGAACTGGAACTCCTGGTCAACGAGGCAGTTCTCCTTGAGGAACTTCTGCACGCGACCCTTGGCAATGTTCTCGATCATGTTGGTGTTCAGGGTCTTCTGCTTTTCTTCGGCAGCCTGAACCTTCAGCTTGCGAGCCTCGTCGGCCTGCTCCTGTGTGAGCCAGCCCTTGGCCATGTTGCTCTCTATGTGGTCGTCGGAGTCAACAAGGTTGGGGTTGATGCCAGCCTTCTTCAGTACAACCTCGACGTACTTCTCCACCTGCTCGAGCTTGGTCTTCTCAACGGCGGTCTTGTACTCCTCGTCGAGAATCTTCTGGTCTACGCTCTCGGCGTTCAGGGCCACGGGCTTCATGGCTGCCACCTGCATGGCCACCTTGTGGCCGGCGTCCTGGTTCTCCTTGTTGGTCTGGACCATGGTGCACAGTGTGTGCTTGCCCATGTGGTCGTAAACCTCGATGTTGTCGCCCTCGAGCACGTTGTAGCCGTCTATTTCCATCTTCTCGCCGGTGATGCCCGAACGCTGCTGTACCACAGAAGCGGCATCCTCGCCGTTGGCAAGCTTCAGGGCCTTCACCTCGTCGAGGGTCTTGGCCTTGGCGGCTAAGGCTGCGTCGAGAATGCTCTGTACCATTGCTATGAAGTCGGCGCCGTTAGCCACGAAGTCGGTCTCGCACTTCACAGCCACCATGGCGGCGAAGCCCTCTACCTTCTTCACGAGCACGCAGCCGTTGGAAGTCTCGCGGTCGGAGCGCTTGGCAGCAATGGCCAGTCCGCGCTCGCGAAGCAGTTCTTTTGCCTTGTCGAAGTCTCCCTCGGCCTCGGTCAGTGCCTTCTTAACGTCGGCCAAACCAGCACCGGTCATTGTGCGGAGCTTCTTGATGTCGTCCATACTTACTTTGTATGCCATAATCTTTATTTGCTATTTTTTTTCTGTTTACTAATGTCTTTATCTCTCCAAAAATCACTCAGCAGCTGGTGCCTCTTCAGCAGCCTCGGTAGCCTCTACGGGAGCCTCAACAGCCTCTACGGGAGCCTCTGCCTCTTTCTGGGCCTTGCGTGCGGGACGGCGTGCGGGCTTTGCCTCAGCCTCCTCAGCCTCGGCCTGTGCCTCTGCGGCCTTCTCGTCGGCCTTCTCGGCCTTGCGCTCCTCCAAGCCTTCGGCAATGGCGGCGCAGCATGCGCTGAGAATAACCTCTACGCTGTCCTTCGCATCGTCGTTGGCGGGAATAATGAAGTCTATGTTCTTAGGCTCGCTGTTGGTGTCGACGATGGCGAACACGGGGATGCCTAAGCGGTTGGCCTCGCGAACGGCAATCTGCTCCTTCATCACGTCAACCACGAAAAGGGCTGAGGGCAGGCGGGTAAGGTCGGCTATAGAGCCAAGGTTCTTCTCGAGCTTGGCGCGCTGGCGTGTCACCTGCAGCAGCTCGCGCTTCGACAGGTTGCTGAATGTACCGTCGGACATGAGCTTGTCGATATTGGCCATTTTCTTCACTGCCTTGCGGATGGTGGGGAAGTTGGTGAGCATACCGCCCGGCCAACGCTCAATCACGTAGGGCATGCCAACGTTCGTTGCCTTCTCGGCAATGACGTCCTTTGTCTGTTTTTTAGTTCCAACGAAGAGAATCTTCTTGCCACTCTTGGCAATCTGCTTGAGAGCCTCGGCGGCGTCGTCAATCTTCACAACGGTCTTGTGAAGGTCAATGATGTGGATACCGTTGCGCTCGGTATAGATGTATGGAGCCATGGCGGGGTTCCACTTGCGTGTCAGGTGGCCGAAGTGGCAGCCAGCCTGCAGCAGCATGTCAAAATTTGTTCTTGCCATTTTTCTGTCTTGTGCTTTAAATTGTTGTTTACTTTCTTTTTAATTCTGTTGTTAGAATCAGCCGCTTAGTAATTGAAAGGGCCATTGACAATTGCCTCAATCCAAGTCTTAGCGGTTTAGATGCTAAACTGTCCAGCCAGTTTCCTTTAACGCTTGCTGAACTGGAAGCGGCGGCGAGCCTTCGGCTGTCCTGGCTTCTTGCGCTCTACCTCGCGGCTGTCGCGGGTGAGGAAACCCTGGTCCTTCAGCTTCTTCTTGTCCTCGGCATTGTACTTGACAAGTGCACGGGCAATGGCCAGACGCAGAGCCTGGCTCTGGCCGGTGAAACCACCACCGTCGAGGTTAACCTTTATGTCGAACTTGTCGGCAACCTCCAGCAGGTTCAGCGGCTGCTTCACCACGTACTGCAGGATGGCTGAGGGGAAATATACCTCTAAGTCTTTCTTGTTAATCGTAATCTTGCCTGTGCCGTCTGTCATGTAAACGCGGGCAACAGAGCTCTTACGGCGACCGATTGCATTAATAACTTCTGCCATAATCTTTATCCTTATTCTTTAATCCTACTTGTACTGGTTTATGTCTATAGTCTTGGGCTTCTGGGCCTCATGGGGATGCTCCGTACCTTCATATATATAGAGGTTGCTGAGCAGGCTACGGCCAAGGGGGCCTTTGGGCAGCATGCCCTTCACTGCGTGGCGCAGCATCTTGTCGATGCCCTTGGGGCGCTTGCGCAGGTCGGCAGGCGTGTTGAAGCGCTGACCGCCGGGATAGCCCGTGTAGCGGGTGTAAACCTTGTCGGTCTCCTTCTTACCAGTGAATACTACCTTATCGGCGTTGATAAGGATGACGTTGTCGCCGCAGTCTACGTGCGGGGTGAAAGTTGGCTTGTACTTTCCGCGGATGAGCTTGGCTACCTTTGAAGCAAGGCGGCCTACTATCTGGTCGGTGGCGTCAATAACCACCCACTCTTTCTGAGCCGTCTCCTTGTTCACGGAAAGCGTCTTGTAACTTAAAGTGTTCATTTCTTTTTCGTTAATTACTAAAAAACAGTTTCTTTATTCTTTCTCTCTTTTACACACACATAAAGCATGCCCCCTGCGGAGAGAGTTCCGCTGCGGGTGGGTTTAAACCTCTGATTCACGAACCGTAATGCCCGGCCAAAGACACCACTATTCACACAAAGATTTGCGGGGATTCTAAGCATCTCCCCAATAATCGGACTGCAAAGGTACTGCTTTTTTCTCTTTCACAAGCCATCACTACCTTCACATCCCGTAATATTTATGATTATTTAACTAAGCTGCGGCTTGCATAGGTGGCTAAAAGTCTTCATCCAACCTATGATGAGGGTGGTGATTATGAAATCCTGATTTCTGAATGTGCTTGAAATGAGTTGATTGCAGAGTTCACTCCCTCCTTTTGGGGAGCCGGAGGGGACGTTACGCGCGCGTATTAAAGATAAGGTAAACCACTGACACGTAAATTTTCGACCTGTGCGGTTGAAATGACGCTGAAAGCGTTGCCTCTCAATAACTGCAGACAGTGACCGCCGGAACACTCTAAAGAAAGATTGCCCCAGCACATCGGAAGGGGGCTTGGGGGTGCTGCGCACACTCCGGCATTGAGCGAAGACGCTTTTAGCGTCTCTTTTTTCAACCGTAGCTCAGTGCAAAAGGTTTGTCGGTACAATGAATTAAATGATTATCCGCAAAGATACCACCAAAGCCCGAAGGGCTGATAAGACCACATGCAGGGGTGCCGCTCCTTTGGGGCTTTGGTGGTACGATAGCGGATAATCATTATGAATTATGATTTCC
>JAFSKJ010000086.1 GCA_017449025.1 Prevotella sp. | reverse complement strand
GGCTACCCCTGTTTGATGGATTATTACGTAAAGTTGCATCCGTGTTAAGAACCGCCGTATGCGGAACCGCATGTACGGTGGTGTGAGAGGTCGGAAAACGAAAGTAGGAAGAAAACTACTTCGTTTTCCTCCTACTCGATTTACAATTGTTCATCCATTTGTTACAATGTTGATACGCATTGTGTGACAGTATTTGTAACTTTGCACCGCAAATCATCTTTGTAAGGTTATGAAAAAAGAAAGATTATTCCTCGTTCCATTGTTTCTGGCGTACGTTCTCAGTGGCTATGCCTATCAGCTCAACCGTGTGTCTGTCCATGACCCCAGTGTGGTATGGGAGCCAGCGACCAAGTACTATTACATCTTCGGCACTCACCACGCCGCAGCAAGGTCAAAAGATCTGATGTCCTGGGCTTCGACAAATTGGACGTGGGGGCGTATGAACGCCGACGGCACCGTTTCAGGTGGTGTCACAAACGAGGCTGCTTTTACCAATTGTGCTACGAAGACCGTCGTGAAAGACGGCGTTGAGGTGGAGTTCCCCAATTTCAATGCCCATAACTGGTCGGCAGCATACGGCAACTATGGTATCGGAGGAAATATGTGGGCACCCGACGTCATTTACAACGAGACGATGAAGAAGTGGTGCATGTACCTGAGCATCAACGGACCGACATGGAACTCGAGCATCATCCTGCTGACAGCTGACAGGATTACAGGTCCCTACGTCTATCAGGGACCGGTTGTCGTCAGCGGATTCAATGTCAGCGGCGCACCGGCTTCACTGGGCTATAAGAACACCGATCTGGAGCTGGCCATCGGCACTCAGAACGCCATACCCTCACGCTATACCGCCTACTGGGGGCGCCGATGGCCACACTGCATCGACCCCTGCGTGTTCTTCGACGAGGAGGGCAGACTGTGGATGTCATACGGCTCGTGGAGCGGCGGCATCTGGATGCTGGAGCTAAACGAGCAGACCGGCCTGCGCGACTACGACGTGAAGTACCCTTCTACCAATGGCAACAGCGACGGCGTGACCAGCGACCCTTACTTCGGCAAGAAGATTGCGGGAGGCTTCTATGCTTCGGGCGAAGGTTCTTATATCGAATACATTGGCGGCTACTACTTCCTGTTTATCTCCAATGGCGGACTGGCAGCCGGAGGCAAGGCTGACGACTTTAATAACGGCGGATACCAGATGCGTGTGTTCCGATCGAGGAAGCCGGACGGTCCATACGTCGACGCATCAGGCAAAAGCGCCATTCTGCCCAATTACGAACTGAATTTCGGACCGGGCAGCAATACCCGTGGCGTCAATATCTTCGGTGCATACGGCAGCTGGGGCGACATGGTGAAGAACGATGGTGAACGCTCGCAGGGACATAACTCCATCATTGCCGCTCCCGACGGACGTACATACCTCGTCTATCACAGCCGCTTCCAGAATGGCGGCGAATTCTTTCAGGTGCGTGTTCATCAAGTGTTCCAAAACGCGGATGGCTGGCTCGTCGCCGCCCCCTTCGAATATACTAACGATAAGGTGACCAGTGCCGACATCGCCTCCTCTCAGCAGGTCGAGACCTCCAGAATAGCCGGCACCTACCAGCTGCTCATCCACAAGTATGGATTAGACCATCGTAAAAAGGAACTCGTAACACCCGTCGAAATCACCCTCCATGCTGACGGCACTATCAGTGGGGCAAAGACTGGAAAATGGAGCCTGGTCGACGGGACGTCATACGTTACGATGACCATTGCAAGTGTCCAGTACAAAGGTGTCATCGTGGAGCAGACGATGGAACCGAGCCAGACGAAGCGCGTGCCCGCTTTTACTGCAATGGCCAAGTCGGGCGTCACCGTTTGGGGCTATCGCTCTGGCGACGACGTGACGGCTATACACAATGTGGCTGAAATCGTAGATAGGACTCGCTACGCGCTTGGCTTGTCCAAGAAATCGTCAAATAGTAAACTCATTGACCTCTCTGGTCGTCGTGTCACCGCGCCGCACCAAAAGGGTGTATATATCAGAAACGGACGCAAAATCTATTATAAATAACTACACAACTTCTTATGAAACATTTTTTAGCCTCTGCACTACTACTGACCTGCATAACCGTAAGCAGCTTCGCACAATCAAATAACGTGATAAACAATGACACGTTTTGGAGAACCAAAACAGGCGCTTTCATTTACAGCCAAGGCGGCGGTATCTTCCGTTTTCCCGATGCTCAGGGCAAGGAGCATTATTACTGGTATGGCGTGAAATACCAGGAGGCAGTCGACTACTGCCCGAAAGCCCTGGGCGGCAGCAATAGCAACAACACGCATTTCCTGTCCGTGACCTGCTACCGCAGCGACGACCTAGTGAATTGGACTTTCCTTCGCGACGTCATCACGTCGTCGACGGCTGGCTGGGCCTACTGGGTGGGGCGTCTTGGGGTGGCATACGTCAAGGAAGTCAAGAAGTATGCGCTGTTCGTGCAGTTCAATGACAATGTGGGGGTATTTACCTGTAACACACCGTACGGCAACTACACCAAACACAACCAGATCGACATGACCAGCATGATTGGCACGCCGAACACTGGCGACCAGACTGTGTTTACTGACCCTGATACGGGCAAGTCCTACCTTTGCTACAGCTACGGCAAGGGCCGCTCGCGTATCTATCTGTCGGAAATCGGCGTCTGTGCCGACGGCAAGATTGGACTGAAGGACTGTCACGAAATATACAAAGGTTCAGGGCGCGAGGGTGACTGTATGTTCAAGTACAAGAATAAGTATTACGTCTGCGCCAGCGACCTCTACGGATGGAATGCCTCTAACGTCTATTATCTTGAGGCTTCGAGCATCTATGGCCCCTATACCCCCACCAACAGCATGCAGAAGATGCCTGGTGCCGACGCCGACTATGGCCACGTCACGCAGACGGGCTTCTTCTATACCGTCAGAGGTTCCGAAGAGGAGACCGTCATCTACTGTGGCGACCGCTGGGCAGGCTTCGCAGGCAACGGTAACGGCTTCAACCAGTGGTGCCCCGTCACCTTCGTGGGCGGCAAACCCTATTTCAATTCGTTATCGCAGTGGCATCTCGACGCCACGACAGGCCGCTGGTGGGTAGGCAAGGACAACAACTACGTGAAGAACTTCAGTTTCGATGCCGACCGCGTCAACATTCCCAGTGCCAACAAACCTTCGCAGGCCTATCTGCGCGGATGGACTACATCGGTGAAACGTGGAAACAATGTCGTAATCGGCGGTGCCGATTCTCCAGTCCTCAATGCCAGAAACACTAAAGAAGACCGGGCCACCGTGATGGGTAACTTCTGCCTGAACATCACTGACAAGATTGATTTCCGTCGTCAGGTGAGTCAGGTTATCAAGTCTACCACAGACGTTCCCTTACCCGACGGCAGTTACACCCTGTCGTGCTATGTCAAGAACAGCGCGGCCTTCAACGAGCTGTATATGTATGCCAAGGTTGGTTCCGACACTATGCGTATCGACCTGCCCAAAGCTGTCAGTGCATGGACAAAGGTGGAACTCAACGACGTGGCCATCACTGGCGGACAGGTTGAAGTAGGCTTCTTTGCCGACGGTGCCGCCAATGCCTGGTGCCGCATCGATGATGTGTCACTCGTCCGCAAAGGCGACAGCGCCGACACGGACGCTATTTCATTGCCGTCCAGCCATGATGGCGCTGCCACCTACTATACTCTTGACGGAACCCCTCTTTCCCATCCCCGCAAAGGTGTCAATATAGTCCGCAAAACATCGGGCGGAAAGACCAAAACCTATAAATTAATCAAATGACGCATATCAGCTATACCCAGGCCGACCAGCAGTTCCTCGCCGATGTCAATGCCTATATCGAGCGTTATATCTCGAAACAGGTCATCACACTGGCGATTATTGCCGACAGCCTCCAGATGAGCCATGCCGCTATCCGCTACAAGATCAGACTTCTGACAGGCCTCTCAGGCAGCGACTATATTCTCAAGGTACGTCTCCAGCACAGCCTTCACCAGATGATTCACGAACACCGCAATGTATCAGAGGCCGCTACCGAAAACGGATTTAAAGACCTGTCCTATTTCCATAACTGTTTCAAGGACGAGTATGGTATTACACCGATGGACTACTTGGACAGACTCCCAGCCAGAGACATCACGAATCTAAAGAAAACAATAAAGACGATGAAACAGAGATTGATTGCAATGTTGCTTTCGTTACCGCTGGCAGTGTCAGTCATTCAGGCACAGCCTATCACGGCAGGACAGCACACCCGCGTAGAGACCGTTTATGGCACCATCGAGGGCTATCAGGACGGCAGTATCTTCACCTTCAAGGGCATTCAGTATGCCAAGGCCGAACGGTTCATGCCGCCACAGGCTCCTGACAAGTTCGAGGGCATCCGCCAATGCAAAATCTACGGGCCTCAGGCTCCGCAGAACGAGAGCCTGACGTGGAACGAGCGCAACAGCCAAACGGACTATGGCTTCGGCAACCAGTTTGTGACAGAGCCAATGGACGAGAAGGGCTGCTTGGTGCTGAACGTCTGGACGCCAAGTATCGGCGCTCCCTCCCACTTAGGGGAGGGCGGGGGGAGAGGCCTCCGTCCCGTCTTCGTCTGGATTCACGGTGGCGGCTACTCCGGCGGCTCCGGCCATGACCTGCCTTGCTACGAGGGGCGTGCACTGGCCGAGGCTGGCGACATCGTCGTGGTGAACCTCAACCACCGGCTGAACATCCTTGGCTATGCCGACCTTACAGGACTGGGCGGTCGCTATGCGCAGAGCGTCAACCTCGGTATGCAGGATATTGTCAAGCCCTCGAATGGGTGCGCGACAACATCAGCCGTTTTGGCGGCAACCCCGACGAGGTGACCATTGGCGGATAGTCGGGCGGTGGCGGCAAGGTGTCGACCTTGCTGGCTATGCCTTCGGCCAAGGGACTCTTCAAGCGTGCCATTGTGCAGAGCGGCTCCACGCTGCGACAGAGCCTGCCCGAGCAGACACGTCCCTTCGGCATCGCCCTCGCTCAGGAGCTTGGACAGCCCGCAACAGCGCAGGCCGACTTCTCGAAATTCACCTACGACGAGCTCAACTTTGCTGTGCAGCGTCTGGCCCAACGCGGCATCCGTAGCGGTTTTTCGCCCGTAGTCGACGGCACCATCCTGCCGCAGCATCCCTTCGAACCAGCCTCACCTGTGTCGAAAG
Organism: Prevotella sp.; assembly: GCA_017449025.1. Taxonomy (GTDB): domain Bacteria; phylum Bacteroidota; class Bacteroidia; order Bacteroidales; family Bacteroidaceae; genus Prevotella. The sequence goes on along the minus strand of JAFSKJ010000086.1, from coordinate 23,203 downwards.
ATGTACCTATGCTCATCGGCACCGACTTCAACGAGTTCACCTTCGACATCAGTCGTGACATGACGTGGGCTGAGGCCGAAGCCGCCGTACGCCAGCGTCAGGGCGACCGCGCCGACCAGTATATCGCCGCCTTCAAGAAAGCCTACCCCAATGCCGAGCCGAAGGAGATGACCTACGTTGACACTGGTTTCCGCGCCGGAGCCGTCCGCCAGGCTGCTGCCAAGGCCGCGCAGGGCGGTGCGCCCGCTTACCTTTATCTGTTCACGTGGAAGCCCGCGAGCAATGCCCTCGGCGCCTCCCACGGCATGGAGCTGCCCTTCATGCTCCACAACGTCAGCCTGCAGCGCGAGATGACGGGAGCCTCGTCCGCAGCCTATAAGTTCGAGAAGCTCATCAGCAGCATCTGGCTCTCGTTCATCAAGACCGGCAACCCGAACACGAAGGGACTGCCCCGCTGGGAACCCTACAACGAGGAGACCGGCGTCACCATGATTCTCGACAACAAGTGCGAACCGCGTCAGCATCACGACCGCGAACTCATGCAGATGAGCCGCAGCATCTGGTAAATTAATTTCTTGAAGATGAAAAGGATTTCCATTTCCACTTTACTCTTGCTGACGCTGACAGCCGTCAGCATGAAGAGTCAGACTGTCTATGAGCCAATGGAGCAGGTGGTGGAGCGCGGACTACAGCGAGCCACCAGTCAGTCGTTGCTGTTAGCCGAAGCACTCAAAGAAAGACAGGATGCCCTGCCAAGGACGTTTGAGAAGGGAGAGGTGCAGACCATCCGCTACGACCATTGGGTGTCGGGGTTCTTTCCGGGAGTGCTATGGCTGCTGTATGAAAACACTGGCAACCAGCAGTTGCGCCAGCTGGCCGAGATGTACACCGACCGCGTAGAGCCCGCCAAGCGGGTGACGAATACCCACGACCTGGGCTTTATGCTCTACTGCAGCTTTGGGCAGGGCTATCGGCTGACCGGCAACAGGCACTATCTCGACGTCATCAAGGAGGGCACACAGAGCCTGCTCACCCGCTGGAACGACCGCTTAGGGGTTATCAAGTCGTGGGAGTCGGGGCCGAAGTGGCAATATCCCGTCATCATCGACAATATGATGAATCTGGAAATGCTCTGCTTCATGACCCGCGAGACGGGCGACCGCCGCTACGAGCGCATAGCCGAGCGTCATGCCAACACAACGATGAAGAACCACTTCCGCGAGGACTATTCCACGTACCACGTCGTCAGCTACGACACCATCACTGGCCAGCCACACGCCAAGAACACCCATCAGGGCTACGCTGACGGCAGTTCGTGGGCACGTGGTCAGGCATGGGGACTTTACGGTTACACGATGATGTACCGCGAGACGCTGAACCCCCGCTATCTGCATCAGGCGCAGCAAATCGGCAAGTTCCTGATGAACCATCCTCGACTGCCCGAGGACAAGGTGCCCTATTGGGACTATGATGCGCCCGACATACCCAATGCCAAACGCGACGCTTCGGCGGCAGCCATCATGGCCTCGGCACTCATCGAGCTGAGCCAGCTCGACCCTTCGGAGCTGGCACCTCAGTGGCTTGCGCTGGCCAAGAAGCAACTGCGCACGCTCTCGGCCCCAGAGTATCTGGCCAAGGAGGGCGAGCAGGGCGGCTTCATCATCAAGCACGGCGTAGGATTCCATCGCGCCGGTGCCGAAGTGGACGTTCCGCTGACTTACGGCGACTATTATTACGTGGAGGCACTGATGCGCATGAAACAGCTGATGGCCAAGCCCACAGGCATGGACGACCGCCGCTTATGGGTGGAGACACTCGACCGCATTGCCCGCCCTGTGCTGGAGAATCTGGCTGCCGGGACGCTGAAGCAGAACATGCCTTTCGAGTCACTCTCAAGCGAGCCGCTGCGCCGCGAGGTGTCCTACTTGGAGGCTGTGGGGCGCACCATTTGCGGCATCGCCCCATGGCTGGAACTGGGTCCCGATGACACAGAGGAGGGACGGTTGCGCGCGCAATATATAAATATGGTGGTGAAGGGGCTGAAGAACGGTGTCAACCCGCAGTCGCCCGATCACCTGATGTTCGACCGCCGCCACTCGCAGCCGCTGGTCGATGCGGCGTTCCTGGCCGAGGGCATCCTGCGCGCCCCTACGCAGATATGGGGTCGGCTCGACCAACAGACCCGCGACTGGCTTGTGAGTGAATGGAAGACGTCGCGAGGCATCAAGCCCTACGAGTGCAATTGGCTGCTCTTCGCCTCCATTGTAGAGTGCGCTCTGCTGGAGTTCACGGGCGAGTGCGACATGCAGCGGCTGATGTACGGCGTGAACCGCTTCCGCAACGAGTGGTACAAGGGCGATGGATGGTATGGCGACGGCCCCGACTTCCATCTCGACTACTATAACTCGCTGGTCATCCATCCCATGTTCACCGAGACGCTGCAGGTGCTGAAGAAGCACGGTCTGGACGGAGCCGACTTCCTGCCGACGCAGACCGAGCGTCACGCCCGGTTGGCTGCTCAACTGGAGCGCATGATTTCGCCCGAGGGCACTTATCCCGTCACGGGCCGCAGCATCGTCTATCGCTTCGGCTCGTTCCACGCCCTGGCCGATGCCGCCCTGCTGCACATCCTGCCGGCCAGCGTCAGTCCGGCCCCAGGTGCGCTGCGGCCTGACGGCTGTCATCCGGCACCAGCTTTCACAGTCCCGCACTTTCGATCCGAATGGCTGGCTCCGCATTGGCTATACCGGCAGTCAGATTCGCATGTCAGAGGACTACATCAATACTGGCAGCCTCTACCTCTGCACCGCCGCCCTGCTACCCCTCGGCCTGCCCGCCGACGACCCCTTCTGGGCCGCTCCCGCCCGCGACTGGACGGCCAAGAAATCCTGGAACGGCGAGGACGTGGGAGCCGATCACGCCATACGATGAAAAGTTAAGATATGCTGAACACCTAAAACGATAACGACAGATGAGAAAGATTTTGCTTGCGGCACTACTGCTCGTTTTTACATCCGCCGTGGGACAGCCCCGCAGAGTGACTAACATGGACGCCGGTTGGCGGTTTCATCAGGGTGATGTCATGGGTGCTGAGGCTGCCACTTACGATGATATGGACTGGCGAAGGCTTGACGTGCCCCATGACTGGAGTATAGAAGGCGATAACTTGCGCGAAAACCCTGGCGGTGGAAGCATTGGCTTCTTCCCGACGGGCATGGGTTGGTACCGGAAGACCTTCGACGTGAAAGCCTTCGACAAGAACAAGCTGTACAGCATAGAGTTCGATGGCATCTATATGCTCAGCACCGTGTGGCTCAACGGCCACGAACTGGGCACCTGGCCCTACGGCTACTCCAGCTTCTCCTACGACCTGACGCCCTACCTGCGCGCGAAGGGCAACGTGCTTGCCGTGCGCGTGGACAACTCACGGCATGGCAACTCGCGATGGTACACTGGCTCGGGCATCTACCGCCACGTTCGGCTGGTGGAGACGGCTCGCACACACTTTGCCAAGTGGGGCGTGTTCAACAGCACCATGCATTTGACGGAAAAGAGAGGCTACCATACGTGTAAAATCGGAGTTGGAGAACGACGATAACCGAGACAAGCAACTGACATTGAGCCACACCATCATTGATGCTGATGGTAATGTTGTGGCACGAGCGGAGCAACGTGTCGGTATTGCTGCTGGCAGTAGGGGCACTGACGAACAGACCATCAGCGTGCCCGATCCTGTGCTATGGAATCTGGATCATCCCTATCTGTACACGCTGCGCTCAACATTGACCGAGGGCAAGCGCCTTGTTGATGAGGTTGACAACGTGCTGGGCATCCGTACCATCGAGTACCCACTGGACAAGGGTTTCCTGCTCAATGGGCAGCAAGTGAAGATGAAGGGCGTGAACCTGCACCACGATGGCGGTGCCGTGGGTGCTGCCGTACCCGAGCGTGTGTGGGAGCGCCGACTGGAGATATTAAAGAGTGGCGGTTGCAATGCCATCCGCACAGCGCACAACCCGCCAGCACCGGAGTTTCTCGACCTCTGCGACCGCATGGGGCTGCTTGTCATGGACGAGGCTTTTGATCAATGGATCAACGCCAAGAACAAAGAGGACTATCACCTGTATTTCCGTGAGTGGCACGAACGCGACCTCACAGCCATGGTGGCCCGCGATCGCAATCATCCCTCAGTGGTGATGTGGAGTATTGGCAACGAGATTCGCGACCAACGCTCGGCTGAAGGTCCCGGTGCCGCCGCTGAGATGATTGCCATTTGCCATCGGTTGGACGACACACGGCTTGTGACCAGCGGCAACGATGAGATAGCATCCAACAGTCCCACGTCGCCCGAATTTCTCGCTGCCTTTGAGAACGACATCATCGGCTACAACTACCCTGACCGCTGGCGTACCCGCCGCGAGGTGGTCTATGCCATCGACAAGGCCGCCTATCCCAATCGCCGCGTGGTGGCTACGGAGTCGACCGGACTGGGCGGCCCGCGCCGGCAGTACCAGTGGCCGGGCACCATGCCTCCGCCACAGCTCGGCGCCGGAGCCGACGGCTTCAGTCCACAGCAACAGCAGCAGCCTCGCTTCCGCCGCCGCAACCGTGGATTGATAAGCAGCGAGATGATCGACGTGGAGCAGCGCTGGCGCTTCACCACGGCCTACGACTACGTTATCGGCGACTTCATGTGGACGGGCATCGACTACTATGGCGAGTCGGGCTGGCCCTCGCGTGGCAGTCAGTCGGGTTATCTCGACAACTGCGGCTTTCCGAAAGACGGCTACTGGTTCTTCAAGAGCATCTGGAGCCAGGAGCCGGTGCTCCACCTGCTGCCCCACTGGAACTGGGAGGGGCACGAAGGGCAGATCATGCAGGTGGCCTGTTTCACTAACTGTGAGGAGGTAGAGCTATTCGTCAATGGCAAGTCCTACGGCAAGAAAGCCACCGAGTTCCCCCGTCGTGGCGTTAACCCCAGCTGGGCATCCTACGACCCCGGCAAGCATTTTGCCACTACTGCCGACCTGCACCTGACTTGGGATGTAGAATACCAGCCAGGCGAAATCAAAGTAGTGGGCAAGCGCGACGGCCAGACCTACGAGGACGTCATCCGCACGGCCAGTGTACCAGCCCAGCTGCGGGCCACTGTTGACAGACCTTCGTTCCGTGCCATCCCATCCGACGTAGCCCATGTCACCATTGAGGTGCTCGACAAGGATGGCAACCTCTGCCCCCTTGCCGACAACCAGGTTCGCTTCAGCGTGAAGGGCGGTCGCCTCATCGGCGTGGAGAGCGGCAACATGACCGACCTCAGTTCCGTGCTTGCCTCTGAGCGTAAAGCATGGTCGGGCAAATGTCTGGCCATCGTCGCTGCCGACCATCTGGGTCCTGTCATCGTCACTGCTCAGGCTGTTGGCATGCCCGCAAGCACTGTCACGTTCACAGCCACCAAGTAACAGAAATAACGACTAACTCAAAGAGAAAATGAAAAAGATTCTACTTTCGATTCTGCTTCTGCTGACACTCCCGGTGGCAGCTCAGACGCAAGAGAAGCAGATTACCGTGACTGAGAACGTGGCCTATCGCACCGATGTGGGCTCAAGTACTGTACTCGACGTGGCACAGCCGCTGTTCGGACCGCAGACCAACCGGCCTGCCATCCTGATTATCCACGGCGGCGGATGGAGTGCCGGGTCGAAAAACGACATGGTCTACCGCACGCTGATGGTCGACTATGCCATGAAAGGCTACGTGGTCTGCAACATGAACTACCGGCTGGTACAGGAAGCCCCGCTGCCCGCCTGCATCGAGGACGTGCAGGCTGCCGTGCGCTGGATGAAGAGCAACGCCCAGAAACTGGGCATCGACCCGCAGCGCATCGGCACCTACGGCCATTCGGCAGGCGGCCATCTGTCGCTGATGGCAGGCTTGACGGCCGGCGTGGCTTGTGCCGTCGGTGGTGCGCCTCCCACGGAGATTGGCCGTGCCGGCGAGTGGGCCGACCACAAGGAGTGGTGGCCCATCGGCTACATCGGCAAGACGGCGACGCCATTCCTCGTGCTGCAGGGTGGCGAGGACCCGACCGTGCGTCCCAACCTGACGGAGGACTGGGTGGTGAAGATGCAGCGGGCAGGCACGTCGGTCGACTATGTGAAGGTGCATGGCAATCATGGCGTGGCCTTCGACCAGCAGCTGGAGTTCACCCGTCCGGCCATGGATGCCTTCTATGCGCGTCACCTGAAGCATCAGGACACGAGCGTCAGCTTCGAGCAGCTGAAAGTACCCGACTACGGCGGCAGCGGACGTCATAAGGCGGTGGCCGTGCGCGAGAAGTCGCTGCACGACTTCGTGGTCTATCGCCCCATAAACCTTGATGCCGCCATGACCATAGGCAGACTCGGCATGTTTGCCACCGGCCAGCCCAAGAAAGAAAAGCTGCCCGTGCTCATTTTCTGCAACGGCGGCTGCATGGATACCAGCATCGGCTATGAAAACATGCTCACTGACATTGCCTCCTACGGCTACGTGGTGGTTGCCATCGGCGAGCTGCAGATGATGGCTCAGCACGAGAAGGACCAGCACACGCCGTCGTCGATGGTCAAGCGGGCGCTCGACTGGATTTGCAGTCCCGCCTCACCTTATCATGATTGTATCGACACCGAGAAGATAGCCGCCGCCGGACACTCCTGCGGCGGGGCACAGGTGCTGGCCAACGCCGCCGACCCACGGCTGAAGACCTACCTCATCCTCAATGCCGGCATGGGTAAGATGACGATGGCCGACGCCAGCGTGAAGTCGCTGAAGAACCTGCACGGCCCGATCCTCTACCTCGTGGGCGGCACGTCGGATGTGGCGTGGCAGAATGCACAGCAGGACTACAAGGCCATCAAGCGGGTGCCCGTAGTACTGGCCGACAACACACAGAGCGGTCACGGCGGCACCTACGAGCAGCCCAACGGCGGGGCCAACGCCCGCATGGTGCGCGCCTGGCTCGACTGGCAGCTGAAAGGCAGACAGGAGAACGAGAAACTATTCATCGGCGGCGACCTCACAGGCTACGACGGCTTCACTATCCAACATAAGAATTACAAATAAAACCATATCATTATGAAACATCTTTTTGCCTCAGCACTGTTGCTGACGAGTGTCCTCACCGCGACGGCACAAACGGAACCCATCCGCATTGACCTCGGCCAGAAAGGGGCCGTGGTATCCCCCAACCTCTATGGCATCTTCTTCGAGGAGATCAGCCACGCCGGCGACGGCGGCCTCTACGCCGAACTGGTGCAGAACCGAGGCTTCGAGGAGCACGTGCTGCCCTCGGGCATGACTTACAAGGACGGCAAGGCCTACGCTCCCGATGTCATGAACTACGAGCACCGCAGGAATCGCAACTGGAACATCCCCTGGAACCTGGAAGAGAAGAAAATGACAGGCTGGCGTGTGACCGGCGAGAAGGCCACCGTCATCGGCGAGGTCATCGAGGCCAAGACACCGTTGCACAAGAATACGCCCCACGCCATGCAGCTCACTATCAAGAAGGTGCAGAAGGGCGGCAAGGCCGTGCTCACCAACACCGGCTATTGGGGCATAGGCCTGAAGCAAGGCGAGAAGTACGACCTGCGCTGCTATGTCAGGTCGGCTGGTTACAAGGGCACCATCACCGCCCGACTGGTGGATGGCACGACGGGCCGATCGCTTGGCACAACGACCTTTGCTAACAAGCAGCTGAAGGACTGGACCGAACTGACTGCCACACTGACTGCTGACGGTACGACTGCCAAGGGTGAACTCTCATTAGAGTTCGACAAGGCGGGAACCATGCTTGTCGACTACGTGTCGCTCTTCCCACAGGCCACCTTCAAGGGGCGCAAGAACGGACAACGCGCCGACGTGGCACAGATGCTCGTCGACCTGCACCCGAAGTTCATGCGCTGGCCCGGCGGCTGCATCGTCGAGGGTGCCACCTACGAAAACCGCGTGAAGTGGAAGGAGACACTGGGCGACCCGATGACCCGCCGCGGCGAGTGGGACCTCTGGGGCTACCGCGCCACCTGGGGCATGGGCTACCATGAGTTCCTGCAGTTCTGCGAAGACCTCGGCATGGATGCCATGTTCGTCAACAACGCCGGCATGTCGTGCTCTGTGCGCAACGGCGACTTCGTGAGCAGCAACGAAGACCTGGATGCCGTCATCCAGGACTTCCGCGATGCTATCGACTACGCCCTGGCTGATCCCGCCCGCAACAAGTGGGCCAAGATGCGCGCCGAGGCCGGACACCCCAGACCCTTCCCCCTGAAGTACGTCGAGATAGGCAACGAGAACGTAGGGTCGGAGTATGTCACCCACTTCAACTACATCTTCAAGCGTCTGAAAGCTGAGTATCCGCAGATCACGTTCATCAACACCCTCGGACATACCGACCGCCTCTTGGAGCAGATTCCCGGCCAGTACATGGTTGACCCTCACTGGTACCGCGACCCCAACTTCTTCTTTGCCAACAACCACCTGTTCGACGATGCACCACGCACACACGACATCTACGTCGGCGAGTATGCCTGCAACGGCGGCGTGGGAGCCGGCAACCTGCTGGCCGCACTCAGCGAGGCCGCCTTCATCATGGGCATGGAGCGCAACAGCGACGTGGTGAAGATGTCGTCGTATGCGCCGCTCTTCGAGAACGAGAACCGCCGCGACTGGCCCTGCAACCTCATCCACATCAACAGCTCCGAGGTCTATGGCCGCGCCTCCTACTACGTGCAGCAGATGGCTGCCGAGCATCGCCCGACGTATAATGTGTTCGTCAGCGAGACAACGACCGCCGGCGAGACCGCGCCTTTCGCTGCCGGCACCGTCGGACTGGGCAGCTACGCCACGCAATGCGAGTACCGCCATGTCAAGGTGACAACAGCCGACGGCAAGACAACGACATTCAGTCCGGCGCAGTTCGAGAAGCAGCGCGGCGAGTGGGCCGTCAGCGGCGATGCCCTGGCCCAGACGGGCAACGAGCAGCTCACGCTGTCGCTGCTCCCCTCGTTCAGCAGCAACGACTACACCTTGGAGCTGCAGGCCCGCAAGACGGGTGGCAGCGAGGGCTTCTTCATCTACTACGGCATGGACGAGCGCGGTGGCAACGGCTATGCGGTGAACATGGGCGGCTGGAACAACCGCACGTCGGCCATCCAGCCCATCCGCCGCGGACGTACCAGCGACGTGCTGGGTGGACAGGTGCCGCAGAGGGTGGAAAGGGGCAAGTGGTACGACGTGAAAATCACGGTCACGCCCCAGCTGGTCACCCTCTTCATGGACGGCAGGGAGATACTCTCGGCCAAACCGGCCAGCCTGACCCGCCACTTCTGTCAGACAGGCTACGACGAGCAGAGGGGCGAACTCATCATCAAGGAGGGTCAACGGCACCGAGCAGACGTACCGCCGCTCGTTCACCATCGACGGTGCCAGCAACGTGATGCCCACGGGCCGCGTTATCACCCTCAGCGGCAATGCCCAGGACGAGAATACCTTCGAGCAGCCCACGAGGCTTGCACCGCAAACCACGCTCTACGGCAAGTTCGGCAAGCGGTTCAGCTACGAGTTCGCTCCCATGTCGTTCACCATCATGCGCTTGAAGGTGGAGGGTATGGGTATCATGTGGAAGGACGAGGGCTGTATCGTCACGTCGCACGAGCGGAAACGCGATGCCGACGGCAAGTGGACGGGCGACAACTGGAACGCCATCGACCCGAACTTCGTCATCGACGACCAGGACACGCCCTGGCTCGTCTGGGGCTCATTCTGGGACGGCATCCAGCTGGCGCGGCTCGACTCTACGATGCACATGGCCAAAGGAGAGGTGCCACGCACCATTGCCCGCCGCTACGACACAAGCTTCAAGCCCACGGAGCCTAATCCCACGTCGCGTTTTGCCGGTACCAATGCCATTGAGGCCCCGTTCATCTTTAGGCACGGCGGCTACTACTATCTCTTTGTGTCGTGGGACTACTGCTGTCGCGGTGCCAAGAGCAACTACCGTGTCGCCGTTGGGCGCAGCAAGAACGTCAGCGGCCCCTACCTCGACCGCACGGGCAAGGACATGGCCAACGGCGGCGGCACACTCTTCTTGGAGGGTGACAAGAAGCAGTGGGAGGCTGCCGGCCACTGTGCCGCCTACACCTTCGACGGCGAGGACGTCTTCGTCTGCCACGGCTATAGCGCCACCCAAAACGGAGCCGCGATGCTCATTCAGCGTCCCATCTCGTGGACGGCTGACGGGTGGCCGGAGCTGAAATAGTATAATGTTCTGTAAAACAACAACACATGTATATCATGTGAAAAGGCGGTGGGCTTCATGCTTATGAAGGTCTTTGATGGGGTGGCAAATAGTTCTACCCCACCAATGCCAGGAAGCGCTCTATGTGAAGTCACGCTGTCTGGCCAGGCTCGGACGCTACGAGGAGGCCGATGCCGTGAATGTGATGATGGGCGATGTGTTCGACATGTCTACACCCGACTGCAAAGTGCTCTACATGATTGCCATGCTCAATGAATTGCATATTGGTGATAATGGCTTGAACCTGATGCAGGAGCTAATCAAGACAAAGCCAAACTCCGATATCACCGAGGAGGAGTTTGCCCACAAACTGGCAACAGCCCGTGAGAAAGCGCCAAAGGCAGCGGAGTACTTGCTTCGACTGATAAAAGGCAAGCATTCGCAGCAGAACCGATAGATGATTAGGCATTGTGGGCCGCGAGATAAAGAGCAAGCGTAATCTGAATACTGCCTGCTCCTTCTATCATCTACATCCACTCTTTATGGCAGGCCCAAAGAGTCATAACAATAAAAAGAGCCATGCCTCAAGTTTCCATGCCATTTCCCAAATCATGTCAATGTGCCATAACGCATGATTCCCTACAAGGACATATACAGTAAAGCTGACCAGCGCAAGCATCAGAATCAGCAGACAGGTAGCGACAGAAGCGGGTATAAACACGTGCTTCATTCTTATCTTTGCCTCTGCCATGGCCTCACTTACTGAGTCCCGAATGATTCTGGCCGCTGTTTCTCCCGCTTCCTCGCCAGCATCCCTTACCGTCGCATGGCATCATAGGGAATCTTGACTGTCGTAGCCTCACTGATTTGCCCTGTCATTGAGGACATGAGCGAGAGTGCTTCTTTCAGTGACACCGTAGCATCGGCAAAGGCTTTGGCTCCCTCACTGACTGCCTTGGCTCCACCTTCCATACATTGACCTGAGGGATTCACGTCGAGTATTCGCCGGAGGTCGTCTGTTGTTATTTTGTTCTCTTCCATTTTACATTCCTTTCTTTCTTATCTGTGTATACCGCGTGATTTCTTCTTGACTTGAACTCCAATCTCCATCATTGCTTGCTCTGCACAACGACGGGCGAACTCCATGTCGTCCTCGTCCTTCTTGCGCCCCCAGCCGGAATCGCTAGCAGAGCTGCCGCCACCTCCAGATGATGGGGCATCAGGGGCAAGCAACGCTGCAAAATAGGCGCAGGCGAGATTCGCCAGCGGTTCCCAGTTGAGGATTTCCGCATCGTCGAATTCGCCATCAAAAAAATCAAGGACATGTTGAGGGAGATAGAGGCGATGTTCCGTGCCATCCACGTCTATGTCTATTAGGCTGCATCCCGGTGACATGGCGGTGTAGTCAATCCCTGGTCTTGTCTGTGCTTCCTGACTTGACAAAGCATTGGTTGTGGCAGGCTGTTGCATGGGCTTCCATGCCTGTGGCTGTTTTTTGTCGTTTGGTTCCAGCGGGGACGGGATGGTTTCTTTGGAGTTGACGGCAGACTGTTGCGTGGCCGGTCTCTCTCCTGGACGTTGCGCTGCCGTGGAATGAAGTTTCCTCCACGTTTCAGCCAGCTTCGGATAGGTTAGGTTTCTGCCACTGCCCAACTCCGATGCCTTGTAGCTGATGCCATCCTGGATGATGGAATAGCCCTTGACGGGCCCCCAACGTGTCTTCCTTGCCTTTACCTGCAGCCTTCCGCCATCCGCACTCTCGACACGTCTTACATAGTCAGCCCACGACCATTCGGGCATGGCCTTCAGGACAGCCTCACAGACAGAGGAGATGTGTTCCGCGTTTCCAGTACGTACATCCATTGCCGTCTTCCATCCCCTCCGGCGGGCCACTGCCTCGGCGGCATGCTGTGCACGGAGGTGGATGTCGTGGTCGTTGTTGATGTTGCCGTCTTCATCCACACGGCAGAAGGCGCCATGCAGGTGCGGAACCTCGCCCTTTGACTCCTCATGCAGGAAGATGACGCCTTTGCTGCCAGCAAGATTCGTCCTCTTCGACCTGACCTTGCCGTTCTTGTCCCTGATGGTCTGCCTGTCGAACTCCTCCATGAAGTCCCTCCACAATCCCTCCCAGTCCCTGAATGTGAAGTGGGCCGTGTTCTCTCTGGCCGGACTCAGTTCTATGCGGATAAGGGAGTTCTTCAGTTTGACGTGTCCTTCCAAAGAGGCCTGCATTGACTCCCACACACCCATTGCGTCAAGTCCCTGGGGAAGATGACGGCAGCAGATGAAGTTGATCTTCTCAGGGTGTTTCTTGTTCCTTGACTCGCCCATGATGTATCTGAGATCGTTGATGCCATACGATATGGCCTTGGCTTTCCCTATCATGACATCACCTCCCTTCCTTCCTTATTCGCTGTACGTGAACGGAGCATCTTCCTGTTCCGTATCTCACGGATGAATTCACTTACTGCGTCTGCGATGGGCTTCACCTCGCTGATCCATTTCTCCATCAGCATAGGTGACCGGAACATTCTCCTTTTCTCCTCCGATGACAGTCCGTTGATGGCGTTGATGAAGTTGGCAATCACGAGCACTTACCTTGAAGTGCACGATCTCGCTCCGCTTGTCCTTCGGGTCCATAACCCGTTGGGGACTCTTCTTGTTGCTAGTATTATTCTTCATTTCAAAACCGTTTTAGTTTTCACTGTTTACTCATCATTATATATAGGCAAGGTGCGAGTCAAGGAGCGCCGGTTTCCCCCTGTGACATTTCGGGAACCAGGACGAGAGCGCCAGGTGGACAGCGGCCTGTGGGGGACGGTGCTACCTTGGCATATCTCGTTCTGTAAAAAACGTAATTGAGCAAGCTTCGGTTTCCGGCTTTTGCTGAAAATGCACGGTGGTATTCCGATACGGGAACAGCCTGTTTGCATAACGGCCTCTCTCAGAAGCCCTCTTCCTGTTCCAAGCCAAACGGGCAGTACTCGATGTGGTCAGGATTCTTGACGAACTCTTCCTTCCCGCTGATGCGCCATCCCTTGATGAAGGAAAAGGCGATGGTCGAGACGACCGTGGACCTGTGGACGTAGATGAGTCCGACCTTCTCCATCTGGGCCAGCAGGCGGCGGATGACCTTGCGGCCCATGCCCCACTCAGCCTGCAGCTGCAGTTCGGAGTACTGCGCCATCCCCGGTGACAGGTGCAGTGTATGGCGGAAGCCCTTGCTCACCGATGCCTTCAGGCTCATCCGCGACACCAGGTCCCATAGTAACGTACTATTACTGATATAGCTTCCATCGTTTGCCCTCGTTGTCCCGGCGAGCCACTTGCCCGCACTGGCAGACAGATGGATGACGATTTCGTCATATCCGGTCAGTGTGCGGAACCGGTACTTCTCGCTGTTTGTCGTGGTTGTATTCCTTTTCATTTCCTTCTCCTTTTTCTCCATGATTATGCGTGTGTTGGTTGGTGTCTCTTTATGTAATCTTCTGGTGTGCCGCCATAGCGTTTGCGGAAATAGTCTCTCATCTTGCCGGCACTTTCTTCATCGAGCTGGAGTTTGTTGCCGATGATGGCATGGGCAGCATTCAAGCCTGCCTGTATCTCCACGTGTCCGTCCTGTCCATTCGTCTTGCGAAGACTCATGGCGGTCTGCTTTACTATGGCTTCCGTTTCCATGTGTTTTCTTGGTGCGTAGAGTTTGTACTGCAACCTGACCTTAGGGTAGTGTCTGGCGAATACCTCGGAGAGCAGTGGGAGAAACGGCCCCTCTAAAAGACGGAATTCATCTTGGGTGGTATACAGCAGCAAAATACCTCTCTCCTCGTCAAAGCAGCAGAATGAGAGGCTGGAGAATGCCTTCCGTTGCTCTTCTGTCCCACTCCTGTCGCACAGCTCCTGTCGGCAGGCATCCCAGCGCTTTCCCTGTTCTGCCTTACGTCGGGCGGCTTCCTGCTGCCTATGTACGAAGTCTTCATTGTTAAACTGCTGACGTTTCTGGTCGCAGACGGCAACAAAGTCCTTCAGGGCGCAGGTGATGACCATGGGGTCTACCTTCCCGTAGAATCTCCCGAAGTCGCCGCACTTGAATCGGTGGAAGAACAGCTGCATGACGGAGTATTTCACGTCGCGGTATTCCTGGGAGAGCAGCAGGGCAAGGCTCCTGACCTGATGGTCGTCCATGCTCCTTGACCCGGCAAAGATATTCAGGTTTGTGATCAGCGTCACCAGCCATGATGCTGCTGCACCGTTGCCGAATGCCTGGTCAAGCATGGCGAGTGTAGAATACTCACCCACGATGGTCTTGCGTTCGTCGGCGGCAAACACGGCTTGCGTGTCTGGGTTGACCCTCATGTTGAACTCCTCATACGACCGGTAGCTCTTCCTGAGCTTGGTCACTGCCAGAGCGGAGGCCGAGGATGATTCCGGCTGCACCGCTAACGATGTCATCGGCAGAGCGGTAGCCACTGGTATTGTCTGCTCCATGGTTGTTCTTGTTGAATTTTACATAGTCATCATAGTTGCCCTCCAGTATCTTGCGGAAGTTCGAGGGCTTGAATATCCAGTCGAAGGAAGCCAAAAATGAAATCCGGGCACCGTCATTGAGGAAACTGGACGCTGCCGCCTTGTGAATGACAGTGAACAGTGCATCCTTTCCGAACTCCTTGAGGCAAGCATTGAGAAGTTCTTGCCGCTTAGCATCAATTCCTTCAATCTGGGCTATCCGCTTGCACTGCATAGCGTGGTTGAAGAAGTCCATGAAGTGCCGGGAATCCATCTCTGTATCCGCTATCGTCAAGGACTCTTTGCTTGGCGTGGGGCAGGACAAGGCATTTTCTTCCTTTCTTTCCTTCTTCTCTTCTTCTATTGTGGCCCTCTGTTGGCCTATGGCTGGCCCTTCGCTGGCCCTCTGCTGGCCCATCGATGTGCCATCTCCCTGATACTCTGTGTATTTGACGACTGTTATCAGGCTGTAGTGGTGGGTGGACTCGGTTCTTATTTTCCCAGTCTTTTCAAGCTGACGCAGGCAGCACCTGACAACCTTCTCTGACAGTCCTGTCTCCATTGCCAGCGCATGGCGCGAGGTGACAAGCTGTCCACGTCTTACTGTGGCTTCCTGCCAATCCGTATCAGAATAGTTGGCACGCATGATAAGGTGCGTAAACAGGTGAGTCATGGCGGGGTCATGATACCAGCGCCACTCCATGAAGCGCCGGTTCAGTTTAACGAAGCTTTCCATATTCTCTCCTCCCATCATTTGCCGTTGCGAAGATTGCTAATGTCCTTTGAGCGATAGAACACCTTTCTACCTATCTTTACGGGTATCAGGTAGCCTTTCTGCTCCCAAAGCCATAACGTAGTAGAACTGACAGACAGAGTTTCCATTACCTGTTGCTTAGTCAAAAGGCCTGCGTCAGTTTCGCAGTCGGCATGTGCCGCTTTCTCTGCCAACAGACGTTCTGAGAGTTCACGCGTAAGGGCGGCAATACCCTTTGCGGTCAGTGTCAGGGAGATGTGGTCACCGCAGCGGCTGTCCGATAAAATTCGTACCTTTGCCCATGATTTACTTTGGTTTTGAGTTTAGCGACTGCAAAGTAAATCAAAAGGGCTGAATTCTCAAAGGAATCAGCCCTGATTTTTAAGCCTCACATGCACATACACGCGCACGCATGAGAAACAGAAGTTTTAGCGGACACCAATACTTCCGTGTGTGCTCCACGCTAATCTGCTGAACAAGGTCCTTCTGGGTGTTGTAGAGCTTGTCCATGTAGTGGTATATGTGGTTGAGGTCTACGTCCTCGTCATAGTACGACTTCAGGTAAGCCACTGTCGCAAGCTTGCTTCTCGGCTGTGAAACGCGGGCAATCACCAGATGGCGCAGTATCTCATCGGGAACCTGACTGAAGCCTATCCGGTCATAGACCTGGCCAAGAAGCAGCTGCGTGCCGTTCAGAAGCACCGCGTCCATGTTGCCGATAACGCGCCGGGTCTCCTCGCGCTCACGGCCACGCTCGTCCTCGAAGTCTATCGGCAGCTGATTGCCGTTGGTCTGCAGCCAGTGCTGGGCATCGGCATACAGCTTTGACACCTCTTCATCTGTGTCCGCCGTGCCAAATATCTTCACCTCCCTTGATTTCCCATGTCGCTTGACCACAGCGGCCACGCTTATGCCGCCCGACGGGTTCTTCCTCTTTCGTATATACATGGGGGCAAAGGTACAAAAAAAAGACCGATTCACCCAAATTCACCCATCAGATTTTCGCAACTGCCTGATTTCCAGTCTACGCTACTTGATGGCGCGGATGGATGATGAAGTCAGGACCATTTGATTAAGCGAGAGCAAAGCAAATATACTTGTTTTGCCGAGCGTGAAGTCAAACTCCTCGGGAGCATTACCGTCCTGCCTGGGGCGGTTGCTTGTGGGACAATAGACAATCCTTGTCTTCTCCTCGTTCAGTTTGAGGTTGCATTGTTCAAAGCGTGCTGTCAGCTCTGCTTTCAGACGTTCCGCCTGTTCCCGTGTACGGCAGTGTCAGATGGTGTCATCCGCATAGCGTTCGAAGGGTATGTCGGAATGGTGTATCTGCATCCACTTGTCGAACACATAGTGCAGGAAGAGGTTAGCCAGAACGGGGCCTATGACTGAGCCTTGCGGCACTCCCATGGTGCGTTCTACCTGCCTCCCGTCTGCCAGCTGATAGGGAACCTTGAGCCATCGCCCGATATAGAGCAGTACCCAGCGTTCCGTGACGTGCAGACGCACTGCCCTCATGAGCAGCTCGTGGTCTATAGTGTCAAAGAATTTGGATATGTCCATGTCGAGCACCCATGCATACTGGAAGCAGCGGCTCCTTGCCTTGGCTATGGCATCGTGTGCGGAGCGGTTGGGACGGTATGCATACGAGTCTGGATGAAAGACGGGGTCTAACGAGGGATCCATGTACATCACGGCCGCCTGCTGGGCGATGCGGTCTGTCACTGACGGGATGCCAAGCGGGCGTTTGCCGCCGTTGGGCTTCGGTATCTCGACAAGACGCACTGCCTCTGTTCTCCCGTACCTTCAACCATGCCCGCTGGATAAGCCAGCGGTCAATCTCAAATGGTTTTACCGTCTTTGGACTTGCTTCGTGCATTGTGTCCTCCTTAAACGGGTTAAGTTGTACAATTCATCCGGCTGAAATATGTTGCCCCTTTCGCTCCACAGCCATTACAGCGGCTTCAACACTACTACGGGGCAATCCGCCACAGACCCGCGGGCATTGGTACCTGTCTGCCTTGCTGGTCGCTTTCGGCATTTCGTTTTGTCGATTCTGCGCCTTTTGCGTGGCATTTAAATCTGGAAATAGCGCGCATTAATAGTTGCAAGGTTTTCTCTTAACAGGTGCTTTTGAGGCATATTCAGACGACACAGAGACTAACTAACATTTGAGCTTTTCCCGCTAAACGGGAAAGCGGCGTAAGCCAAAAGGGCTCATTAATTATCAACACAAAATAAAAATAGATTATGGCTATTAAAGTGATTGCACCGCGCTGAGTGCCGAAAATCGGCAAGAACCCTGGAGTGAAGAAGTTCGTGATGCGCCCCGACCTCTACAACGCCATCCAGGAGAAGAAAGTGTTCGCAGAGGCATCTACCCACAGCGGAATCTCTGCAGGTGTCATCAAGGCGGATTGGGATGCCGCAGGTGAAGTCATTCGCACGTGGACCACCGAGGGTCACTCCATCCCCCTGCCCAGTCTGGGAACCATGCGCTTCGGCGTCCGCTCAAAGGCCGTAAAGATCTCTTAAAATGAACGTATGCCGCCGATGTCCTGAAAATGGATGTCGGCGGCTTTTTCGTGCGAGAGTTATTATGTGGGGCGGAATGTCAAAGTGCAAGAAATAAGGGGGTGGAAAAGACGGAATGCTTACACTTTTTGTAAAAATAGGGATGATTTTATGCAAAGTGTCAAAAGAGGCGTTTTTGAAGATAATAAGTAAGTAAAAGTTTGGAGAAACAAACAGAATGTATTAATTTTGCAGCCGAAAAAAGACAAAAGGAAAGTAAAAATAAGGATAATATGGCAAAATGCAAACTTCAAACACCGAAAAGGTTACAAAATGAAGCATATTCGCAGCAAGGGCTTTACCAAAGCTTGTACGAGCATGATGCGTGCGGCGTGGGAATGGTGGTGAATATTCATGGCGGGAAGAGTCATGAGCTGGTGGACAATGCACTGAAGGTGCTGGAGAATATGGAGCACAGAGGGGCGGAAACCAGGGACAAGACTGGCGACGGCGCCGGTATCATGGTACAGATTCCGCACGAGTTTATCCTGTTGCAGGGTATTCCTGTGCCTGAGAAGGGTAAGTACGGAACAGGACTTGTGTTTTTGCCCAAGGACGGGAAGGCGCAGCAGGAGATTCTCTCTGTGATGATCGAGGAGATTGAGCGCGAGGGTCTGCAGTTGATGCACCTGAGGGCGGTGCCGACGAACCCGGAGGTGCTGGGGGCGGCGGCGAGGGAGGTGGAGCCCGATATCAAGCAGATGTTTATAACATACCCCAACAGCCTCACCCCCGACCCCTCTCCAAGGGGAGAGGGGAGTGATTACCTACATAGCAATGTGTCAGAGCTTGACCGTAAACTATATATAATAAGGAAAAGGATAGAGAATAGAGTAGAGGCATTGGCAAAACTATCTACTCCCCTCTCCCCTTGGAGAGGGGCCGGGGGTGAGGCTTTTTATATCTGTTCCCTTTCCACTAAGAACATTATCTATAAGGGGATGCTGACGAGCGGACAGCTGCGGCGGTATTTCCCGGATTTGTCGAATGAGTACTTTACGAGCGGGCTGGCGCTGGTACATTCGCGATTCTCGACGAACACGTTCCCGAAGTGGAAGCTGGCACAGCCGTTCAGGCTGCTGGCGCACAATGGGGAGATTAACACCATTCGCGGCAACCGTGGGTGGATGAAGGCCCGCGAGAGCGTGCTGAACAGCGAGGCGCTGGGCGACATCAGGGACCTGCGGCCGATTGTGCAGGAGGGGATGAGCGACAGCGCGAGCCTGGACAATGTGTTTGAGTTTTTGATGATGAGCGGGCTGAGTCTGCCACAGGCGATGGCAATCCTGGTGCCTGAGAGTTTTAACGACAAGAACCCGATTAGCGAGGACCTGAAGGCGTTCTACGAGTACCACTCCATCTTGATGGAGCCGTGGGACGGGCCGGCGGCGCTGCTGTTCAGCGACGGGCGCTACGCCGGCGGGATGCTGGACAGGAACGGGCTGAGGCCGAGCCGCTACACGATTACGAAGAGCGGGATGATGGTAGTGGCCAGCGAGGTGGGCGTGATGGACTTCGAGCCAGGCGACGTGGTGAGCAAGGGCCGGTTGCAGCCGGGAAAGATTCTGCTGATTGACACGCAGGAGGGCAGGATTTACTACGACGGCGAGATCAAGGAGCAGCTGGCGAAGGCGCATCCGTACCGCGAGTGGCTGAACGAGAACCGCGTGCAGTTAGAGAAGCTGAAGAGCGGCAGGCACGTGGAGAACGGGGTGAGCGATTTGGAGCGGAAGCTTGTGACCTTCGGCTTCGGGCAGGAGGACATCGACAGGACGATTGTGCCGATGGCGACGGCGGGTCAGGAGCCGGTGGCGGCGATGGGTAACGACACGCCGCTGGCAGTAATTTCGGACCGTCCACAGGTGCTGTTCAACTATTTCCGTCAGCAGTTCGCGCAGGTGACGAACCCGGCCATCGACCCGATACGTGAGGAGCTGGTGATGAGCCTGACGGAGTACATCGGGGCGGTGGGGACGAATATCCTGACGCCCGATGCCAGCAACTGCAAGATGGTGCGACTGCCACAGCCGGTGCTGACGAACACGCAGCTGGATATACTGTGTAATATAAGGTATAAGGGATTCAAGACGAAGAAGCTGGCGATGCTGTTCGAGATGGGCGGCGACCTCGGCGGGGAAACCGCCGAGCACAGTGGCCGCGCTGGCAGCGCGGGCAATGGACGAAACGGCGCGGAGGAACGGCTGCGCAAGGCGCTGGAGGACCTGTGCAAGGAGGCGGAGGCGAGCGTCGATGAGGGAGTGAACTATATCATCCTGAGCGATAGGGACATTGACGAGCGGCACGCGGCGATTCCGAGTCTGCTGGCGGTGAGCGCGGTGCACCACTACCTGATTAGCGTGGGTAAGCGCGTGCAGACGGCGCTGATTGTGGAGAGCGGCGAGATTCGCGAGGTGATGCACGCGGCGCTGCTCTTAGGCTACGGGGCGAGCGCGATTTGCCCGTACATGACGTTTGCGGTGCTGGATGATTTGGTGAAGCGCCACAAGATTCAGGAGGAATACGCGACGGCGGAAGCCAATTACATCAAGGCGGTTGATAAGGGGCTGAAGAAGATTATGAGTAAGATGGGGATAAGCACCATACGCTCGTATCGGGGGGCGAAGATTTTTGAGAGCATCGGACTGGGGGAGGAGCTGCTGAGGCGGTACTTCGGGACGGAGGTGAGCACGATAGGAGGAATTGGGCTGAAGGAGATTGCTCGCGACGCGATTCGCTTGCACGAGATGGGTCGCTGTGATACAGCGACATACTTGACAAACCAGGGGCAGTTCGCATGGAGGAAGGATGGGATTAAGCACGCTTGGAACCCGGAGACGATTGCGAAGCTGCAGCTGGCGACGAGGCTGGGCGACTACGGGAAATTCAAGGAATGGGCGGCCATCGTTGACGAGAAGGAATCACCCATCTTCATCCGCGACTTCTTTAAGTTCAAGAAGGCCGCCAAGCCAACACCTATCGACGAGGTGGAGCCGGTGGAGAGCATCGTGAAGCACTTCGTGACGGGGGCGATGTCGTTTGGCGCGCTCAGCATCGAGGCGCATGAGGCGCTGGCGCTGGCGATGAACAAATTGGGAACGAGGAGCAATACCGGCGAAGGTGGCGAGGATAATGCGAGATACCACGCGGCGGTGGACGGCGTGAGCCTGAGCAGCAAAACGAAGCAGGTGGCCAGCGGGCGCTTCGGTGTGACGGCTGAGTATCTGGTGAACGCCGAGGAGATTCAGATTAAGGTGGCGCAGGGCGCGAAGCCTGGCGAGGGCGGTCAGCTGCCTGGATTCAAGGTGAACGAGATTATCGCGAAGACGCGCAACGCCATCCCGGGCATCTCGCTGATTAGCCCGCCGCCGCACCATGACATATACTCGATCGAGGATCTGGCGCAGCTGATCTTCGACCTGAAGAACATCAACCCGACGGCCGCCGTGAGCGTGAAGCTGGTGGCCGAGAGCGGCGTGGGCACCATCGCCGCGGGCGTGGCGAAGGCGAAGGCCGACCTGATTGTCATCAGCGGCGCCGAGGGCGGTACGGGGGCCAGCCCGGCCAGCAGTATGCGGTTTGCGGGCATCTCGCCGGAGATAGGACTCGCCGAGACGCAGCAGACGCTGGTGATCAACGGGCTGAGGAACCAGGTGCGCCTGCAGACGGACGGTCAGCTGAAGACGGCGAAGGACGTCATCATCATGGCGATGCTGGGTGCCGACGAGTTCTCGTTCGGTACGCTGCCGCTGATTGTGCTGGGCTGCGTGATGATGCGGAAATGCAACACGAACACGTGTCCGATGGGCGTGGCGACGCAGAACCCGGAGCTGCGGAAGCACTTCGAGGACCGGGCGGAGTACGTGGTGAACTTCTTCACGTTCCTGGCCGAGCAGGTGAGGGAGTATCTCTCAGAGATGGGGGTACATTCATTGAAGGAGATTATCGGGCATACGGAGATGATAGAGGTGATAGACCGCGCTGACAGCGCGGACAATGGACGAAACGCAGGCGGGGGGCTCGGCAGGGAAACCGCCGAGCACACTACAGCAGGCACCAACGCCGACGCGGCAACCATCGAGAAATGGCGCACCATCGACTTCGGGCGGCTGCTGCATAAGCCGGAGACGGACAAGGCGCTCTATTGGAACCGCGGGGCGTACACCCGCGTCGTCGGCGTGAAGGACGAGGAAATCATCCGCGCCGCGGAGAAGGCCATCGACCGACAGGAGGAGGTGACCCTCGACTACGCCATCAAGAATACCGACCGCGCCGTGACGACGATGCTCTCGGGCGTCATCGCGAAGAAATATGGAGAACAGGGCCTGCCCGACGGCACCATCAACATCAAGTTCAAGGGCTCGGCGGGCCAGTCGTTCGGCGCCTTCGCCGTCCGCGGGCTGAACCTGAAGCTCGAGGGCGAGTGCAACGACTACTTCGGCAAGGGCCTCAGCGGCGGACGCATCGCCATCCTGCCCCCGGCCCGCAGCAACGAGGACTTCAAAGCCGAGGAAAACATCATCGCGGGTAACACCGGCCTCTACGGCGCCACCAGCGGCGAGCTCTACATCAACGGCAAGGTGGGCGAGCGCTTCGGCGTGCGCAACTCGGGCGCCATCGCCGTCATCGAGGGCGCCGGCGACCACTGCTGCGAGTACATGACCGGCGGGCGCGTCGTCGTGCTGGGCAAGACGGGCCGCAACTTCGCCGCGGGCATGTCCGGCGGCGTGGCCTACGTTTACGACCCCGACCACACCTTCGACTACTTCTGCAACATGGACATGGTCGAGCTCTCGCTGGTAGAGGACAGCGTCAGCCGCAAGGAACTGCTCGAGCTCATCCATCAGCACTATCTGCACACGGGTTCGGCCCTCGCAGGTCGTATGCTCGACGACTGGCACCGCTACATCGAGGACTTCATCCAGGTTGTCCCCATCGAGTACAAGCGCGTGCTGCAAGAGGAGCAAAATAAAAAGCTCCAAGAGAAAATCGCCAACATCCAGCGCGACTATTAATTTTCAATTCTCAATTTTCAATTTTCAATTGTCATCATGGGAAATCCGAAAGCATTTTTGGAAATACACCGACAGGAAGCCGGTTACCGT
>JAFSKJ010000085.1 GCA_017449025.1 Prevotella sp. | reverse complement strand
CGTTTTTAATTCCGGCTGCAAAACTACTATCTTTTCTTGGTTGGATTTCATCCGACCTTTTCTCGCCATGGCAATGCTCAAACGAGTTTGGCATTGCTCATTTGGCTTAACGAAAAGGTTCCATCGCTATGCAAAATATAGCAGTTTGCGGAATCAGAAACGGGTGGTGAAAGGTGCGCCGTTATGTCCCATATTGCCTATCCGATTAACGAAGTTTAACCCGTCGGTTTTGGCAACAGTTGGGTTACGGATAAGAAACCTAACTACTTCTTTATTCCTCCCAAATTTGCTTTCTGCCAAAAACTGAACTTCCTCGTTTTTCCCCGTCTTGCCTTTTATTTACGTGCATTCTGCGTTAATTCTCCAAAATCCGTCTTTCGTTACAGACTTTTTTCGTAACTTTGCCGCGAATTGAGTCTTACAGAAGAAGAATTATCAATCATGTTTTACGAACTGATACAACATAAAAGAGACCAGTGGTATGCCTCGCCCGACTGTACGGTGAAGGATTTCATCGACTACATAGTAAGCAAAGGGGAGATGCGCGACGCCCAGATAGAAAGCATACGCACCTACCTTTACTTGAAGATAGCCTGTGGAAACGAACCACTTTGGAAACTGTTTGCCGAAGGGACGTTTAACAACCCCGACTACGAGCTTAACCCTGCAGAATACGGTTCAAATACCTATCACACCATCATGGGTAGCCCAGGGGCAATGGCCCTGATGCAGTATGCCCAGCCCGACCCCAAGAGCGCCCCCAAGCTTCCTAAGCTGAAAGAGCTTCTCCGCATCAAGGCCGAAGACATTGACTATGAGGCCGTGTTCAAGAATATCTTCTACAATGAAGACTACACCGACTACGTGTTCAGCCTGCCTATGGGTGCGGGCAAGACCTACCTGATGGCGGCCTTCATATACATAGACCTATATTTCGCAAATAAAGACAAGGGCAATCCCATTTGGGCACACAATTTCATGATATTTGCTCCGAGCGGCACAAAGTCAAGTATCATGCCCAGCCTGTGCAATATCATGCGTTTCGACCCGTCATGGGTAATACCCGAACCAGAAGCCTCCAAGCTAAGGAGAATGGTGACCTTCGAGATTCTTGACCAGCAAAAGACGGCCAAAGACAGTAATCAGATAAAGAATCCCAATGCCCTGAAAATCAACAATCATCAGCCCTACGACGAGATGATGGGCCTGGTGGCTATTACCAATGCGGAAAAGGTAATTCTCGACAGGGTGGATAAGACAGTGACCCGGCCTTCCCAGTTCCAGACGGCAGAGTGGAAGAAGGAATGGGAACACATTAGGATTGCCAACGAACTGCGCAACGTCATTGGCCGCATACCTAACTTAGCCATCTTTGTTGATGAAGTTCATCATGTGGCAGACAAGGAAAACAAACTGAAACAAGTCATTGAGAAGTGGACTGAAGGCAATACTTTCAACGGCATGATAGGCTTCTCAGGCACACCATATCTGAAGAAGCCATATCGAATAACTATCGGCACCGAACAGCCGCTGAAAGACAGCAGCATGGCTACGGTGGTATACTACTATCCTCTAACCAGCGGCATTAAGAATTTCCTCAAGACCCCGCGCATAGAAGACAGCGAGTTGCCAAGCCGTGAATTGCTGGACAGGGGTGTGCGCGACTTTCTGGATAACTACTTGGATGTGGCCTACGATATTGAAGGCGACGGAAAACTGCGCAAAGCTAAGTTAGCCATCTTCTGCCGCAGCATTGCCAATCTGGAGCGTGATGTATATCCGCAGGTCAGCCAAATAGTGGCCGAGTACGGGTTGGCCGCCACCGACGTGCTACTGCCTTACCATAAGGGAGGCAAAGAGGGCAACGAGACTTTCCCCGCCCCCAAGGATGCTGAGCAAGAATTCCAAAGGCTCGATGAAGACAGCAACAAACGCATCATCCTCTTGGTTCGAATCGGTCAGGAAGGTTGGGACTGCAAGAGCCTGACAGGAGTAATCATGCCATACGACCCCGACACCAAGAGTCCGCAAAACTCGGTGCTGCAGCGCACGTGCCGCTGTCTGCGCCAAGCCGTGAAATACGAGGAGGAGACGGCCCTCATCTGGCTCAACCGAGCCAATGCCAATTATCTGGACCAACAGCTTAGGGAAGAGCAGAATTCCTCGCTCGAAGAAATACGCGCAGCTGGCGAAAAAGACGCCCCAGGCTTCCAACGCTTTTCTCGCATGGGACTGCAGCGTGTACCTGAGATACCCTTCTACCAGATGGAGTTGAACCATGTGGAAAAAATCAGCGAGATGAAGCCCGACACAAAAGCCGTGCTTGAGAACCCCGACATCCTCATCAGGGCTAATCTGTACGGGCGCGACACCAAGAACATAAAGGTTGAGACCCTCGACTCAACCACTGACCTTGCAGGACGTGAAGTGCCGATGACCTTCACCGAGTGGTTCTACCTTATCCTGAAAGAAGGCACACACTACCCCGACGAGGAAATGCTGCAGGAATACGAACCACAGCTGAGAAATATTTTCAGAAACATCAGCATAGAGAAAGAAGATGGACCCTATCTGTCGGCTGAATACGACCATGAGGCTATCCGTGAGGCTGTCAGACGAGCTTTCCTCACAGAGCGCACCGTGAAATACCGCCGGGAAGAGATTCGCCGCGATGCCCACATCATGGTGATAAGGCACGACGGCGTGACAGAGACTGTCAACGACAACAGGCAGCTTGCTGATTTCCTGCCTGCCGACGAAAGCAGGTACTTCCCAAGCCAAGAGACGGTGAGAGAAATCGTCAGTGCCGACGATAATCCGCCTGCCCTAACGGAGGAGGAGCGCGAATATGTTGAACACCTGCGCCATAAAGGTGATGAGGAAAAGGCAAACCGATGGGAGCGCAGGTTCATGGAAGACCACCAGCTGAGTCCTGATGCCCGCCACAAGGATGCCACCTACCAGTACCTGCCCTACCGATTCGACAGCGAACTGGAAAAGGCCTTCTTCCGCGACATTATGGCGTCAGTCCAAGAGCAGCATTTAGAGATGTACTTCAACGGCGACGAGCAGTTTACCTCGTTCATCATCAAGCCATACAAACTTACGGACGACGACTGGGAGGTTTTGCAACAGTATGTGCCCGACTTCTTAGTGCTGAGCCGACGGGAAGATGGCAGCATCGACCGCGTGCTCATCATTGAGACCAAAGGCCAGCTCTATGCCGACAGTTTCAAGGACAAGCGTGACTACATGAGCAGCACCTTCCTGGAATTGAACAAAGACCGCAAGGGGCTGCCCCAGTTTGACTTCCTCTATTTAGAGGCCGATAAGGACAACAAAAACCTCCAGCAGTTGGAGGCAGATGCAAGAGAGCGAATCAAAGAGTTTTTCAAACGATAATAAAAACATCAATTTATGGCAATTAAATATATCCCGTTCTATACACCATTGGAAGGCCAGGCCGTGCTCGGCAACTTTGTCCGCACACGCCGACTGCTCGACTATCGTGGAAACCGAGACGTAGTTCCCGTGATTGAGCGCGGCATGGTGAAATATGATTTGTTGCGCGAAGAACCCGTCGGCAGCAATCCTAACGGAAACATGGTGGTGCGCGGCGACTGCGTGTCAACCTGCGCTTACCTGAAGGACAAGGGCATCAAGGTGGACTTGGTGTATATCGACCCACCGTTTGCCAGCGGTGCCGACTATGCCAAGAAAATCTATCTGCGCCATAATCCTGCTTTGGCTGAGAAGATAGAGGAAGCCGAGAAGGAACTGTCGCACGATGACATGAAGAGTTTCGAGGAAAAGATGTATGGCGACATCTGGGACAAGGAGAAATACCTCAACTGGATGTACGAGAACCTCTGCGCCATCAAGAGCGTCATGAGCGACGAGGCAAGCATCTATGTGCATCTGGACCACCACATTGGACACTACGTGAAGATTCTCATGGATGAGATCTTCGGGGAGGAAAACTTCAGAAACGAGATAATCTGGAAACGCACTACGTCACATGCCCAGACCGAGGGGTTCGCTCAGATTCATGACAGTATTTTTGTATATACTATGTGTGAAGAGTTCGTTTGGAATCCGCAATATAAAGAACACTCCCAAGAGCATATAGCAAAGTATTACTCAAACGTAGACGAGGATGGAAGGAAATATGCGTTGGATAACCTGACAGCACCAGGAGCAGGTGAGCCTCGAGTATTCTTCGGAAAGACACTTGCACCACCAGCAGGGACTCACTGGCGTTATTCACAGGAGAATATTGACAAATTAAGTGCTGAAGGCCTCATTGTGATGACTGGAAACGACAAGCCACGCTTCAAACGCTATTTAGACTCTCTGAAAGGAAGCATTATTGGCGGAATATGGGATGATATATATCCTGTTAATTCCCAGGCTGACGAGCGCATTGACTACGCCACCCAAAAGCCAGAAACACTTATAGAGCGCATCATCAAAGCCAGCAGCAACGAAGGCATGCTCGTCGCCGACTTCTTTGCAGGCAGTGGTGTTACGGCTGCCGTTGCCCATAAGTTAGGACGTCGTTTCGTAACTTGTGACATTGGCATCAACAGCATAGAGCTGACCCGCGACCGCCTTAAGAATCTCGGTGCCGAATTCGACGTGATGAAGGTGGACGACGGTGTTTCCCTCTTCCGCAATCCTGCCCAGACGATGGACAGAGTGAAGGAAATCATTCCCAACTTGAAAGAAGATGCCGGACTTGGTAAGTTCTGGGCTGGAAGCATTAGCGACACGAAGAAAGGCAAGATACCCGTCTACGTGCCCGACCTGAAAAACAGTCAGGAGCGTCTGCTCGACCGCGCCATGATGAGTCGCATCGTGGAGGAAATCACGAAAATCAATGCCGACATCGACCTGAAGGAGGTGCGCATCTACTATATCAACAAGATAGACGATGCAGAACTCAAGAAGGAAGAACGGCATGCCGACCCGCGCATCCTTATCGTAAAGGAACCCCTACGGCCATATCTGGCCGAGACCATCGAACTTGACAAAGCCCGATGGGACGGTCCCCACGAGGTTCAGGACGGATGTTTCCGTCGCTGGCGCTTAGACCTGAAGTGGTTCTTCAGCGACCGTGTGGCCAAGAAAATCAAAGACTACAATGAAGTCAGCCTGGCTCAGGTGAACAAGTACAACGATACGCATGAGGACAACCGCAAAACATTCACCCCCCTTCGCATCAGCGAAGAGGGGCTGGAAACCATCGAGATGGTAAGCCTTGATTGCACCAGTGCCGACTCGCAGGAATGGCACGCCGATGCTGAAATAAAGATTGACCCCAAGACCAGCCGTATGATTATCAACGGCGTGAAGACGCAGAAGTTCTGGCAGGGTTATATCGTGAGCGACGAACGGCCTTTGCGTATGAAAGTGAGGAACATCTGCGGCGACGAAACCATTTTCATAATTCGCAATTCATAAGTGTTTATCTCCACCCTCCGGGGCCTCCTCCGGGATTCCCTCCCATGCTGCTGCCGCCTGTGTATTGCGACAGGCTGACTGTGGAGCCTCCGCTTACTGAGCCGTCTGCAATGGCGAGGCCTGCAAAGTGGGAGCTGCCGCCGCTGACGCTAACGCCTGAGGAAATGGTGGGCTGCGAGGGGG
This sequence comes from Prevotella sp., assembly GCA_017449025.1. Classification (GTDB taxonomy): domain Bacteria; phylum Bacteroidota; class Bacteroidia; order Bacteroidales; family Bacteroidaceae; genus Prevotella. The sequence goes on along the minus strand of JAFSKJ010000085.1, from coordinate 14,353 downwards.
CTGAGACTACGAGGGCTGAACCGCCGCTGGTGGGCGTGCGGAAGGCAAGGGTGCTGGCGCCTATGGTCAGCGCATACCAGGTGTCGGGTGACCACGACTGTGTCTGATAACACGACTGACTGAGCTGTGAGCCGCTCTCTAAGCCTCCTATGGCAACAATGGTGCCGCCCTGGACGTAAAGCTTGTAGCCGCCCTCGGTGTTGGCGTCGATGGCCACTTCGGGCTGTCCGGAGCCGATGGCATAGACGGTGCCGCCCTTGATGTAGCAGTTACCGTTGGCGTCGAGCCCGTCGTTGTGCTGGCCTTGGGCAAAGACGTAGCCGCCGCTGATGGTCATGGTGCTCTTCGAGTTGATGGCATCGTCGTAGGCGTAGCAGGCCACTTCGCCGCCATTGATGCTGAGTTCCTTCTTGGTCTCTATGCCCTCGCCGCCATAACCGCTGGTACGCACCCAAATGGTGCCTCCGCTGACGTTGATGTTGCCGTCGGCCTTGATGCCCTTTGGCGATGAGGTGTCGTTGTTGCTCTTATACTGCCCTCCCGTTGTGACTACGTATACGCTTCCGCCATTGAAGTTGGCCTCCATATCCACATTGATGCCCTTGCCGCCAGTGCCAGTGCTCTTGAGCCGGACTTCGCCGCCGTTGATGGTGAATGTGGAGTCGGCCTTGATGCCGGCAGCACCCTTGGCCTCGCGGTCGATGCTGTCGTAGGTGCCGCCACCTTTTGCCAGCACCGTTGTGCGTCCGCCGTTGACGATTATCTGGCTCTCGCTGTTGATGCCCTTGGCGGCATCGGCCGTCACCTCTACGTTGATTATGCCGCCATTGATGAAGATTCCGTCGTTGGCCTTGATGCCATGGTTGGCGGTGGACTTTGCGTAGATGTTGTTACCTCTGTTGAACACTATGTAGTCGGCAGAGTGTATGGCATTGTTCGTGTTACCTGTAACGCTGAGTGTGCCTCTGCCATTGAAGAGCAGCTTGCCCTTGCAGTACAGGGTTCCCTTCTGACTTCCGCCGGCTCCGTCGGCAAGGGTATTGGTTGTTCCGTCGGCAACGACTATGAAGGCTCGCTTGCTGCTGAGCAGGCTTAGGGCGGAGGAGTCGGGGTTGGTGATGCTTGCCCCGTTGAGCTTCACGGCATATTTCTTGTCGCCCGTCACAGTGAAGGAGCCGTTTTCCGTGGTGCCGCTCAACACGTAGCACACATTCTTCACATCAGCGTGGTTGGCCGATACATGGCCGCCATTGACGGTCACCACCACGCCGTTCTCGGTCTTGGCCACGGGGTTCGAAAGGTTTATGTTCACCTCCGTAGAGAAGTCGTTGTAGGCAAGTTGATCCTCATCGTCGGGAAAGTAAGCCTCGGCGTAATCGTCAGTCTCTGCGGTCTCCGTGTCCAGTGAAATGTCGAACGTAGCCAGGTCGCCGTTTATGGCCGATGTGGTGCCAGAGTTGTTGTTTGGATTTGTCCAGTTGCCGTTTCCGTTGTTGTAGAATTCCTCTATCGGGTCTTCCGCCGAGCAGCATGTTATTATTCCGACTGATGCCGCAAGGATTGAATAAAACATAATCTTTTTCATTGTTGCTTTGGATTTGTCTGTTGTCTTTTCCATCTTTTTTGGTGTTTGGTTCATTTCTGATGCAAAAGTACATGTTCCTCCGGAGTCCCCAAAATTTCTTCAGCTAAAGGCAGAAATCTTTCAGCGAAAAAGATTTTCGACCTGGTAAGGTTGAAATGACGCTGAAAGCGTCTTCGCTCAATGCCGCAGTGTCCGAAGGACCAGCGGAAGTAGGAACACTACGAATGCACTCTGCTTCCTATGGGGGCAGAAATCCAACAAATCTGAACAAATCTGTCAAAATGAACAAGAGGTTTGATAGAATATCTAACGGAAGACGATGCCGTAGGCATCAGATAGGGGTAGCCAGCCATACAGCCGTGCCTTTAGGTACGGCGAAATGGCTGGCTACTCCTATCATGCCCCTCTGGGGCATTTAAACTGCGCATGGCATCTATTGCCTATGGGACATTTGGCTGCGCATAGTAACCTTACATGAGGTATAAGGAAGAGGACACAGCCCGTCAGTGTGACTTTACGGAAATCAAGTGCCACTTTACGGCGCTAAAGTGCCACTTTACGAAAATCCAATGGCACATGGTGTGTAAAGTCCATTGTCAGACCTGTCACCCTCCTGTCACCCTCTGTCACCCTCAAAAAGGGTGCAAACGCTTTGTGGCAGGGCATTCTGTCACCCTGACACCCTATTTCATAAAAAATTGTAATATATCCTTTGGTCTGTGTCGGGCACAACCTCTATTTACGTAGCAACGGTAATCATAATTCATTGTACTGACAAAGATTTTTTGGTGAAAGGCATTGCGCTTTCGATAATAATTTGTATATTTGCAGCCATAATGCTTAACTGCAGATGAAACACGGAATAATAACGGCAATGCTTCTGGCTGTCGTCGCCTATGAGGCGGCGGCGGGGGACTTTGAGACGGCAAGCTCGGCCGTCTCGAACATGCGTGTGGGGTGGAACCTGGGCAATACGCTTGAAAGCAACTCGGGCGATGTGAACAACATGTGGATTGAGGCTTGGACTGACCGCTCCCCTTCTGCTTACGAGACGGCTTGGGGGCAGCCCGTGACGAAAGCGGAGCTGATGAGGATGATGAAGGAGGCGGGCTTTAATGCCATTCGCGTGCCTGTGACCTGGTGGCCTCACATGGAGGCAACGTTCAGCTCTGTAAAGTGGAGCGATGCCAAGCAGGGGCTGACTGCCTGGGACAAAGCCAACGACGATATAGGCTCTACAGTCAAGAAGGCATGGATGAAGCGGGTGCACGAGGTGGTGGACTATGTTGTGAGCCAAGGCATGTACTGCATTCTCAACGTTCACCACGACACGGGCGCGGGCAACACGGCATGGCTCAAGGCCAGCGAAAACGACTATGCCCAGCAGAAAGGGCGCTTTGAGGCAGTATGGAAGCAGATTGCCGAGGAATTCAGGGACTACGACGAGCACTTGCTGTTCGAGGGCTACAACGAGATGCTCGACCCTTACGACTCATGGTGCTTCGCATCGTTTGCCACTTCGAACAATTACGATGCCAGCGTTGCCGCCTCGGCATACAAGGCCATCAACAGCTATGCACAGAGTTTCGTGGATGCCGTGCGCTCAACAGGCGGCAACAATGCGCAGCGCAACCTGATAGTCTCCACCTACGGGGCTTGTTGCGGCAGCGGCTCGTGGAACAGCCACCTGCAAGACCCGCTGAAGCAGATGAAGCTGCCCACCGACGCCGCCGCCAACCACATTGTGTTTGAGGTGCACTCTTATATTGACGTAAAGAACCTCAGCAGCGCAAAGAGCGAGGTGAACCAGACCATAAGCGACATCAAGAAGCATCTCGCCTCAAAAGGTGCGCCGGTGATTTTCGGGGAATGGGGTACAAGCACGGACAAGGGCTATGACAATTATCGCAGCAACATGCTTGCCTTTGCTCGTTACTTTGTTGAGCAGGCTAAGGCCAACGACATTGGCACGTTCTACTGGATGGGACTCTCTGAGGGTGAGCACCGCAGCGTGCCTGAGTTTAACCAGGCCGACCTCAAGGATGCCATAATAAAGGGATACTACGGCGAAGATGGCTTTTCGGGCATAACGCCCAACAGCATAAATGCCTCGCCTGTAGTGACTGGCTACTATAACCTTCAGGGGCATAGGCTCACGGCTCCACGGCGAGGAATCAACATGGCCAAGATGGATGACGGCTCGGTAAGGGTGTTCGTCAGATAGGATGAGGAAACCAGCGAGAGGCTTTAGAATAATTACAACCAACAAAAACAGATAGGAAGAATGCAGAAATACGCAGACTACATAAGCAGGATAGAGATTGAGTCGCTCTGGAGCGGCAAGAAGCACATAGTGTGGGAGCTGTCGCCCAGGGTGAACATACTCAGCGGCATCAATGGTGTGGGCAAGTCTACCATCATCAACAGGGTGGTGCGCGGACTGGCAGCAGGAGGCGAGTTCCCGTCGCACATGCTCAAGGGCGTGAAGATAAATGTGGTGCCTGAAGATGCCCGGTGGATACGCTACGACATGATTCGCTCCTTGGACTCAAACTTGCAGCAGTCGCTGGCCGAGGGAGAGGGGTTCTTGCGACAGGCGCTCTCGGCACTGGCAGGGGTCGGCGGCGGGTCGCTGCTCGACATACAGCTCTACAACCTGCAGCGCAAATACCTGGACTACCAGGTGAACATTGGCAACCGCATAATTGCGGAGCTGCAGGCTGGCAACACCGACGCCGCCCAGCAGCTGTCGGTGAAGAAAAAACGGTTTCAGGACATTGTGGACGAGCTGTTCTCGGAAACGGGAAAGAAGATTGTGCGCACGGAGAACGAGATAAGGTTCTCGCAGATTGGGGAGACGCTAATGCCCTACCAGCTATCGTCGGGCGAGAAGCAGATGCTGGCCATACTGCTCACCGTGCTTGTGGAAGACGGACTGCCATACGTGCTCTTCATGGACGAGCCGGAGGTGAGCCTGCACATAGAGTGGCAGAAAAGGCTCATTGACCTTTGCTTGGAGCTGAACCCGAACGTACAGATAATACTCACCACTCACTCGCCGGCTGTTATCATGAACGGATGGATGGATGCCGTAACCGAGGTGAGCGACATCACGAGGTAAGGGGCAGGGATTATGGCAAGGAGCCTTAGGGACAACATCAACAGCCGGTATTTCGAGGCTGCCAATGCCTTGAAGTCTACACGGTCGCGACGCAGGATTGTTGCCTACGTCGAGAGTTACGACGACATTTACTTCTGGCGGACGGTGCTCAGCGAGTTTGAGGACAGCCACCGATACTTCGAGGTGATGCTGCCCTCGAAGGGCAACCTGACGCGAGGCAAGAAGTCGGTGCTGATGAACTTCCTTAAGGGCGAGCCTTTAGGGCGCGACATGATTGCATGCGTGGATGCCGACTACGACTATCTGTTGCAGGGGCAGACTCCCACATCGAAGCGGATTCTCGACAGCCCATACATTTTCCACACCTACGTCTACGCAATAGAAAACTATCAGTGCTACGCACCGTCACTGCACAACGTGTGCGTGGCCGTGACTCTCAACGACCACCGCATCTTCGACTTCCGCGACTACTTCCAGCAGTACAGCGAAATAATCTTCCCGCTGTTCGTGTGGAGCATCATGCTATATCGCAACGGCAACTATCCGCGATTCACCATCACCGACTTCAACCGCACCACCGACCCGGGCGGCTTCAATGTGCAGTTTCCCGCCAACTCGCTGCAGAACATCAGGCGGAAGGTGGGGGTGAGGATACGTGAGCTGCAGCGAATGTTTCCCAATGCCAAGGAAGAGTATCTGGCAGTGAAGGACGAGATAAGGCAACTGGGAGTGACGCCCCAGACCACCTATTTATATATACAGGGCCACCATCTTTTCGACACCGTAGTGGCTCCCATTCTTTCCAAGGTGTGTAACATGCTGCGACAGGAGCGGCAGAACGAGATATACAACTCCGCTGCCCACAAGACGCAGAAGCGCAACGAGATGTCGTGCTACGAAAACTCTCTGCAGGACGTGAAGGTGATGCTCAAGAAGAACACTGCCTACTCGCTCTCGGAGCCCTTCCGCAGGCTGCAAGCCGACGTAGGCAGATACCTTGACAAGTGCAAGGAGGAAACCGGCGGAAAGGATACATGACTACTCTGACATGTTCTTGATGTAAGGAAGCTCAGGCAGATGGGTGAAACCGTAGAAACGACGGGCGTTGGCTCCGAGGAAAAGGGATTTCTCGTCGGCACTAAGCTCCGTGCTCTTCGAGATGAAGTCGTAGGACATGCGGTAGGTGATGGCGGTGATGGTGCGAGGATAGTCCGACCCCCACATCAGGCGGTCGATGCCCACCCACCCGGCAGCATCGCGGATGGCGCGTATGGCCGACGGAAAGGGGTAGAACTCGCTGTTGAAGAGCCACGTTATGCCGCCCGACTCTATCATGACATTATCGCCCTCGCCGGCCAGCATCACCTGCGAGCGGAACGACGGCGTGGTGACCATGCCGAAATGGCCTATGGCGACACGCAGCTGCGGGCACTCCTGAATGACATCGCGCATCTGGCCTATCTGACGCTCGTCGTCGGCAAGGCACATGGAGAGCACCAACCCCCTTTCTTCCATCTTCTTGAACACTGGCATCAGTTCTGTCAGAGGCTGCTTCATGCGGTGGCCGGGGAAGGCTATACCCTTGAGGCCCATGGCCGCAACAGCCTCTGCCTCAGCAACATTCCATGCCATGCCCATACAGAAGAAACGGTCGGGATAGAGCTGCTGCACCTCGGCGAGGTATTCGTTCTGGCAGCCGTCGATAATCTCCTGCACCACCACCGCTCCCCCCACCTGGGCGTAGTCCATGTTTGAGAGGAACACCTCTGCCGTGTTCCTGCCGTCGGTCATGAAGGGGGGCAACATCTGCACCTCCTGGTCGAAGAAAATGCTGCGGCCGTTCTTCAGAGAGAGTATACGCTTGCCGTCGACGACGGTGTCCTGTCGTAGCCACAAATGGCTGTGTGCATCGATAATCATTTCTTTCCTGGTTTTGGTTTCTATATAACTAACGGTTTTTACACTGCTTTGCAACAGGGAACGCGGGCGCCCTCGCCCGCATCGGTAGCGGGCGAGGACGCCCGCGTTCCCTGATTGGACGCTGCAAAGGTAATGATTATTATCCATTTTCCATTACCTTAGGATGTTTTTCTGCAACAAGAAGGGCTTTTTCAACTTTTTTCACTATCTTTGCAACGCCATACATGACTTTAACTGTATCACTAACCAATACCCACACATGAAAAGATTAGCAACAGCACTGACACTGGCCTGCCTGACTATGACGGCAGCGGCACAAGAGACCTACAGGATTCCTGTCAGCGAAGAGCATGAGCCTATGCAGCAGGGGAAGTACGAACCCACATGGCAGTCGCTCGAGACACACCAGACGCCGGAATGGTTCCGAAATGCCAAGTTCGGCATCTGGGCACACTGGGGAGCACAATGCGTGGAAGGCTCCGGCGACTGGATGGCACGCGAGATGTACATGGAGGGAAACAACAAGTACAAATACCACGTGGAGCACTACGGACACCCCTCGGAGTTCGGCTATAAGGACATACTGCCACTGTTCAAGGCTGAGCGCTGGCAGCCCGACAGCCTTGTGGCACGCTACAAGCGCTGCGGAGCACAGTACTTCTTCGTGCTGGGAAACCACCACGACAACTACGACCTATGGGACTCCAAGTACCAGCCGTGGAACTCAAAGAACATAGGCCCCAAGCGCGACATACTCGACGAGTGGGCCAAGGCAGCCAAGAAAGCAGGACTGCCATTAGGCATTTCATTCCACGCCGACCACGCATGGACATGGTTCGAACCCTCGCAGCGCTACGACTTGGAGGGCGACAAGGCTGGCATCTACTACGACGGCAACCTGACGAAAAACGACGGAAAGGGAAAATGGTGGGAAGGAATGGACCCGCAGATGCTATACCAGCAGAACCACCCCATGAGCAAGGGGTCGTGGGACAACGGCGCCATCCACGGACAGTGGGCCTGGGGCGGCGGCGCATGCCCGCCTTCCCGTGAGTTTGTTACAAACTTCTACGACCGCACTCTCGATGCCATCAACCGCTACCAGCCCGACCTCATCTACTTCGACGTCACCGTGCTGCCCTTCTATCCCCTCAGCGACGCCGGACTGAAGATTGCCGCCCACCTCTACAACAAGAACCCGCGGGGAGTGGTCTTCGGCAAGATTCTCAGCGACAGCCAGCGGAAGGCACTAACATGGGACGTGGAGCGCGGGGCACCCAACGAGATTATTGACGAACCCTGGCAGACCTGCAACTGCATAGGCGACTGGCACTACAACACCAGGACCTACGAGCGCGGCTACAAGTCGGCAGAGAACATGGTGAAGCAGCTGGTGGACATTGTGTCGAAAAACGGCAACCTGCTGCTTAACATTCCCCTGCGAGCCGACGGCACCTACGACGAGAAGGCCGCCGCCTTTCTCGACGAGTTGGAGGCGTGGATGACACAGAACGGCGAGAGCATCTTCGGAACAAGGCCGTGGGTAAGGTTCGGCGAAGGCCCCGTTGCCGACAAGGACATAAAGATGAGGGCGCAAGGATTCAACGAGGGGCAGTACAACGGCATGGACTGCCGCGACATACGCTTCAACCAGACCAAGCGCCACCTCTACGCCACGCCTATGGGGTGGCCTTCCGACGGCAAAATCATCATCACGTCGTTAGCAAAGGGCAACAAGTACATGAAGAAGCGCATCAGCAGCGTCTACCTGCTCGGACACGGCAAGCTGAAGGCTGTGCAGACGGACGCCGGACTGGAGGTAACGCTTCCGAAGCCATGCAACAAGATTGCTCCTGTGCTGAGGATAGACAAGTAAGAAATCAGGGCTGTACGGAATCCGCACAGCCCTGATTTTTTCTTGTTACTCGGGATTGTAGCCGAAGTTGTCAAGCTCCCTCTTCGACGAGCGCCAGTCGCGGTCAACCTTGACGAACACCTCAAGGAAGATATGCTTGTCGAAGAAACGCTCCAAAGCCTTGCGCGCCTCGGTAGACACCCGCTTCAGGGCCACACCCTGATGGCCTATGACTATGCCCTTCTGCGACTCACGCTCCACATAGATGACGGCGCTGATGTGTATCTTGCGCTCGTCTTCCTTGAAGCGCTCCACCACAACCTCCACCGAGTAAGGTATCTCCTTGTCGTAGTACAGCAGAATCTTCTCGCGGATGATCTCTGAGACGAAAAACCGCGCTGGCTTGTCTGTCAGCTGGTCCTTGTCGAAAAAAGCGGGACTCTCGGGCAGCAGCTCGCAGATACGCTTCAAAAGCATGTCAATGCCAAACTTGTTCTTGGCAGAGATGGGAAGTATCTCCGCATTGGGCAGCAGCGAGTGCCACTTGTCCACAATATTTCCAAGAGCCTCACCCCCATCCCCACTCTCCTTGGGAGAGGGGCCGGGGGTGAGGCTGTCAATCTTGTTGATAAGCAGGATTACGGGAATCTGCATCTTCTGCACCTTCTCAAGGAAGTCCATGTTCTTCTCCGGATTCTCCACCACGTCAGTGACGTAGAGAAGCACGTCGGCATCGGTAAGTGCCGACTCTGAGAAGGCGAGCATCGACTCCTGGAGCTTGTAGTTGGGCTTCAGCACGCCGGGCGTGTCGGAGAACACAATCTGCATGTCAGGCTTATTGACGATGCCCATGATGCGGTGGCGCGTGGTCTGAGCCTTGAAAGTGGCAATGCTGATGCGCTCGCCCACGAGTTGGTTCATGAGTGTGCTCTTGCCCACATTGGGGTTCCCGACTATGTTAACGAATCCCGCCTTGTGCATTGATTGTCAATTATCAGTTGTCAGTCACTGACCATCGTACGCCCACTTGTAGTAGCTGGCTCCATGCACGAAACCGGCACCAAAGGCGGTGAAGAGCATGTTGTCGCCCTTACGCAACAGGTGTTCGTTCTCCCAGATGGCCAGGGGTATGGTGGCAGCCGACGTATTGCCGCAGTGCTCAATGTTTACCATCACCTGGTCCATTGACAGGTCAAGGCGCTTGGCCACGGCCTCTATTATTCGCATGTTGGCCTGATGGGGCACCACCCATCTGATGTTGCTCTTGTCCAGATTGTTGCGCTCGGCTATGAGGGCACAGTCGTCGCTCATGTTGGTCACAGCATAGCGGAACACCGTGCGACCCTCCTGATAGAGGTAGTGCAGGCGGTGGTCCACAGTGAAGTGGCTGGGGGGACAGACGGAGCCGCCGGCCTTCATGTGCAGGAAGGGAAGCCCCTTGCCGTCGCAGCGGAAGTAGCTGTCCATGACACCTATGTCCTGCTCGTCGGTAGCCTCTACCAGCACTGCTGCTGCGCCGTCGCCAAAGAGCGGGCATGTCTGGCGGTCCTTATAGTCTACCACCGATGACATCTTGTCGGCTCCAATCACTATCACCTTCTTTACCCTGCCGCTCTGGATCATCATGGCTGCCTGGTCCAATGCATAGAGGAAGCCGCAGCAGGCGCCCCAGAAGTCAAAGGCGTAGGCATTCTTCAAGCCGAGCTTGCCCACGACAATGCTTGCCGTGGAAGGAAACTTGTAGTCGGCGGTGGAGGTGGTAACGATGAGGGTGTCTATGGTGTCAGGGTCTACGCCAGTTTTCTGCAACAGTTGCTTGGCTGCCTTACGAGCCATATAGGAGGTGCCAAGACCCTCCTCGGTGAGAATGCGGCGCTCCTTGATGCCAACACGCGTCATTATCCACTCGTCGTTGGTGTCTACCATGCGCGACAACTCCTCGTTGGTAAGGATGTAGTCGGGCAAGTAGCCACCAACACCGGTGATTATCGCGTTGATCTTGCTCATTATTCAGCCACTTCGTCCTCTTTCTTGATAGCCACCTTACCACGATAGTATCCGCAAGAGGGACATACGGTGTGGTAGATGTAGTAGGCACCACAGTTGGGGCATACTGCCAGTGCGGGTGCTACTGCCTTGTCGTGGGTACGACGCTTGAGGGTACGAGTCTTCGATTGTCTTCTTTTAGGATGTGCCATAATTTAATTTTATTTACGGATTCAACAATTTACCTTTTAATTCTCAATTCTTAATTGCTTAAGAGCCTCCCATCGGGGGTCTACAGGCTGGTTGGACTCCTCATCGCCGCTTCGGTCGGCCGACAGCTCTTCCAGAGCCTTTGTCATAGCAGCGTTGCACTTACCAGTTGCGTGAACGTGCTGGATGGGTATTGCCAGTGCTATAGACTCATAGATGTACCACGCCGTGTCGAGCATTCCTTCGTTCTCGTCTACCGTCACGATATCATCGTCCTCTGAGCTTGTGCTTCCGAGCTTCACCACCAGTCGGTTGTCGGCCTCTATAGGCTGCTCCATCAGGTCGAGGCAGCGGTCGCACGTCACGTCTACTGTGCCAACGGTATGGAAGAAGAGTTCAAAAAAGCCGGATGCCTTGCGTATAGACAGCGACACATGCAACACTCCGCTTTCCACTTCCGTTTCGCCGAGAGCCGCAAAGAAGTGGTTGTCCAAGTCCCATTCCAAGGTCGTCTCCTCAGCTGTAAGACCCTTCAAATCAATCCTAAACTGCTCCAAGCTACACATATAGACACATTTTCGGGCTGCAAAGGTACGAAGAAAAGGAGAATTAGCCAAATATTTCCCCTATTTTTTTAGTTTTATTGCCTCTTCACCTTGCTCTCCCCCCTACTCTACTCCTCCGTCGCCCATGCTCTCAGGCTTTACCAGCCCTTTTCAGTTCTATCCTGAACGTAGTGCCCACGCCCACCTCCGACTGCTTGACGAAGATGCGGCCCTTGTGGTACTCCTCCACTATGCGCTTGGCTAAGGAGAGGCCGAGGCCCCAGCCGCGCTTCTTGGTGGTGAACCCGGGGGTGAACACGTTCTTGATGTCTTTCTTGCGGATGCCCTTGCCTGTGTCGGCAACCTCCACCACCACCCTGCTCTGCTCGTCCATCAGCGTCAGGTCTATGCGCCCCTTGCCCTCCATGGCGTCGACGGCATTCTTGCAGAGGTTCTCTATCACCCACTCGAAGAGCGAGGCGTTCATCTTCACCGTGACGTCGTGGCTGGGCAGGTGGCATGCCATCTCTACCTTCTTCGACGTGCGGCGGTCCATGTAGTCCACCACGTGGGCCACAACCTCGTTCATCGACGCGTCGACGGGTTCGGGCAGCGACCCTATCTTGGAAAAGCGCTCGGCAATGCGCTCCAAGCGCTTCACGTCCTGCGACATCTCGGGTATAAGCTCGTCGTCGGGGTACTGTTCCTTAAGTATCTCCACCCACGCCATGAGACTTGAGATGGGGGTGCCAAGCTGGTGGGCTGTCTCCTTCGACAGGCCCACCCACACCTTGTTCTGCTCGGCCTTCTTCGACGAGAGCAGGGCGAAGATGGCCACCACCACGAATATCATAACTATGCCGAGCTGCCAGTAGGGGTACTGCGTAAGCCGCTTGAGCATCGTAGACTCGTCGTAGCACACCATCTGGTAGTCGCCCTCGCCAAGGTCTATGCGTATGGTGTCGCCCGACTGGTACATACGCTTGGCGTAGGCTTCCACGTTGGCTGAGTCGCTGATGTTGCGGAAGTCGGCAACAGTGCCGTCGGGATAGGTCACTATCACGGGGATGGTGGTGTTGCCCTTGATGACGTCGAGGGCAAGCGCCAGCCCAGCCTCGTCCTCGGCCTGGTCGATGTATTTCATTGCCTTTGCCCACAGGTCCATCTTTGTGCGCTCCTCGCGCTGAAGGTCGGCCACGAGCACGTGCGACACCAACAGCGAGGCCACCGCTATTATCACTGCGGCGACCACCAAGAGTATCTTTACCTGGCGTATGCGGTCGGTGAATTGCATGGGGAACAGAACCTATGGTTGCATTACACGGCGGCAAAGGTACTAAAATAATCGCTACCAGCCAAACTTTTTCTCCGTTTTTCACACCCATGACGGCATGGGCCACGACAAAGGCCGCCTTAGCATCAGCTAAAGCGGCCTTGAAGCTATTGTTCTCTGAAGCAGAGGGGTGTTTCGTTTACTTCACCACCTTCTTGCCGTTCTGGATGAAGATGCCCTTGGCAGCTTTCTTCACCTGCTGTCCGGCCACATTGTAGACATTACCGTCGGCTGTCTCGGCGCTCACGCTCTGGATGCCCACGTCTATGTCGTCAACCTGCTGGATGTAGATGGCATCGAGGCCGCGCTCGTTGCTGCCGCCCTGGGCCAATGTGATGGTGCTCTCCTGTGCCAGTGCGAACGGCTCGGAGCTTATCTCCTGAATGTTCACTATGGTGCAGTTGAGGTCGGCCACCTGCTGGTCGCCGGCATTGAAAATCCAGTGGCTGTCAGGGGTCTTGGCACTGTCGTAGATAAGGGCTGTGAGCTTGTAGGCTCCGGCAGGCAGTGTGGTGATGGCCACGTCGCCATCGGCTGCGTATGCCGATGCTGAGTTCGAGCTGCGTATCTTGGTGTTGGCACTCTCGCAGAGTGTCAGACCCTGGATGTTCTCGCCCTCCTCAAGGAAGACTACATTATTAATATCGGTAGCGGCATAGCTGACATTGAACACATACCCGTCCTCAGAAGGCTCGAACGATGCGTTGTACTCCTTGCCTGTGGTTCCGGCCATCAGCAGCGAACCGTTCTGCAGCACATACTTAGGATAAGGCACCTTGGCTGTTGTGCCCTCGGCAGCAGAGCCGGTGGCTATCTCCTTGATAACGCTGCCACCCTCGTCAACGGCGTTCACCGTATACGAGTAGTACTTCGTCTCGGCTCCGGCATCGCCCGTGCGCTGGATAAAGATGTAGTCAATGCTCTTAGTGTCGCTGCCACTGGCCTTCCATACCAGGTCGGCACCGTAGGTCTCCACATCTTTGGTCACCTCCGACAGGTTGTTGCCAGCGGAAGTAACGGTGAACTCGTCGCTGCCAAGACCGAAGGTGAACACAGCGGTGTTGCCGGCCTTTGATGTGTCGAAGCAACCTACGGTAATCCTGTACTTACCAGAAGCCAAGCTGGTCACGGTCACCTCACCCTCGGCCACGTATGCTGCACGGCCGTTTGAGGCGCGGATGACAACATTGTCGTGAGAAGCCAGGGTAACACCGTCAATTTCCTCACCCTCAATCAAGAACACCACATTAGCCTTGTTTGAGTCGGTATAGCCATTGACGTCGACCGAAGAGCCTTCGGCAGCAACACGGTACTGCTTGCTTGTAGCACCCTTAGAGTAAAGCACGTCATTGTAGAGCACATACTTGTTGTAACCCACCTGACCGTCGCTGCCGTCGGCCTTGAAGTTAACCTCACTGTTGAAGCTCTTAATGAGCGTTCCCTCACCGTTATACTCATTAACAGTGACCTCCTGTGCCTGACTGACACTAACGGTCAGAGCAGCCACAGCAATAAGCGTTGAAAGTCTTTTCATAACAATTATTTATTAGTTAGTACATAAAAATTTGTGTTTCAACGCGCTAAGGTACTGCTTTTTCCGCACACACACAACCATTTACCACATTTTTTAAGCATTATTAACCACCTATTCCGGAAAAGGTAACTACTCAGTCCCCTCTTGGAATATGATTTGCTCATTCGGAATGCAGTCGTTATGCCGTTAATAATTCATAACGAGCACTTGCTAAGACGAATGAATAGCGTTGTGTAAAAGAGGTTGTAATTTGTTTAATAACCT